>CAYWWT010000021.1:6418-21234 GCA_964461855.1 uncultured Rhizobium sp. | reverse complement strand
CCCGGCGGCTAAAGGATCTCGCCTTCGTGGTCACGGGCTTCACCGTTGGGCACAGCGCCACCCTCGCCCTGGCCGTGACCGGGATCGTACGGCCCCATGCGGAATATATAGACGCGCTGGTCGCGCTCACCATCGCGCTGATTGGCGCGGAAAATATCGCGGTCTCGCTGAAACGTCCTGGCACGATCGCGCTGGCCTTCGGAGGAACGCTCATCCTGATGGCACTGCTTCAGGTCATGGGCGCGGGTGGCCTTCCGGCACTTCTTCTTCTCGGCGCGGGCCTTTTCACAGGCAATTACCTGATGATCACCGGTCACCTTCAGGATGCGGCGCGCATCCGTGTCATCGTCACCCTGGTATTTGGCCTGATCCATGGCTTCGGCTTTGCGTCCAGCCTGCTGGAAATGCGGCTTCCCACCGGCCGGATGGCAGAGCTTTTGCTGGGCTTCAATTCCGGTGTCGAAGTCGGGCAGTTGACCCTGGTCCTTTCCGTAACGCTGATTGCCTGGCTGCTGGTGAAGATGAAATTCGCCCTCCCCCGCCCCATCGTCACGGATGTCTGCTCGGCGTTCCTGGTCTGCATCGGCGTTTTCTGGTTCGTCAGCCGCTCCTATGCCTGAGGTTTGAGGCTTTCGACGATGCGGCTGGCTTCCATGAAAGCGGTGTTGGCGGCAGGCACCCCGGCATAAGCCGCAAGCTGCAGCAGCACTTCCTTCAGTTCTTCCGCGCTGAACCCCTTCTGCTCCAACCCCGCCCGGACATGCAGCCGGAATTCCTCCCAGGCGCCGAGCGAAGCGGTGATCGCCACCACCAGAAGGCGACGGGTGCGATGATCCAGCCCCGGCCGGTTCCAGATCTCGTCCCACACATTGCGGGTGATCATGTCCTGGAAATCCGCCGTGAAGTCGGTGCGCGCCGCCAGCGCCCGGTCGACCCAGGCATCGCCCAGAATCTGGCGACGCATGGCGAGGCCCGCCGTGCGGGCATCCTTGTCTTCAGCCATCGGCCACTCCTGCAAGAAACCGCTTCAGGATACCGGCAAAACCTTCCGGCATCTCGACCGGCGCGATATGAGCCGCAGGCAAAGATTCAAGTCGCGCCTCCACTATCCGTTGCCGGATTTCCGCGCCATGCCCTTCGCAGGGTGTCGCGACATCCTTGTCGCCGCAAATGACAAGCGTCGGCGCGGCAATGCCCGCAATGCGGTCAAGCAGGTCCATGTCGCGGATGGCGGCGCAGCAGCCCGCATAGCCTTCCGGATTCAACCGCAGAAAGGTCTGCCGAATATCTTGTACGACCGCTTCGTGATCGCGGCGGAAGTCCGCCGAAAAGAAACGCTCCATGACCGCATCGGCAACCGCCGCCATACCCTGGCCTCGCACCGCCCGAATGCGGGCGTCCCAGCTATCCGCATCCATTCGTGCCGACGTGCAGGCCAGAACCAGCGCCCGCACCCGTTCCGGAGCCTGCAGCGCCAGGCACATCGCCATCATGCCGCCCAGGGACAGGCCGCAGATCGTGGCCCGCTCGACTTCGGCCGCGTCGAGCACGCAGAGCACATCGCTCGCCAACTGATCCAGCGAATAATCGCCATCCGGCGAATCCGACCCACCATGGCCGCGCATATCCATGCGCAGAACGCGAAAGCCGCCGAGATGCGGCATCACCGCATCCCACAGGCCCAGCCCGCACCCCACCGAGTTCAACAATAGAAGGGGCTGGCCTTTTCCATCCTCCCGCCAATGAATCCGAACGCCGTGATTTCGCGCAACGGCCATCAGGAATTTTCCTTCCGGGCCGCGAGCATCGCGGTCACCAGCGCTTCGGCATCGCCGGTATCGGCACCGACATTGGCCGCGGCGAGATTGGCGGCCATGCGCGCACCATCCAATTCCAGCCCTTCGATCGTTATCGCCATGGCCTTCAGCGCCCCATGACATAGAATGAAGAGATCGGCCAGGACAGGTGCTTCCGCCTGCCAGCCGCCAAGCCCGCGCTCCTGTTCCTGCGGCAGACCCGCGATCACCGTCGCTGCCAGGCCTGGTGCACGGATCGCTGCGCTCAGCACCAACTGGCAATTCACCGGATTGCGCTTGTGCGCCATGGCCGAGGATCCGCCGCGATCCGCCACGGCTGCTTCGCGGACTTCTCCGATTTCATTCTGCGACAGAAGTGCGATATCGCGAGCGATTTTTGCGGCCGCGCCGGTCAGAATCGCCAGCGCACCGGCAAGGCCGGCAATATCCCCGCGTCGCGCATGCCAGGGCAGCGGATCGAAGGCAAGGTTCAACAGCGCGGCCATGCGGCGCGCTATCGCATTGCCTTTTGCTTCCAGTCCCGCCCGCGTGCCGACCGCGCCGCCGAACTGCAGCTTCATGGCGCGGCCTGTCTCGCGCTCAAAGCGCGCATGCGCCCCATCTATCCCAGCCAGCCAGTTTGCGGTCTTCAGTCCGAATGTGATCGGCAAAGCGCTTTGCATCAGGGTCCGGCCTAGCGCGGGCATGGCGGCTGTGCGTGCCGCCATTGATGCCAACGCCGACTGAAGCCTTTGGCATTCCCGTGCGATCAGGCCCGCCCCTTCGCGCGCTTGAAGCATCAATACGGTATCGGCCATATCCTGACTGGTGGCACCAAGGTGAACTTTCTGCCGCAAATCCGGATCGGCCAACCCGCTGCGCAGTTGAGCGACAAGCGGAATCGCCAAAGTGCCGGCGTGGACAGCCTGTGCCGCGAAGCCGTCGCTGCCAGACGAGAAGTCCGAACAGGCTGCTTTGATCTGCGCCGCTTCTTCCGGTCGCAAAAGACCTTCCGCAGCCTGCGCTTCTGCGAGCGCCGCTTCGAACGCAAGGCCATGCCGGACGACCGCGGCATCGTCAAACACATCCTCCATTTGGAGACTTTCGCCGCTCAAACCGCGCATCGCTCTGGACATGGCTCAACAATCAAAGAAGACGGTTTCGTTCGAACCTTGCAATATAATGTCAAAGCGATAGCCGCCACCCTGCCTTTTTGCGATCAGCGTCGCGCGCCGGTCCGGCGGTACAAGCGCCAAGATCGGGTCATCTTCCAATCCATCGCTGTCCGGCAGATACAGCCGGGTCACCAGGCGCCGCAAAAGCCCCCGCGCCATCACGCCGACGGCGATATGGGAGGCCTGCAGGCTGTTGCCCGGTCCAGCCACCCGTCCCGGAAAAAGCGTGCGGAAGCAATATGCGCCATCGTCGGCGGTGGCTGCGCGGCCGAACCCTATGAAGGCGCTGTTGATGTCCGGATCGTAATAGTGCCCATTCGCATCCGCCTGCCATATCTCCACCAACGCATCGGGAACAGGCTCGCCCTCCCCATCCAGCACGCGACCGGAAATCTCGATCACGGGACCATCGATAGGGCGGCGCGGCAACGGCGTACGCAGCAGATAATGCTCGGGCGCGAACAGATCGTCCCGCGCGCCGATCTCCGATGCGCCGACCAGATCGGCCCCGCCCTTCCAGGGCAGCCCATAATGAAAGAAGGGTCCTACCGTTTGCCAAGGCGTCTGTCCGAACAATTCCTTGCTTTGATTGTCCACCTCAGCGCTCCATCGGTGTAACAAGCGATCCGCGCAAAACAATATCGAAGCGATAGCCCAATGCGAAACGCGGCTCGGTGAGGTCGATATCGAAACGGCAAATCATGCGGTCCCGGTACGGCATCGGCACGGCGTTGGCGATGGGATCCAGCGCAATCAGGGGATCGTCGGGAAAATACATCTGGGTCACCAGCCGCGTGGCGAAAGCCGGACCCAGCAACGACAAATGAATATGCGCCGGCCGCCAGGCATTGTGATGATTGCCCCATGGATATGCGCCCGGCCGGACAGTGATGTAGCGATAGCGGCCCATGGCGTCGCTGGTCACACGGCCCACACCCGTGAAGTTGGAATCGAGCGGCGCCGGCCAATTGTCGCGCGCATGGATATAGCGGCCGGCGGCATTGGCCTGCCAGATTTCGATCACGGTATTGGGTACGGGCCTGACATTCTCGTCCAACACCTGGCCGCTGACGATGATGCGCTGACCGAGCGGCTCTCCCTTGTGCTGGCGCGTCATGTCCGCAAGCGCGCCGCCCATCAGTTCGTCCCAGCACTGAGCGGGGCCGCTGGTTTCGGTGACAGTCTGGGGAATCCGGATGGGCGCCTGAGACGGCGCACGCCGTATGGTCGAGGCGTAGGCGGGAAACAGAAGCGGCGGCAGGGCCCGGGCGTCATCGCGATTATAGATATCGGCCATGAGCGATCCTTTCAGACGAGCGGCAGCCCGACGTAATTTTCGGCGAACACGGTTTGCAGCGCTTCAGACTGGCGCAGATAGGCGAGTTCCGCGACCTGCATCTTGCGGGCGAACGCGTCGGTTTCCGGAAAGCGGTGCGTGAGCCCGGTGAACCACCAGGAAAAGCGTTCGGCCTTCCACACCCGGCTCAGCGCGCTTTCGGAATAGCCGTCGAGCGCCGCCGGGTGGCCGCTTTGATAGAATTCCGCCAAGGCATCCGAGAGCATCACGGCATCCGACACCGCGAGATTGAGCCCTTTGGCGCCTGTGGGCGGCACGATATGCGCGGCGTCGCCCAGGAGAAACAGACGGCCATGGCGCATCGGTTCGGTGACGAAGCTGCGCAAAGGCGCGATGCTTTTCTCGAAAGAAGGCCCCCGCGTGACGTGCGCCTGCGATCCCAGCCGCAACGTCACTTCATCCCAGAAGCGTTCGTCCGGCCAGTCCGCGACGCTCTCCTCCAGCCCGCATTGCAGATAATAGCGGCTGCGGCTGGGTGAGCGCATCGAGGCCAGCGCGAACCCATTGGCGTGATTGGCATAAATCAGCTCGTCGTGCGCGGGCGGCACGTCCGCCAATATGCCGAGCCAGCCGAACGGATAGACGCGTTCGAATTCCCGGCGGGCCGCATGGGGAATATGCCCGCGGCTGACGCCATGAAAGCCGTCGCAGCCGGCAATGAAATCGCAATCCAGCCGCGCTTCGGTGCCATCCTTCCGCCAGGTGACATAGGGCCTGGTGTCCGCAATGTCGTGCAGCGCCACGTCCTCCGCCTCGAAAATCACCGGAATGTCGGTGGCCGCTTCAAAAAGATCGCGCATGACCTCCTGCTGGCCATAGACAGCAACCCGCCGTCCGGCGCTGCGTGCCGCCATGTCGATGCGGAACATTTCTCCGTCGTTGACCAGATTGGTTCCCTCATGCAGCAAACCCCGCGCCTGCAAGCGGCCGTCCAGCCCCAGCCGCGCCATCACGTCCATGGTGATTTGTTCCAGCACCCCGGCGCGGACCCGGCCCTCGGCATAGGCCCGGCCGCACCGCTCCAGCACGGTTGCTGCAACGCCATGAAGGCGAAGCAGATGCGCCAGGAAAAGACCTGCCGGTCCTGCGCCGATGATCGCGACCTGGGTGCGCATGCCATTCCTTTTGCGGCACGCTACAGCGCGGGAGAAATTTTTGACGATGGACCGATTGCATATAAACTTGGACGGATTTCACGGCCATGGGAGGAGCGGTCATGCTCCCGCGCGCGCATCAAAATATTGATATTCCGAGATTCTTCCTGTTCGGAGAGTCCCCCCAGAGCGTGGGAGACCGTTATCTTCATTTGGAGGCGCTTTCCGATCGCAGCCGCCCGAACAACTGGAATATCCGCGCCCATGCCCATACCGATCTCAGCCACATTTTCCATATCGCCGGCGGCAGTGGCACCATGTCGGCGGAAGACCGCATCCACAGCTTCGCGGGTCCCTGCGCGCTTATCGTCCCGGCCGGCACGGTGCATGGCTTTCATTTCACGCCCGAAACCGAAGGCACCGTGCTGACCATTTCCGATCACTATCTGCGCGAACTGGCGCTCCGGGATTCGGTATTCGGCACCCTGTTCGCCACCCCTGCCGTCGCTTCCCTTTCCAGCGGCGCGGTGTCCGCATCGCTCGGCCAGCTGGCGCGAGAGCTCGCCTGGATTGCGGCGGGGCATGGCGCAGCGGTCGAAGCCCATCTTCTTTCCATTCTGGTGGAATGCACGCGGGCGCTGGAACATGCGCGTGGCACCGAAGCCACTCCGCCGGGGACGCAAGCGACTCTGGTGGCGCGGTTCCGGGAATTGGTCGAACGCCATTACCGCGAAAATCTTCCGCTCGACCGTTATGTGTTGCTGCTGGGCGTGACGCAGACGCAGCTGCGCGTTGCATGCTTGAAGAAGGCGGGGCTGCCGCCGACCCGGATCGTCCAGAAGCGCCTTCTCCTGGAAGCCAAGCGGGCCCTGCTCTATTCCAACATGACGGTCGCGGAAGCTGCCTATTATCTGGGCTTCAACGATCCCGCCTATTTTTCCCGCTTCTTCACCCGCGCCGCCGGCATATCGCCGCGCGCATTCCGCAGCCGCACCGCGTGACGATCCGAAGTCCGGCGGCACCGGGAAAGAGATTTCCCGTGCCGGGAAACCGGGACTATAGAAATATGCCGGATCTGATCGAGGCGACGTGACACCCAGCGACCCCATCGACGCGGCCAACCGGCTCAAGGCCCAGGGCCGGATCGCCGACGCGCTCGCATGCCTGCGTGCGGCATTGGCCATCACTCCGCAAATGCTGGAGGCGCGCTTCAATCTCGCCATCCTGCTGCACGAGATCGGCGATCTGTCTGGCGCAGAACAAGCCTATCGAGCGGTCCTGAATGATCATCCAGCATTTGCGCCTGCGTTGCAGGGCCTTTCCGGCGTCTTGCTGGCGATGGACCGGCCCGGGGAAGCAACCCCTTATCTGCGACAGATGCTGGCATTGGCGAATAATTCTTCCGCCGTCTCCATGGTGGAATCGGCATTGGGCGATGCACTGAAACTGCAAGGAAAACTGGACGAAGCCCTCGCATATCATCAACGCGCCGCCGCCCGCGCGCCGGACATGACCGATCTTCACGCCGGACAGGGCGAGATCCTGGAGCAGATGGGGCGGAGCGATGACGCGATCAGGCTCTATCGTGACCGGTTGATGCGCGATCCCTCCGACATCGCGGTTCATGCACGGCTCAACGCGCTGCTTTTCCGGCTGGGGCGGGAGGAAGAATTCCTCGCTTCCTTCGAGGACGCAGCCAGGCGTCTGCCCCGGAGCGTGGCGCTCCTGAACGCCAAGGCGGACTTTCTCCTTCTCGCCGGTCGGCTTCGGGACGCGGAAGAAACTTTTTTGCGCGCCCGCGCCATGGACCCACACGATCTCGCCGCAGCCATGGGCCATGCCACGGCCTTGTCACGGCGCCGGCAGTTCGGCGCAGCCATTGCGGCTTTCGAAAAGGCCGCAACATTGTCGCCGCAGAATCATGAAATTCCCTCCCGCCTCGCTGCCACATTGCTGCAAGCCGGGGAACCCGCGCGTGCCGAAGCCTTGACGATGAAGACCCTGTCGCTCCGGCCCCACGACCAGCAGGCACTCTCTTTATTGAGTCTCGCGCTCAGGGTGCAGGATGACAGCCGCGATGAAGCCTTGAGCGGTCATGGCACATTCATCCGTGTCTTCGACCTTGAGCCGCCAGACGGCTTTTCCGACATGGCATCCTTCAATGCGGCGCTGGAAGATTATCTCGACCGCTTTCAGGACGACCGGCGCGAGCATCTCAATCAGACGTTGCGCGGCGGCACGCGCGCATCTCTCAGGCCGTTCGGCGCCGGTCATGAATTGGCAGAGCTGCTGAAGCCGCGCATCGACGAAACGATCGGTCGCTATATAGCGGGCATGAAAGATCTCGGCGATCACCCTTTCACGGGGCGGCGGCGCGATGGTTTCGCTTACGCCGGATCATGGTCGTCACGCATCACCGACAGGGGCTATCACCTCAATCACATTCATTCCGGGGGGTGGATCAGCTCGGCCTATTATGTCGCCGTGCCTGAACCGTTCGGCGACGATCCCCAGGCCGGGCATTTGAAATTCGGCGAGCCACCTTGGGACATCGGGTTGAAAAATCCGGTGCTCCGCACGGTCCAGCCCCTGCCGGGAAGGCTGGTGCTGTTCCCGTCTTACATGTGGCACGGCACCGTTCCGTTTCAGGGCCCCCAAAGTCGCACCACCATCGCTTTCGATCTGGTGCCGACTTAGCCCGCCGCGATATCGCAAATCGGCAACCGCGAAATGGCCTCCTTGGATTTCCGGCCAACAACAGGGAAATCTGATGCAGATAGCAGGGCATTTCTTGGCCATAACAAGGAATTGAAAGGCCCGCAGCCCATCCAACGGCTGCGCGGGGCAGATCGATGCGATCGAGCGGACGCTGGAACGGGACGCAAGCTGCACCGAAGTCATGCGACCTCTTGGCGCCGCGCGAGGTGCCATCAATGGAATTGTAGCTGAGATGATCGGTGAAATCGCAACCTGTCTAAATTCGAAACGCAAGCCGCGGCAGAACTCGAGGAGGTCCTGCGCGCTGACTATCGCGTCCTTATAGGCGGCCTGCTGCAACGGCTGCATGGCATGGACCTTACCCCACTTGCCAGCCTCTTGCCGGACGCCCGGCCCAAAATCTCGCGCTTACTAACCAATGCCTCTTGGGCGACGCCCATGACGAACGATCCGTAAAATCGTGCGCCCTCGCGCATGCGGGGGTATCGGGTGAGAAATGGGGTTCGAGTATGATGGTGCCGGCATCTGCCGAACATTCCCAGTTGCTAAATGCGTATTCCCTGGGGTTTAATTGCGACCACTGCTCGCAGAGCCAACGGACAGATCCCCTTTCAGGTGTCAGAAAAACTCTCGTTCGACGCGAAATCCCTGCGAGCCGTCGCGCGCCACGCAATGCAACAGAGCGGCTTGTTGCCCGACTTTTCCATCGCGACTCTGCGTGAGGTGGATAATATTCATGCCGCTGCGACAGCCTCCCCGCCCCTTGTTCAAGACCTCCGCGGTTTGGTGTGGTTTTCAATCGACAACGACGACTCCCGGGATCTGGATCAACTAACCGCTGCCGAAGCCCGCCCCGGCGGTGAGATGCGGGTCCTTGTTGCGATTGCGGATGTTGATGCAATCGTCAAAAAAGCGTCCGCAATTGACGCACACGCATCCACGAATACCACCTCGGTCTACACCGCCGCGGGTATCTTTCCCATGCTGCCGGAGAAACTATCAACCGACCTTACCTCGCTCGGAGAAGGAGTCGAAAGGCTGGCAGTTGTTGCCGATATGGTTGTCGCCGGCGACGGCACCGTGGTCACGGGCGACATCTATCGGGCCATAGTGCTGAACAAGGCGAAACTTGCCTACAACGCCGTGGCGGCCTGGTTGGACGGAACAGGCGAGCCACCCGCGAAGCTCCGCACGGTGAAGGGCTTGGACGATAACATTCGGCTTCAGGACAAGATCGCGAAAACAATGCGGGCCACCCGCCAGGCGAATGGCGCACTGCGCCTGGATACATTGGAAGCGCGCCCCGTCTACGAAGGCGAAACGTTGGTGGACATGAGTCCGGACATTCGAAACCGGGCCAAAGACTTGATCGAAGACTTTATGATCGCCGCCAATGGTTTGTCGGCGCGATATCTTGAGAAGAAGGGCCGGCCTTCGTTGCGCAGAGTTTTGAAAGCTCCGGAGCGCTGGAATCGGATCGTTCAACTCGCTTCAAGATTTGGCTGCCAACTTCCGGGCACTCCGGACGCAGTAGCACTGGACGCCTTTCTTCAATCGCGCAACACGGCCGACCCCGGGCGTTTTTCCGATCTCTCACTTTCAGTCATCAAGCTCCTCGGTTCCGGCGAGTATTCCGTAGAAATACCGGGCCAAACCATCCGGGGACACTTTGCGCTTGCCGTTCGCGATTACACACACTCGACCGCGCCAAATCGCAGATTCCCTGACTTGGTTACCCAACGCTTGTTGAAGGCGGCGATAGCCAATAGCGCTACGCCTTACACCAACTCCGAATTGAGCGAATTGGCTATCCACTGCACACTTCAAGAGAACAACGCCAAAAAAGTCGAACGCCGGGTGCAGAAATCAGCCGCCGCGCTTCTCCTGGCCCACCGCATCGGCCAGCGGTTTGACGGGATTGTGACAGGCGCTTCGGACAAGGGAACATGGGTCAGAATTTCCCGCCCGACCACAGAAGGAAAAGTCGTCAGGGGGTTCGAAGGTCTCGATGTTGGCGATCACATCCGCGTTCAGCTGCTGCACACGGATGTCGCAAATGGCTTCATCGACTTTGCAAAAATTTCTTGAGGCGTGCGTCGCCAGATCATGCATAGAGGCCGGCAATGACGATAGACAATAGCCCGCAAAAGACATCGCCGGCATATCGACTGCCCGCGCTGGATCCCGACTTTCTGCTCGGCGACAGCATGCGCGGCGTTCGTTTGCACCTGGAATACCAGAAAGCAGAAGAAATCCTGCGCGCTTGGGCTGTCCGGTCTACCATCGTGGTATTCGGCAGCGCCCGCATACGCAGTCATGAAGAACCGGATGAAGACATGCCCGTCACCTCATTGAGCTCGCAGATCGAACCCAGGCGGCACAGCAAAGCCGCATTTTGGTACGAGCAGGCAAGGTGCTTTGGCCGGATCGCGTCGGAACGAGGCGGCGCGCTCAATACCGATGGCGGTGTGCGCGATAACATCATCGCCACAGGTGGTGGCCCGGGAATCATGGAGGCGGCAAACCGAGGCGCGACAGAAGCAGGCGCCCCAAGCATCGGATTCAATATCGGATTACCAAGGGAGCAAGAGCCAAACGCCTACAGCACACCGGAATTAACTTTTCAGTTTCACTATTTTGCTGTGCGCAAGCTTCATTTCGCGATGCGGGCCAATGCGCTGGTGATCTTTCCCGGGGGCTTTGGCACCCTTGACGAATTGTTCGAAATTCTGACGCTGATGCAGACCATGAAAATGCACAAAATACCGGTGGTCATGGTTGATCGGGATTACTGGAGCAAGGCAATAAATTTCGAGCATCTCGTGCGCGAAGGGATGGTCGACCGCACGGATGTGGAACTATTCTCGACCGCTGAGGACGGGGAAGGCGCTTGGACAGAACTTTTGCGGCTTGGCTTGCGCATAGGTCCCAGGCCGTCAGGCTATCCCTCGATATAATACGCTGATTGCCGGAGATGCCGCGCGTGCCATATCGCCCGCTTCCGATGCGTCTTGCGGTCAAGGAGTCCAGGATCTGTGTCCGGCAGTCCTGTCGCCGCTTGAAAAGAACACCGCGGTGAGTGAGCCGGAGTTATAATGACCTCGGCGATGCCACCCAGATCGTCGCTCAGACCTAAGGTCGTAGGAGAAGGGTCCATGTTTTCTGTCGTGTTTGAAGTAAAGCCGCACATGGCAATGTTTGACAGCTATTTTGCCAACGCCAAGCTGTTACGCCCTGAGCTTGAAGGGATCGAAGGCTTCGTTGACAACATCCGTTACAAAAGCTTGACCCGCGACGGTTGGATTCTTTCTTTGTCGATCTGGAAAGACGAGAAAGCAGTGGTTCGCTGGCGCACTGCCGCCAAGCATCACGAAATCCAGAAGCTCGGCCGAAGTGAAATTTTCGAAGATTATCACCTGCGAGTGGGCCAACTCACGGAGGATTCCCGGCTTCCCGCGGGTTGCGAACTGCGTGAACAACGGCTGGATTTGACAGAGGTCGGTGAAGGTACGGCCATTACCTTGATCGATGCCAAGCGGCCACCTGAGTACAAGGAAACAGCAAATCCAGCCGACTGCTCGGAGTATCTTGGCTTAGATCCCTATGCAGGGGATATGATGTCCTGGGACGTTTTCGAGGCGGTGCTCACACCTGGAGACCTGATGCTTTTGGTGAGCTGGAAAGACGAGGCTGCGGCCCTCAAATATGAAGATTCAATAGTCGAGCTTCCTAAAGACGCGCGGACCCGCCGCATACGCATCATACGCGACTATGGGATGTCCGATCGCCGTGAAGCGCCGCAATATTTTCCGCCGATCGAGACCAGCTAGAACGACCCTGCCGGCTTCCAGCCAATCCGTGCATTAAGGGAACATGCCGGGCGGCCACGGCGGCGCTCGCCGGTGCTGGAAAGTGCGCCTCGTATTGCGTTAGGCTATTTCAAACCGAGGCCTCGGGGTAAATGAACGAGTCCAGAAGAACAATTTTGAACCAACACCCGATAGCCCGCATCGCGGCACCCGAGCTTGACCGTCTAATGGCAGGATTGGACGTCAGCTATCTGATGCTGACGGAATGCTTGGTCAGCAGCGGCAACCGGCTACAGCTTCGCGAAATCAATATACCGGGCATGCACTACAATCTATCTGGGCACGGGCGGTTGCTGGTCGAGGGGATGTCACCGATCGAGCTTCAACCGCATACTTTGGTGATCCTGCCTCCGCGCCGTCCCATTCGACTCGAAGCGGCGAACAGCCGAGGACAGTTTACAAACCTGAACCATGTGGACTGTAAGGCACAGATCCAGCCCGGCTCCACACTGCAGCGCTTCGTGGCCGGTGACGCGAATGCCCCCGAGATCGTATTGATCTGCGGCTACTTCAAAGCTTCTTACGGATCGTCCGTCGACATCTTCGACCGCATGAACGGTCCAATCGTCGAATCCTTCACTGCCGAAGACCACTTGGACCAAAAGCTGAAGGACGCCGTAGCCGAACTGATCTCCCAGGAAGTGGGAAGTGGCGCGATGTCGGCGGCGCTGATGAAACAAGTGCTGGTGAGCGTGCTTCGCCGCTCGCTGGCTTCGCAGAATCTCTGGGTCGAACAGCTCTCCGTGTTAAAAGACCCTCAAGTGGCACGCGCTTTTGCCGACATGGTCGCCAGGCCCGGTTTACCGCATACCGTGCTTTCTCTCTGCCATGCCTCTGGCCTAAGTCGTTCGGCATTCATGGTTCGGTTCCGGGAGACGTTTGGAGTTTCTCCGATGGCAGTTCTGCGGCAGATTCGCATGCGTCACGCAGCGATGCTTCTGGAAGCGGACACGCTCTCCATCGACCAGATAGCCGGCGCTTGCGGTTATGCGAGCCGGAGCAGCTTCTTCCGGGCGTTCCAAAAAAGTCTTGGCAGCGACCCTTCCCGGTTTCGGGCCGCCGCGCGCCAGCGCTTCCGCGATACCCTCAAATCTCACCCATAAAAACAGAATATCGACATGGACGGAAATCAAGGCGGCTTGCAAGCCGTGCCGACGCTGACGCGGCTTCCGAACATCTCACGCGTAACCTCGGGCGCTTTCCGGATCAAGGAACTCCTCGATCAGTTGATCTTCGTAACCGTTCGCGGTGAAAATATCGACCCTGAAACCAGCCTTTCGGTCATTGAACCATTTCAGCACGCCTAGAGCCGCCTGAAAGCTCGGCAAATAAGCAGCAAGGATCGGCTCTTCATTATCTTTCTCGTAGACCTCAACCCACCGCGCATCTGGAATAGCGCTATGCTCGAATCCCTGCATATCGGCAGGAGGGACGACCTGGCAGCCATGGTCGGCAAGCCACAAAAGCTCCAGCTCCCCAGATTTCCGCTTCGCCAGTACCACAGCGCGGACGGGCTGGCCTGAGCGATCGTTGGAAATGTAATCTCCCGGTTTGAATTCGCTCATCCCATCTTCTCCACAGTTCTTCGTGACGCTTGTTTAATTCAGCCGTTGAAGCCGCTTCTCGCCATCCCCGTCCATCGGCGGGCTCCCGGCGTCGGCGTCCAATGTTACCACGGCGAAATCCCCTAGGCGGCAGCACCGGCCTTCCGCGGCAACACCCAGTTCGGGCGTGCAAAATGGCAGGTATACCCCTGCGGAATTCGTTCGAGATAATCCTGATGCTCAGGCTCGGCCTCCCAGAAATCACCGGCTGGCTCGACTTCCGTGACGACTTTGCCAGGCCATAATCCCGATGCATCGACGTCCGCGATCGTGTCGAGTGCGACAGCCTTCTGCTGATCGCTGGTGAAATAGATCGCC
The DNA here is from genome assembly GCA_964461855.1 of uncultured Rhizobium sp. Lineage (GTDB taxonomy): Bacteria > Pseudomonadota > Alphaproteobacteria > Micropepsales > Micropepsaceae > Rhizomicrobium. The sequence goes on along the minus strand of CAYWWT010000021.1, from coordinate 7,303 downwards.
GAGCGGTAGCTCGCGCCAAGATCATTTCCCTGACGATTAAGCGTCGTCGGATCGTGGATTTGGAAAAAGAATTCGAGCAACCGGCGGTAATTGGTCTTCGAGGAATCGAAGTTGATCTCGATCGCTTCGGCATGGGTGCCGTGATTGCGATATGTCGCATTCGGCACGTCGCCGCCTGTATACCCGACGCGGGTCGAGATCACGCCGGGCAGCTTGCGAATGAGGTCCTGCATGCCCCAAAAGCAGCCGCCGGCGAGAACGGCACGTTCGGTCGTCATTTGATGACCTCCACCTGGTTGAGATACTCTGCGTAGCCCTGCTCCACCATCTCGTCGCGCGGCACGAAACGCAGCGAAGCCGAATTGATGCAGTACCGAAGGCCACCGCGGTCGCTCGGTCCGTCAGGGAAAACATGGCCGAGATGACTATCGCCATGCGCCGAACGCACTTCGGTGCGAACCATGCCGTGACTGGTGTCTTGCAATTGATTCACGTGCGAGGACTGAATCGGCTTGGTGAAGCTTGGCCATCCACACCCGGACTCATATTTGTCCGACGATGCGAACAGCGGTTCACCTGAGACAATATCCACGTAAATACCCGGCTCCTTGTTGTGGAGAAGAGCACCCGTTCCCGGATGCTCGGTTCCACTCTGCTGCGTCACCCGATATTCCTCAGGCGACAGCTTAGCGATCGCCGCGTCGGTTTTCTTATAGGCCGCCATGGTTTTCTCCTTCGAATGCACGACATGGAAGTTAATGATCAATCCGGCGCTGTCCAATAGGCGACAGCACCGTTCATTGATCTACGGACCGATCCACCGGTGGTCCTCGCTTGGGCCGGCCAGTTCAGGTTTGCTTTCGACCCGCGCCGGTGTGGGATCGA
>CAYWWT010000021.1:0-6408 GCA_964461855.1 uncultured Rhizobium sp. | reverse complement strand
GTCCTCGCCTCTTTGGCGACGATTTCAGGGAGAGGACAAAACTCAGCACCTCATCGGGCACCGGGTTCGGTGCGGATGGAAATAAAACGGATCATGTGACTCTCCGCTTGGGCCGGCCAGTTCAGGTTTGCTTTCGACCCGCGCCGGTGTGGGATCGAGAGCATGGTGCCGCAGCGTTGCGGCAGAACCCCCGACAAGGGAAATCACCTCTCGCCATGGAATCCATAAACGATCGTTATCACCGGGAGCCGCGCGATTAAACGTCGGCACGAAAATTGCCAAAGAGCCGGGGATAAAGTCGTCGATATCGCGAGAAAGCGTGTAGCTTGGCTGCATCGTTTTCAGTTTTTGGCTAGGCCTGCTGGGCCAGCTCTGCTCGCTCTTCCAGGAGAAAGAAAGTGACGCTCGATCACCCGATTTTCAAGCGCTGGCCGGTGCTGTACCCCGACCGGCTGCAACTCTTTTCCGCTCCGACGCCCAATGGGGTGAAGGTTGGCATCATGCTTGAGGAAACGGGACTTGCGTACGAGCCACACCGGATCGACATCATGGCGGACGAAAGTCACGATCCCGCCTTTCTCTCCCTCAACCCCAACGGCAAAATTCCCGCGATTTATGATCCCGACGGCCCGAGCGGCACGCCGCTCGCGCTGTTCGAATCGGGCGCGATCCTCCTCTATCTTGCCGACAAGACGAGACAATTTATCTCGACCGACCCGAACACCCGCTACGAAACGATCCAATGGGTAATGTGGCAGATGGGCGGGGTCGGGCCGATGTTCGGCCAGGTCGGCTTCTTTAACAAATTCGCCGGCAAGACCTATGAGGACAAGCGCCCTCGCGATCGCTACGCCACTGAGTCAGCACGGTTGCTCGGCGTGCTCGATGCGCGCCTCGCGGGCCGCGATTGGGTGATTGGCGCTGACTACAGCATTGCCGATATTTCGCTGCTCGGGTGGGTACGCAATCTGATCGGTTTTTACGAAGCGCGCGAGCTGGTTGGCTTCGACCGCTTTCTCCATGTGCAGGCCTGGCTCGACCGTGGCCTCGCGCGGCCTGCGGTGCAGCGCGGGCTGAAAGTGACGGTAGCCTAGAATTTTTGGAGCATTTCCATGCAACCGATCGAGATCAAAGCCATTGATAAAGGCGATTTTGATATTTGGCTTCCGCTGTGGAAAGGCTACCAGCGCTTCTACGAAGTGGATATTCCCGACCCCGTGACGCTCAAGACCTGGGCACGCTTCTTGGACCCTGTCGAGCCGATGCATGCGGCACTTGCCATGGTGGGAAAACAAGCAATGGGGCTGGTGCATTCGATCTATCATCGATCGACCTGGGCGGCAGGCGACTCTTGCTATCTTCAGGACCTGTTTGTTGCCGCCGAGGCGCGGGGTCGCGGCATGGGTCGCGCGCTGATCGAGCATGTCTATGCCGATGCGAGATTTCGGGGGGCGTCCCGGGTGCATTGGCTGACGCATCACTCCAACCATGACGCTATGCAGCTTTACGAGAGCATTGCGGATCGTTCTGGTTTCATTCAGTACCGAAAACAACTTGTCTGACATGGGCTTGCTCAAAGGCGAGCATGATCCAAATACTGCACCAGCACAGCCGCGGGAGGCACCAAAGCCTGGAAGTCTCGCGCACAGAGATGGAGCCTTCGTCTGGCCCAGGCGTCGCTGAGCGGGATGATCACGAGGCCCTCGCGGTCAAGGTCCGCAGCGGAAGCTTCTGAGGTGACGGCGACCCCGATGCCCGCCGCCACCAAAGTCGCGACGTCGTCCATCTGCCCAAGGCGGGTGCGGTAGGCGAGCTGAAGGCCCAGGCGGGACGCTCGCTCCGCCAGATGTGTCTCAAGTGCTCCGCCCGTCACGCCGACGAACGGTTCGCCGACCAAGTCGGCGAAAGCGACGGCGGCGTGTTCCGCCAGACGGTGCTGCTCGCTGACCAGGGCGAAGAGCCGGTCTTCCGTCAGAGGCCTGGTCTGCAGGGCCTTCAGGCCGGCAACGTCAGTGGCGACGCCGAGGTCGGCGTGCCCCGCGGCGACAGCGCGCGCGATCTCGATGCTTGGGCGCTCCTCGACGTCGACCGACAGATCGGGATGGTCGATCAGAAACCGGCGCAGCCGCACAGGCAGGAAGCCCATCAGGGCTGCGGTGTTGGAGAGCAGTCGGACCCGCCCCTTAAGGCCGCGGCCATACGACCGCAGCTCGCCGCGCATCTCCTCGACCTGGAAAAGGATCAGTCGGGCATGCCGGCTCAAAGCTTCGCCGGCGGCGGTTGGCTTCACACCCCGGGGCGTGCGGTCCAGGAGTTCGGCCCCCAGGAGGGCCTCCATGCCTGAGATCCGCTCGCTCGCCGAGGCGAGCGCGAGGTTCATCGCCCGCGCTCCGCGCGTCAGGCTCTTCTGTTCCACCACGCTCAGGAACAGCCGCAGATCGGTCAGGTCAAACCGCATGGCGTCCTTCGGAATTTCCGAATTCTAGCATCGGAAATCGCCAATTGCGATGTGCGGCTCGCCCAGTATATCCCCGGGACGCGCAAATTCCCGCCGACCGTCGCCGTCTCCGTCATCGGATTTAGCGAAGGTTGAGCGTGCGCCGGAAGGCACTCTGAGGAGGCTCGATGCCCCATTTTTCGTATGCAACCCTCGCCGTGATCACGCTGACCTTCGTGTTGGCCGGCGGGGTAAAAGGCGTGACGGGCATGGGCCTGCCGACCGTCTCGATGGGCGTCCTGAGCGCCTTCATGCCGCCGGTCGCCGCTGCCTCGCTGCTGCTGATTCCGTCTTTCGTCACCAACGTCTGGCAACTCTTTACCGGCCCAAGCTTCAAAGCCCTGCTCGGGCGGCTCTGGCTGATGATGCTCGGGATACTCATCGGGACAATCGCCGGTGCGCGACTCCTGACCGGATCCAACGGCAAGTGGGCCACCATCGGCCTCGGCGCGGCGCTTTTGTTCTATGCCCTGCACAGCCTCTTCGGACGGCCCTTGACCGTGCCGCTCAAGTTGGAGCCCCGGTTGTCGCCGGTGATCGGTGTCGTCACCGGACTGGTGACCGGCGCGACGGGCCTCTTCGTCATTCCCGCCGTTCCCTACCTGCAGGGGCTCAGCCTCGAGAAGGAGGACCTCGTCCAGGCGATGGGGCTCTCCTTCACCGTCTCCACCATTGCGCTTGCGATCGCCCTGACCGGCGGCGGCGCGTTCCATGCGACCGACCTCACCGCGTCGGCCTTGGCGATCATCCCGGCGCTCCTGGGCATGTGGATCGGTACAATTATTCGTGAACGGATCAGTGCCAAGGCGTTCCGACGCGGATTCCTCAGCTGTCTAGCCCTTCTGGGCCTGGAGCTGGTAATCCGCCCTCTGCTTTAGGGCCTTGCCATGCAGCGTCGGATCGCGGCCGATATTGTCGCGGTCAGCTTGCCTTGTTTGCCTTCCGCAAGATTGCGGACCACCACGTAGAAGATCGGCGTGAAGAACAGCCCAAACAACATGACACCGAGCATCCCGAAGAATATCTCGACGCTGGCGGCCCGGCGCATTTGCGAGCCGGGACCGATCAACTCTACCAGCGGCCGCTGAACCGCCAGCCACCGAGCTGACGGCGTTTAAACGGGGCCGTCATACTCGCCGCGCGCCGGATAATCTTTCGCGATTGCATAGTCGATCGCCTGAAGCAATTCTGAGAATAGCGGGCGTGCGAACGGCATGGTTTGGACCGAACCGTAATACAAACCACCGTCCGGCCGAACCAGGAACACGCCAGGCTCCGAAAATAGCGGTGGTTCTTCAACGTTGATCGATGACGTTCCGCGCGACGATGAAATATAAAGACCCCATTTCCGGGCAACTGTAAGAGGCAGCGAATATCCGAACCGAAGGTTAGCACCGACTTTTCTCGCCATCTCCTGAGCACGCTCGCGGACGTCAGAGCTGATTGCAATGACCTTGGTGCCGCGATGCTCATATTCGGGAATCAACGCTTCCAAATCGCGCAGATATTTGAGGCAGACCGGACAATGAAGTCCCCGGTAAAAAACGACCAGCGTAAACCGCTCAGGCGCATCGGCCCCAAGATCGAAGTCGCCATGAGCAAGGGTCGGCACAAGAAGTTCGGGGACCGGTCGGCGAGGCAGCAGCATTCTTTTCTCCGCAGTTTGGACCCAGGCGCATCCTGTCCTTAACCGAATCTGCGCATTATGGGTGCACCGATCCTAGGCGCCGGTCAGACCGGGATTCCAAAAAACGTGTCCGCTCGTCCAAGTATGCCTGGTGCAGGTTTCATCGCATCCCTGCCAATGGCAACGTGACCCAAAAAGTTGCACTGCGCACAGTGATGGCATGTCGCCATACGCCTGCTTGGTGGCGACGGAAACAGGTGACGGTGAATATCCGATGGAGCTCCACCAGGTTCGATATTTTCTAGCCGTTGCAAGCACGCTGAATTTCACGCGTGCTGCAGAGATGTGCAACATCACCCAACCGGCACTGACCAAAGGCGTGCAAAAGCTGGAACAGGAGCTCGGGGGGCCGCTCATCTGCCGAGAACGCCAACTCACGCACCTCACGGACTTGGGGAAGGCGATACTACCGATGCTTGAGCGCACGCTTGCATCGACGGAAGCCGTTCGACGCAGAGCCCGCCAGTTTCAGCGGAAGGAGGTGGCTGCGCTAACTATCGGTCTCGCCCCGTCCATTTCTGCTTCACTTATTCTTGAACCCATCGCCGAAATTCGTAATTTTTTTCCCGGCCTCCAGGTCGAGCTTCGAGAAGAGCCGGAAAGCCGCCTCGTTGAGCTCCTCTTAGGGGGCGAGGTGAATGTTGCCTTGGTTGGCGATCTCGACGAAACACCGGAACGAATCGATGATTGGACGCTCTTCGAAGAACGCTATGTCGCGGTTCTCGCCCCGACGCATGAACTTGCGGGCCTTCCAGCGATCGGGATGGAAGCGCTCTGCGAAGCCGCTATTCTGGATGGTTTCAACTGTGACGTGGTTCCGAGATTTCAGCGCTTCACCGATGTGCCGGCGCATCAAAATCATCGCAGCAACCGGGACTTGCACCGGCAGCATTTGGCAGCCGCGGGATTCGGAATAGTCCTCGCTCCCGAGCATATGCCGCGGTTACCCTCACTAAGGGCGCTTCCGATCGAGGGCGATCCACTATGGCGAAAAGTCCGGCTCCTTGCCGTACAGGGACGCCGGTACTCCCCGGCGCTTGACGCCTTCGTGAAGGTCGCGCGCCTGCGGGATTGGTCTCTTCATACGAAATCGGCTCTTTACATCGGGCGTCACAGTCATCCCGAAATCACGAGTTTGTCCGCATGACCTCGCAGCGGCCATTTCCAGGGATGCCGGCGCGTATAGGAATATCGAATTGATGCCCGATCATTCCACTATGACCCTCGATCAGGTGCGCAACGAGCTTTTGGCCGGGTTCGATAAAGCTGAGCGCGAAAACTACATCCGCCTCGTCGATTGGCTTCGCAGGGCCGATGTCGCGTCGCGCGCATTGCAGGCTGGCGATACGGCGCCAGACTTTCTTTTGCCAGATGCACATGGTCGGCTTCATTCGTCGGAACGTCTTCGCCAGGAAGGACCGCTCATCGTTAGCTTCTACCGGGGTGGATGGTGCCCATTCTGCAAGGCAGAGCTTCGCGCCCTTCAGGCGGTCAAGGCCGAATTTGACAGTCTGAAGGCGAACCTTGTTGTTCTTTCTCCGGAGACCCGCGATCTACCGAGGCAATTGAAGCAACAATTGAACCTCGATCTGACGATGCTCGCAGACGTGGACCATGGCGTGGCAATATCCTATGGCCTCCTTTTTCGCATTCCTGACGAGATCAAAGCCTATTATTCAGGACTCGGTTACGATTTCGGGCACCGCCATGGATCAACCGAATGGATGCTGCCAATCCCGGCGACTTACGTGATCGATCATGATGGCGTGGTCAAATGCGCCTTCGTGGAGCCTGATTTTACGATTCGCCAGGAACCATCCGACATCCTCCTCGCAGTTCGCCAACTTGCTAAACTTCAGGCCGGAGATGCTTTCGAAGCCGGCGGATGATGTCAGCTACAAGATCAAACCAAGCGATCCCACACCGGGCTCGGTATTTGCTATGTGTTTGCGCGGACGCCACCAAGATCGAGACCAAACGTCCCCGTCCACATTCGGAGGATGACGACATATTACACGCGAGGAGGTACTCATGAAGGCGATCATTGTGACGGACCAGGCTGCGGGAACGCGCGGGATGAAGCTGGTGGAGCGGCCTGAGCCGCTGGCCGCGATAAACGACGTCGTCGTTCAGGTTCATGCGTCGGGATTCGTCCCGACCGAGCTGACATGGCCTTCGACCTGGACCGACCGCCTCGGCCGTGACCGGACACCGTCTATCCCGG
>CAYWWT010000020.1:0-21427 GCA_964461855.1 uncultured Rhizobium sp. | reverse complement strand
GGCACCGACGTCGACAAGCCGCGCAACCTCGCGAAGTCGGTCACGGTCGAATAGCCGTGGCCGCGGCGCCGGCCGCGGATGGGGTGTGACATTAAAGTTGGGACAGATAACAAAATAGTTTGGACAGGTGACATTAAAGTTGGGATAGTGGTGCCAGCCTAGGAAAAGGCAGTGCGCCATGGCTGCGTACCCCAAGACTGAGCGTCGGATCAAAGAAGGGCGCGGGCAAGGCTCAGGTGCTGCATACGTCCCGTGGATTCACGTCCGGGACTTCTCCTCGCAAGGGATGGTCAGCCGCTTCCGGAGTTGGAAGAGCGGCCGGACGATTCAGTGCCTGTCGTCCCTAGAGACATCCTTCGCTTATCTCCTCGAGTGGTCGGACGCGGTTCTGGACTACTACGAGCAGTACCCCCTCCTTCCGTTAGAGGAGACCTTGGCGCTTGCCGAGGGATTGGGGCTGCGCATCCCTACGGACGACGGTGAGCCCCGGGTCCGCACGACAGATTTCCTGCTCGAGCTCCAGACCCCCGGCGGGGTGATCAAGCAGGCCAGGTCCATCAAGACGGCGGGGGACCTGGACAACCGAAGCAAGCTGCTAGCCCTGGACCTCGAACGTCGGTACTGGCGAGCCAGGGGCACGGACTGGGCCATCGTGACCGAGCTGGAGTTACCGCGCGACATGGTCCGGAATATCGAATGGGTCCACTCCGCGCGGACCCTCGAGGGCCACGACGATATCGCAGCGCTTCCCCTTTTAGAGATTCTTCCCATTTTGAGAGCCGAAATCGAGGCTGCGGAGCGGGGGTTAGCCCACACTTGTCTCGACGTCGATCGCAAACTAGGGCTCAAAGGCGGGACTAGCCTTTTCCTCGTGAGGCATCAGCTGGCCACGAAAGCCTGGAAAGTCGATATGCGCGCGCCGATCAAAACCGAAACCCGTCTGCACCTTTTGCACGAAGAGGAGCAAGCGGGCCGCCAGGGGGTCGCATGAGCCTTTTGCCGGCAGTGGGAATGGTTATCCAGCACGCGGGCGCCGAAGGCGTCTGCAAGGAGCGCATCCTCTGGCTGGATCGCGCAGCCGATTTGGCCGTATTGATCGCCCTGGACGACGAATCGGCACTGCCCCGCCCCATCTCCGCGAAGGATCTGGACAAGCGGTGGCGAAATTCCGAGCTTACCCAAGCTCCGGACGACTTCGCACACCTTGCCGCCCTTACGGTGAAGCACGTCAAGCGCCGCGATCAGAACTACGCGGCGATCGAATCGATCGTCAACGACGAACCACGGTGCTATGACAAGCGGATTCGCGCCGGCATGCTCACGCGCCAAGCTCAGTTATCTAAGCGCGGACGAAACACGTTGATCCGTGATCTTCGGCGGTATTGGCAAAGCGGCAAGCAAAAGAATGGTCTTGCGACGAACTACAGCCGCTCTGGAGGCAAGGGAGAACGCCGCATTCTGGAACATGGGAAGAAGCCGGGCCGTTCAACGATTTTCGAGAAAAATGGCATTACCGACCGGGGATTGCCAATCACTCCCGAACTGGCGAAAGTCATCGACGCCTATTACAAGAAGCATGTCTTGAAGCGCAACCCGCTGACGGAGACAGGGGCGTATGAGCTGATGATCGCCGAGAAGGCCAGCGTCACTCAAACGGCGTCGACCGGACAGAAGTACACTGAGCCACTTCCAGAGAACCGACGCCCCAGCTTGCGTCAATTCCGGTACTACGGAAGCCGCGAATACGGTCTGGCATTGCGAAAGAAGGCTCAAGACGGCGCCGAGGCTTACGAGCAGACGATGCGCCCTGTGTTAGGCAACAGCAGCCTGGTCATGGGCCCGGGCTCCGCATTTCAGATTGATGCGACAGAGACCGATGTCGAACTCGTCAACTCGATCCTGCGCGAGCGGCCGATCGGCCGTAGTAACCACTACTTCCTGACCGATGCGTTCTCCGGGCTGATTGGCGGAATGTACGTCGGCCTGGAGGCGCCCAGCGTACTCATGGTTCGGCAGACCCTGGCCAACTGCGCCTCCGACAAGGTTGCCTTTTGCGCCAAGTACGACATCCCGATCGAGGAATCCGAGTGGCCCTGCCACCATCTACCGGAGTCCATCATTGCCGATCGAGGCGAAGTCATCGCCAAGGCGGTCGATGCCATCGTCGACGAGCTCAATCTTCGGATCACGAACCTCCCCGCCTATCGTCCCGATTGGAAGGCGTTTGTCGAGGGCAGCTTTGCCCACGCCAACAGGCTGTTGCATGGTCTGCCGGGGGCAATTCGGCGCGACTCTGAAGGGCCTCGCGGCCCGGACGCAAAACTCGAGGCCGTCCTCGACATCTTCGCGGACACTCAGTTGCTGATCCATTTCGTCATCACCCACAACAAGACGCACGTTCTCAAAAATCACCCCTTTGATCTGTTCGAAATCCAGGAAAACGTCAGGCCTCGACCGTTGGACTTGTGGCGATGGGGCATGCTGCATCGAAGCGGCGCCCTACGCATATTGCCCGACGACGCGATCCGCAGGCTCCTGCTCGAGCGCGGCGAAGCAACAGTTTCTGGCTATGGCCTGACGTTCGGTGATGCGGATTACGATTGTTCAATCGCCCGGGACCAGGAGTGGTTTCAGCGCGCCAGGAGCAAAGGGAAATGGAAGGTTCAGATTTGCTTTGATCGGCGCAACACCGAATACGTGTATCTGCTGCAGGATCGCGGCCCTCTGATCGCGTGCCCGTTGCTGCGGCGAGATAGGCAGATGATTGGCTTGTCGTTGGAAGACATCCAGGACTACCAGCAGTTTTTGAAACTTCGCAACGCGCAGCTTCGCGAAGAGGAACTGGCCGGCAAAGTCAATTTGCAAGCTCGCAAGGAAGAAATCGTGGAGGATCAGCTCAAGAGAAAGCGAGATCGCAAAAAGACAGCACCTCCTGTTTCGAAAAGTCAGGCGCACCAAGGCGTCCGGGAGCATCGAAACGAGGAGCGAGCCAGGCAAAATGCGCAAATCCATCGCGAACAGACGACAGACTCGGCCGCCAACGCACCCCAAGCGCCCACCGCCGCAATGCCAGTATCACTGGCCGAGCGCCGGACGTCGAAGCAATTGCAAGCCTTACGTGAGCGGCGCCAGGAAAAGGGCTAGAGGAATCTGGCTATTGCGGCAAACGCTTCCTCCCGGAAGCCTTTCTTGGTTTGGCCGCAGCGAGTACCTCTTCGGTTTCGCTTGACACTTTGGGAACCGTCGGGCTCCACGACGTCAGGCTGGGCGCAAGCGCCCACCAATAGCTCTGCCCGCGGACCAATCGAACCATGAAATCGATGTCCAGTGCACCGTTGACGAAGGGTAACGGAACGGTGGTCCGGGCCAGTTTCTCGATGAAACATTTGCGATAGTAGGAGAAGCGCCATCTTTCCGCGTTGATTTGCGCCTGAATGAACACGAGCGCCTCAACGGGCAGCTCAAGCTCCTCTTTGGGAATCGCAACTGCAACGTCGTCCTTGGCCGCAAAGGCGTATGGGTGCAGCTTCGTCGTCAGCGGGGCGCCGTTGAACGCGATGGTGAGCGCATCCTTGTAGATGTGCTCTTCCGAAATGTCATACCAGCCGTGAATGCCGTTGTTTGCGTCCGCGCACGAAACGATCGGAATCTGTCCCGTGGACTCCTCAGTAAGGCTGTGGAAGTCGCCGGCGACCAAGTTGAAAAGGTCTGCGATCGGGACAGCCTTCATCGTCGGCACCTTGGCTACCGCCAACTTCGGTTGGTTCCGCTTAACCGCGGCCGCCGAGTCCAATGTCTTGGACGCTTTCCCAGAGTGCAGTTCGTTGCCAATGTAGGCAGCCAAGGTCTCACGGATCTGGGTATCCAAGCGCTTGTTGAGCGTATCCCATGTCGGCTTCCTGCTTTGCAGGTAAGCCTCCGGCGCTAGCTCGGTAATCGGATCGCTCTTGTCTACCAGCGACGTACAAAAGAGTTCCGGAACACCGGCGATCGAGCTGGGATTGGCGATGAATTCGCGAATGATGGGCTCAAGCCTGGCAAGGTCCGTGGTACCGGGCACCGCAATACGCTTGCGCTTGGACTTCCTGAAGCCATCGTTTGCGACGCGTGCCCAGAGGATGGGCTGGCCCTTGGGATGAGGGATGCCTTTCCGAAGCAGAACGCCGACGGTCTGCGTCTGCACAGGGTAGAACACTTCGTCAGGGAAGCTCACCACCGATAGCAACGTATGGTGCGCAAACAGCGGCCTGCGCCAGGACCCTTCCTTGCCGCCTTCGGACACGACCGACATGGGGACGATGGCGAATAGCAGGCCGCCGTCGGCCATCGATTTGAGGGCCGTGGTCACGAACTCCCACTCGCGCGTTCCCTTCTTCAGCGCGAACGGAGGATTCATGAAGACGCGACTGATGGGTTCTTGACCGACGGCGGGGACCGTGTTTTTGTACTTGGCGCTTGGATTTCCTTCCACGGTGCTCTGATGGAGGAACTTGGAGAAGCAATTGCCTTCGACGATGTTGTTCTTGCCGTCGCCACGGAAGATCATGTTCACGATGGCGAGCGACGCGACGTACGGCTCCTGTTCGATCCCAAATAGGTTGTGCTTCTTGAATCGATCGATTTGCGCGGCCTTGCTTCTGGCGCGCACATGATCGAATGCCGCGACCAGAAATCCGCCCGTGCCACATGCCGGGTCAAACACCAGATCGTTCGGACCGACGCCCACCGTATCGACCGCGAAGCGCGTAATGTGCCTCGGGGTCAGAACAATACCGATTTCCTTTGCGCCATTTCCGTATCGCAGGAACACCTCGTAAAACTTCCCCAGCACGTCGGTCCCGGAGTTCATCGCGGACTTGATGGAAAGGTTGTGGAGCTCCTGGATCGTTTGAACCAAGGCTTTCTTGTATTTGACGTGATTCTCATCGCTCGTCGGCGGCTCAATTCGGACGAAGGGATGGAATTCTTGCTTTCCATGCTGGCTCAACACCGCATGGGTGCGCGTATTGATGTCTCGAATGAGCGTGGGCAGATCCCCGTCGAGGTCCACGCTCGACTTGCCAAGGATGGCCAGCAGCAAGGCTGCCATAACTTTTGCGCGGTCGTTCTTGTTGATTCCACCATCGTGCAGATCGCGGTTTATGCGTTCCGCGGAGGTCATGAACAGCGATTCATTGACCGAGAAGTCCGCAAGATCGGGCTTGCCCGACTTCAATAGTTGCTCGACGCTGCTTTCATCCAGAAAGCCAGTCGCTTCCACGCCATTGATGGTTACCGGCAGATATTTTCCGTTGCAATACAACCGCGTCCGCACCTCAAAGCCGGCTTCCGCGTTACCCGCCACGCCACTGATGAGCGGAACCTGCAGCTTCTTCTTGGCAATGATGGGTCGAGCGTAATCGTGCTCGGCCTCACTTAGCGCTTGGTCCAGCGCAGCCCTTGAGCTCTTGGCCTCGATGATCCAGAGCTTGGTTTCCGTCAACTTCACGATGTTTTCAGGGCGGGCCAAGCCCAGGCATCGCTTGATTTCAGGATGCGACAGGCACTGATTCTGGGTCCACACGCGGCCGCCAGTGCTGCGCTCTGGATTGCTCACATTCCAGCCGAACTCCCGGAGCTGGCTCAGGATGAACGCGTAGGCTTCGACTTCCGTTTGCGCGACTGCGGCAGGACGCGGCGCCGTCTTCTTCACCGACGCAGGGGTCGGGACACGCCGCTTACGGCCGGTGCTAGCAGTGGGGCGTTTCATGCATTGCTCCCGGAGGACTTGTTCTTTTGAAGCGCTCGATCTTCTGCGGCGATTCGTACCCAATCCGAAAGACGGCGGCGCTCTCGTTGGGCAGCGGCCTCCCACTCAGCTTTCGTCGCCGGCGAGACCCGAACTTGGACCAATTGGGTCTTGCGTTCCGTTGGGCGCCGTTTGGCCATGGCCGAAATGTCATTACAACGTATTTCAATGTATATCAAAGTATGACTTTGTAATGCAAGCGGCCCACGTGAGCCCGCCTCGGCCAAATCGGGCCCTAGGGGCCCCTGGAAGCAAATGAACCGCTGAGCTGCGCCAACCGGCTCGGAGGCACGATGCCCTGGCGTATGCAGTCGCGCATCTCGTCCGTCCGAGCCTCGATCCAGGGCGGCAGTGGGTAACCCACCGCATTGAACTGATAGGCCCCGACCGCCCAGCCATGCCCTTCGTCGACCAGCCGATCGAGCGTTTGGATCCCATCGAGGACTGGGCCGAACTGGATCGTTTCAACGGCCTGCGTTTCCAACCTAGTCCGCCACCGTTCCCCAACGGCTTCCTGGAAGTGTTCCAGATCGGCGCTTTCGCCTGGATCCGGAAAGTGCAAGCCGGCCAGATGCGAATCGGGCAGATATCGAATCACACTGGGGAGATCGGATAGCTCGTCCCACCACAGGGCGGGCATCGCAAATTTGTACTTCCGGACGGTGCAAGGATGCAGGTGCACACGAGAGGCGTTCAGATCGACCAGCTCGCCGAATTCGGTACTGGCCCAAGCGTGATGGTCCTCGTCCCAAAAGCCGACCCATCCAGATTCCCAGGCATCCACACCAATACCGGGAATGCAGAGGGCGCCTACCCATAGCTCCGAACGAATCCCGACTTCATTTAGCAGTTGTTGAATCGCGCTGCTGATCTGAAGGCACCGGATTGCACTATCGTCTCCATACCATTCCAGAGCTACTTGGTCGACTGTGGATAGGATTAAACGACGCAGGAACGGGGAGGTTCGGTGCGCACGGCGCGACTTTTCTACCTGCTTTGCAATGAATGCCGCTTTGATCATGGCCACGTCTCTTTTGGCGACCTGAATGGCCTTAGCGGCTGCTGCAGGTCAAAGCCTAAGCGGAGAATGATGAAGGAAGGTCGTAATAATGAGACCAGTCGTCTCGCCAGCTGCGACTGGCGCGACAGGACCGGAATGACCGCATTCTCCAGAGGCGAGAGCCAAGGCACCGATCATTTGGTCAGACTGCCACTGTGCGAGGCATCGCGGCGGCATGGCCGGCAATTGTCTCTGTGGAGAACCCTGATGGAAGGTCCTTTGGCGGCATTCGAAGACTGGTTTGACTCACTGGCCCCGGACGTTCGCGTCGACCTCGTGGCATTGGCGCTCATGCACGTGCCTGGCATGGATGTGCCGCGCGACCTGCTCCTGGACGGTGACATCGTGACGCCGGCCTTGACGTCGATCGAGGAAATGTCCGAGCAGCACCCGAATGGGCAAGTCGCCGCAGCCTTGGCCATCCGTGCTGCGGTCGAGTTCTTCGCCATGGGTACACGGGGAAGTGACCAGAACTGGGATCAGATTCAATACAAAAATGAACGCGCTCGGGATGAAATTCGTCGGACGGGCGGCGATGCCAGGTTTGTCGAGAAGCTTCTTCGAGAACTGCCCCTTAGGCGCAAGCAATGGTTGAGAGTAGCCAAGCAATGGCGCGACTTGTCAGAGGGGGCCTGGAGCGACAACAACCTTCGCCAATGGCTTAACAACCAGGCCTGAGCGAGCCGGCGCGCTGAAGGCACACTGCCCGTCTTCATCCTGCCGGGCTCGCGCCCACTCCATGTTCTGGCGTTGGGCTGGATTTGCCCGCACACTGGTCGAGGAGCCCCAGGCGCCGTTCAAAGCCGCCATGACCTCGCCAAATGTTGCCGCTGTGCCAGCGTCCTCTCAGCTTGGGCTCGAGGGGCCAGCCCGCTTCAACCCCTTTGCACAGCGCATTCGGCCCACCCTGTCCGAGTCCGAGGTCATGGACGGCGTCGCCCGGGCGCCTCACTTCAATCCGGCCGAACTTGCGTTACCGGCCAATCGGCGGCGAGAGCTGGTCCTGCGGTTGGACGATTTCGTCGAACCACTGCCGCGCTTCTTCGATCTCGAGAGCCGAATGTCGGCCATGATCCGAAGTGGCTATGAGCGCCGCAATCCGCTGCCTTTGGCCGTCCAGCGGCAGCTGGCAGAGGCGCAAGGGCTCGACCCGCGCGACTACGTCACCCGGACGCCGATCACACTCGCATCGGGCCTCTCGCTGATCGGATTCAGTGGTGTCGGAAAAACGACAGCCGTATCGAGCGTGCTGCATTTGCACGAACAGCTGCATCTACACACCAGCTTCCAAGGCATTGCGTTCAAGAGAACGCAGTTGACGTGGGTGCGCGTCGCCTGCCCGCCGACAGGCGGACCTCGCGCTTTGCTGATGAATATTTTCCAGGAACTGGACCGGTTACTCGGGTCGGATTATTACCGTCGCTATGAGACCTCGCGACGATCAGCTGCCGAGCTGATTCCGAACCTCGTGGAGTTGATGAGCACCTTAGGCTTGGGTCTGCTGGTCATCGACGAGATCCAGCGCCTCGTGCGCATGGGACCTGACGAAGCCCAGCTACTGCTTGATGTGTTCACCCACTTGCGCACGGAAAGCCACACCCCCGTCATGCTGATTGGCACCCCAAAGGCAATGAAGGTGCTGGACAGCAGTTTCGAGCAGGGACGGCGCAATACCTCCGTTGGCCACATTCATTGGCAGATGATGGACAACGATGAGACTTGGGATTATTTCGTCGAACAGATGTGGAAGCTTCAGTGGCTGTCTTCTCCGACGCCACTAAGCATCGATTTGAAGAATGCCCTTTACGAGTGCTCGCAGGGCATTACGGATCTTGCGGTCAAGATCTTCAAGATGGCGCAGTTCACGATCATTGGGATGGAAGACGAAGTTCTGACGCCGGCGCTCCTTGGCGCCGTTGTTCAAAGCGAGTTCCCTTGGTTCGTACCATGGATCCCTTACTTGCGACGTCGCGACCCCAAGCTGATGGAAGGCGACTTCGATCAGTTGTTTGAGCCAGCAAAAAAGGGCAAAGGCAAATCGGCGCCTCGGACGTCACTAGCCGATGCCCTGCTCGGGGCAGGAGTCCCACCAGAACGACTGAACGACGTCCTCTCCGGCATCGAACAGCAGCGTCAGGATCGACCAGCCGGCAAGTCGGAAGCGCCGGCGAAGAAGCCTGGAAAGAAGCAGACAAGCCCACCAAAACGCACCGGCGAAACACTCTGGGAGATAGTGCATTCCTCCCCTCGACCGGGGCATGATGTGCTTCTGGACGCTGGTCACGTCCGCTTACCTGATGCCGTCGGATGTTGACCGGACGGCTCCTGTCATCGCCCATCCCCGCGCCGGACGAACTGCTTTACAGTGTGCTGGCGCGTTACTCGCGCATGGCGGGCAACCTGCCTCCACGCCTGGCTGCCGAACATGTACTGGGATCCGCGCAACGTGCGGCGGTCTGGGATCTGCCCGTACACATGAAACACGCCGCCGAGCTGCTGGGCATTCCCGCACCGACGTTGATCGACAGTCATACGCTCTTTCCGTATGTGGCATCGGGGCTACTGCATAGCCACCGTCTGCAACTGCGACGCTGGATGATGGGCGATCGACGCGGCGGCAGTGTCCACGCGTCCAGCGGTATCACGGCAAGTGCGGTGGCGGCGACGCAGCACCTGCGCTACTGCCCGCAATGTGCACGGTCCGATGCGCAAGACTGGGGTGCACCGGTCTGGAGGCGTTTGCATCAGTGCCCCGGCGTGCTCTGGTGTTCCAGGCATGCGCGTCCCCTGATGTGCAGCGCGGTCGTGGTGTCCGCCCGCAGCCACAAGCACCAAGCTTTGCCCTTGCAATTGGCTATGCACTCCAGCGACCGCCCCGTGTTGGTGGTTGATCCAGAGCGCGCTGATGCCTTGGCGCGCCGAACTATCGAACTGCTCGCCGGTGCTGGCCCTGCCGGCGCCAACGCTTGGCGGCTCGAGCATCTGGCAGCCCTGGACGACCGGGGTTGGCGGACGACCGGCGGCCGGATCCGTTGGTCCAGTTTGCTGCCGCAGGCGCGGATCGCGCTTCCTCAGGCTTGGTGGGCGAGCCTCGGCCTGCGGACGGACCTGGAGCATCCCTCGCACTGGCTGGCCGGCCTTCTGCGCGCACCGCGACGCGCTGCCCATCCCTTGCTGCATCTCCTCGCCGAGGCGCTCCTGAACGCTCTGGAGGCGCCGCCAGAGCGACCGGCTACGCCGACAAGCGGGCCGAGGACCCCGTCTCCATACAGGCCACGACGACGCGCTGGGGACCGGCGGGCGTGGCAAACGCTCTCCCGGAAAGAACCCGCCAGCGGCCCCAAAGGCTGGCGCGCGAAGGCGCCCGCCCTGTACGCGAGGCTCTACCGGCATAGCCCGGATTGGCTGCGGTCGTGGAATCGATCCCACCGCGGAAAACGCCAGGCGCCGGCGTCAAGTCGGCGGAACTGGGCCGCGCTCGATAGCCAACTGGCCCAGCAGGTACCTGCAGCGTTCAGGGCACTAGCCACCGGCCGGCAGAGCGGCCGGCGTCAGGTGACCCGCACCGCCTTGCTGCGATGCCTGCGCACGCCGGCACTGCATCGCACCCAGCTAGCCAAGCTCCCCAGGGTGCAGCGAGCATTGGACCGCATTGCCGAGGATCGTGAGGCCTTCCTGCGTCGACGCCTCAACACCGCCATGCGCGAATGGGCGGCCTCCGGCCTTGGCGACCCCCGGCCGTGGCAACTCCTTCGGTCGTCGGGGGTGCGATCGCCGTGGTCCAGGCAAGCGTTCGATGTGGCCGAGCATGCCATCGGACATTACCCTTGGCTTACGCAATTCTCGCCGCCACAGGACGTGACGCATGCAGCTCAGGAACTGGCCACTCCCGGCAACGCAGGAAGCGCGATTGGTCGCAGTCGGCTCTCCTGATGCACATAGTCGCGGGCGCCAGTGGCGAACACAGGCCTACTTCGAATCCGATAATCGGGTGTTCGAGCTTCGGGTGCCGTGGGGAATGCTCCCCAAGCTGCGACCTGGGACGAGATTCGTCGACGGCGCCATCGCCGGTCAACTCGCCGAGGCCACACTCTCAGTCGAAATCACACAGGCACCTACGATCGTGCCGTGGCGCGATGCCACCCGTGACGAGGGTGGCTGGTTCCGTCATGCCTCGCTACAGGACGAGTACTGCCTGGTCTACGACTTCCACGACGGTCAGCTAGTCGTGCCGTGCCTGCAAATCTTGCGTGCGTTCCATGCACAAACACGGATCATCGCCCACGCGATCTTGCGGCCGGTTGTCTTGGGCGAGCTTGCAACGGGCGAGCTCCACGATCACGAGGCCAGAATCACCATTCAGCGCCTGGTGCCCGATGGAGTGGTGACGCGCTCATTCGCTCGATACCTTGCGCGACTGCTTTTCGAACCCGCTTGGCTTACCTCATTCTCCGATGTTTTCCATACCCGATTCGCCGATTCCCAGCGACTCGGCGTGGAGCTGCAGGACCGGATTCCGCTGGTATGCATTCCGCCCGCCGCCGGTCGATCCCACTGGCACCTCGCAGGCCAGTGGATCGCAGGCAACCGCGTCTTCCTGACTGATCTGATCAGCACGCGCTCGAACGTCCAACCCCCATTTCGCACCTTGGTGGTGGTCCACAACAAGAAGGGCCCCAAGGAAAAGACGACAACATCAGGGGGCTTCGCGACTGCAAAAGGCGAGGATCGCGGCGCTGATTCAGACGAGCGCGGTAACGATGACCCAAAGAATCTGACTCGTCCATCGCTGATCCGGCTGCGTGCTGTGGAGCATGGCGACGCCGGGACCGAACGCATTCTCGATATCTATCCGGGCCGCAGACAATCCGGACAAGGCCGCACGGATTCTGGTGGTTCATCTGAGAACACCCCGCCGACGGCTTTGCCGGGTCCCGAGAGTTTCGACGATGAGCGGCGCCGGGGTGGGCGCACCAGTGCCGAATTCTCGATGGTGCCCGGGCGTGACAGCATGCCCAGTCACTTCGAGGTATTCATCCAGGCCTTTGCCGATGCCGTTCAATCCCGCGACGGTTGGGTGCTCGAATTCCGCGTGCAAGCCTTGGCTGATTTCCTGCCCCGCTGCCAGCCAACCGACCGGCTGCTTTTGATCGGGCGCCTCACCACGCCATCGACGGTCGGCCACATCCTCGAGTTAGAACCCTTGTCGGGGCAGGCGTCCTATACCTGGGCGGTCACTCGGCGCGACAGCCCAGAAACAGCGGACATGCGGGAAATTGGAAGCCGACTGTCCACGTGGCTAACAGCGCTTGGGAGATCCGACGTTCCCGAGCTCATCAAGGACGACCCCGTGTATCGCGTCTCCTTGTCGACCCACCGTGATCTGGGCAGGGCGACTTGGGCTAACCGCATTCTGGACAAGCTGGACCCACCGCAGCGACGCCCGGGTTGGATGCGGGGACAAGCAAGCTAGTCAGGGGCTGTACCTGATGAGCAAGCTGTTTTTGTTGGCGATCACAATGCGGGCATCGTCCCACTCTAGCAAAATCGGTACGACATCACTGAAGCTCTGGCCATCCGACTTCATCGCTGCTAGCCCAACCGCCGATCCGGATTCGCGCCCCGACTTCTGATGCGCCGAAAAGTCGTCCATGGCGTCGCGCATCTGCGCTCGCGCGACATTTATGCTGCCTGAGATGTAAGCACGCAAGCGTCGCTGAACACCGCTCACGGCCTGCATGTACTCCCGAAAGACGATGAGCAGGTCGATAGCGTCCGGAAGCGCATCCAGTATCCGTCTCTTAAAATCGCCCCTGTCCTCGAGAATCTGCTTCTTGGAGCAGTAGATCATCCTGGAGTCGACCCAGTCCTTTCCGCCAGTCCTACCTTTGATCCCATGTACAACGGTGGCATGGTGCTGCGCATAATTGCGCAGCTCATAGACAACACCGTATGCCAGAACGGTGTCGTAAACTATGCGTAGCTCTCCCGTTGCCTTGTCCGAAAACGCCTCTTCAAGCGGTAAATGTGAGAAGCCGCGGCCGATTTGATCGCAATATTGCCGCGTGGATGCCAAGAAATTCATCGCATGTCGGTTTGCATCGGCTATGACGCGCGCCCAGACTTCATGCCGATAGTCACATTCCACTTCAGCGCCGATGTTTTGGGCAGCGCAGAATTGCTCGAACGCCAAAAAATTGCCGACCAGCACTTCATAACATTGCTCAAAGGCACCGGCAGCAACTAACGTCCTGCGGGCAGCGCACAGTTGCCCATAACGTTCGGCGTTAATCTCCAACGGATTCTGGGGATCGATTACCTCACGGCGTAACCAATAGCTTGGGCTGGTCATCCCTGGCTTCCAAGAAACTCGTCAAGCTCGTCCATTTCTGCGTTGAACGCATCGTCGGCCGTTTCAAAGACCCGCGCGGTCAGCGTCGCGCCATTTCCAGCCGCGTACGCTTTGTCAAAGGTACGTAGCACGATCGCACACAGATACTGGTAGTAGAATCGGATGGCTTCATCCTGGAAGTCCAGTTTAGCAAGGAGATCCGCGATGCGATGGTGGAGATGAGGGTGCCGTCGCTGTTGGAGGCCTGCTCGCCCATCGACGAGATATAGAGAGGACAGCGCGGGTGCCAACACCGCCCAGGCTTTCAGCTTGCGGATGTCCTCGGAATCATGATTCCCGACCAGAACCCGGTATGCAAAGTCGTCAGCCTCTCGCTCCATTTCTACAGCGGTGGCCAATCGATGAGCCCGTTCTTGGGCCGGGTCCACGGCGTCCAGATGACCCTGCCGGACATGCCCGTACTCATGGTAAAGCAGGAATGCTGCGGCGTGCTGGAATATGCCATTGGCCTTTAGCGCGTAATCGCGCTCGGCGTCGCTTTCCGAATGCTGGGGAGATGGGAGCCCTTCAGGCCATGGAGTGTAGTTATTGCGAATCCCAGAAGCCCATTCCAGCAATTCAGCCGCGCGACTAATGAGGTCGTTCCTGAGCAGAATCCGTCCATCGAATTGGTTATCGAGCATCGGCCGTTGTACGGCTTCCTCATAAAGGATGATCCAACCGTAGATGAACGCCCAGAGCAACTCCAAATGGGAGATGTGGAGCACGATCGAGGCAGGCTGCCCTTCGACCTTAGTGACGTGTGGCCCTCTGGGCGGGCCAAGATCCAGATGTAGATCCAAGTCAGGGCTGATCAGGCCCCGACTAACGGTGGCTCGCAGCTCGTCGACTGCGCTTCCGTTGGGATTCTCGAACGCATCGATGATGTTGTATTGAAGGCATTCGACTGGCGACGGCAAAGCTACCTCCGTGAGTTCGGCTATTGCCGGCTCCTCTGATTTGCTGTCTTACATTGCCGCGCCAGGAACGTTGTCAGGATTCGAAAATTCGGACCCTCAACAACAGGATCGCAGATGGGAGCGAACTGACGCTAACGATCCACGATTTTTCAATGCGTCAGCGCTCATGGCGAATACGTCAGGCCACCTCTGCTATCCCGTCCTGGATGAGTACTCCAGCGTTCCACAGATGTTCGATCGTAACGACCGCCTTGACCGGATCTTCCCCTGCGCTGACGGCACTCCGGACCAAATCCATGGGCGTCCTATCACCGGGAACAATCATCGGGCCAATGGTGTCGAGATCGTGACTCTCGAACCTCATCCACTTCGAGAATACCGCTGCAGCGGAATCCTCAGCCGCAGCAAAATTCACATGTTCCGTGAAACGGATTGGATCGTTAGATCGAATGGATTGCCCCATGTGCATGGCAATCATGGTGCGCATTTGCTTTTCAAGGTCCTCTGGCGACTCGTAGGTCGCGCTGGCGAAGACTATATAGCCGTTTGGCCAGTTCTTTGAAGGCGTGGTTGGGCTAACCAAGCGCACCGTCTTCTCGACGATGTTGACCAAGAAGCCGGTTACGCAAGCAATTGTGCCTTCGGAAAGCTCTTCATCGATCTTTTTCGCTTCCGCAGTAGCACCTGCGCGACCGGCCTTGAACTTGACCACCCCATGGGACTTCTTATTCTGCATAACCAATTCCACGCCGAGCATTTCTTCCGGCGTGAATGTCTCATGGAGTCTTCGAAGAACCCCCGTCGATAGCACGGAGAAACGATTGATCAACCCTCGCTTCTTTGTCCACATGTCGAGAACGCCTCTGGTCAACTCGACGTTCCGCAGCGGAATGGCCGTCGTGGTCTGGGGGATAACTCCGACGAGGCGATCGTATTCTTCCAGGAAGCCCAAATAGTCTGGGTTATCGAGCGGATCAGTTGCCCAATAGCAAAAACCCGACTTCATCCCCACCCCTAGTACATGGTAGGCGGCCTCGAGCGTCGCCTTCCACTCCGCCTTCCCAGATCCTGAAAGGCTGAAGTGGCCCTTAAACTTCTCGGCGGAAATGCCGCAAAACCAGCATCCCACGGAACAACCGCTGGAAAGTTCGAAAGCAATGGATGGATGCACAATTCCTTGGCCGGCCACCCCGATTTCGAACCGACACCGCGACATGTTCCGCTCTCGCCATTGGTCAAAGGCGGGAGTCAACCCTTTCGACGAGCCTGCCCAGCAAAGCTCGTTCCTAAGGGTGAACATCGAGCGAAGAAATGAATCCCACTTATAGGTTAGCGGCCAGCTTTCTAAGGTGGCGTCCGCCCTAAACTGGACAAAGGCGGGATGGAAAACGGGCTGAAGTGAAGTCACATCGAGCTCGCAGCCGCATTCCTTGGCCGCATCAGCCAGTGACACCAGACCGGCGAGAAGTCGGTTCCTCAGTTCATGGTCGCCGCTGTATCGCTCCAGAAACCTCTTGATATGCGCGAGTTCGCGCAGCGCTTCATCGTCCTGATTGTATAAAGCGCTCATCCGGTCAAACACATCCGTGTTGACCCCAGCCTCGACAGGCATAGTTGCGGTTTCCATCTAGCGATCCATTCGCATGAAGTAGTGATGTGAACTGGCTTGCTGTAGTTGAGACCTCGTCCTCCGAGGCTTGGCCCGGAGCGATGAGGATTAGAATTTAGGCCCGCAGTTAGGAGCCGCTTGCGGCAAGAGCAAACCTGACGATAGCGGCTTGCCCAACAACAAGCGCAACCTGAGCGACCACCAACACGGTCAAGGTAAATCGTCTCTCTTTTTCCGCCAGTCCGGGCTTTAAACGCGGGAATAGCCGGCCAAGCGCAAGGAGAGCAACACTGATCACCGGAATTCCGAAGAATGCAACCAAAGGCGGGGCCCAGCCATTTGGCTTGCCCGATAGGTCGAAATGAATCGCCACCTGCTCTGATCCAGGATAGAGAAGATAGCCATAAAGACCGATCGCGGTGACCGCGACCAAGCAAGCCCACATCAATGCACCAGACATTTTCGCCATTAGTCTTCGCCCTTGATTACCACTTGGATTGTGGAATTGATCGCTCGGCGACAACCCCACTCCATCTTGAGCCAGGCCGCCGCGCTTGCTCAGAATTGCATCCACAAAAAGTTGTGGCGGCTGCGGCGACAGAACATATGTCTTTGCCGCGGTTTTTACGACCACTGTTTCCTTGGGATTACTTACATAACAAACAAATTTGCCAATTGTTTCACTGGCGAAGTGTCCCGTGAATGAAAAGAGTCCGCCGTTGCCGAACGTCCGAATCGCTCCCTTCAACGCGTTTGGAAAATAGCTAACCGCCACGATTTCGGACATGGGGATCGCTTTGGACCCGAATAGCTGATTCACCGAGATGCGGTCCGGCAGCACGTCGTATGACTTCACCCAGCTCGCAAGAGCCCAAAGAAGCGGAAGCACGCAAAGGCCCAGCCCCATCAACCCCGGCAGGGGTTGATGGGGCAGCATTTTCATCACCATCACGCCCGCAAAAGCCAGGACGGAAAGCGAAAGAACCGTCATGATCCAGACGGAACGCCCCCACGGGGCGACAAAGTGGCCCTTATCCATGGGGGCACGCTCCTTATGCGGTTAGCTATGAGGCTTCCTTACCCAGCATTGGGGACGCTGACGATGGTTCCCGTTCCCGGCACCATCGATTGACCTGTCGGAGCGGAAAGGGAAACGGTCCACGCCCAGGTCGAGCCCCAGACAGCGGCGTGCACTGCCACCGCTGCTTCGGTAACGACTGCCGCCCCAACGGCGACGACCACGACGATCGTAACAGCCACGGCAGCGAGCCCGATCATGCCACCGCCAGCCTGGTGCGCTTCGTCGAGCGTTAGCTCCCTCATTTTGCCTTCGCAATCGCGAAATGAAATCCGAAACTTGGATTTCGCGACCATATCTTCAAGCAGATCTTCAAAGTCGTTCGAGGCTACTTCGTAGCCACGGTCGTTTGCGACTTTCTGAAGAGACGCAACGCCGAATTCCTTCTCCAGCGCGGCTTCAATCACGGCCGGATTCGAAATGGCAAACGCACCGAAATGGTTAAGCTGGGCATTCATAGACACGTCCTTTTGCAGTAAATGAGGCCAAGGAGTTAAGTACGCCTAGGCACCGCCCGGTCTTCCTGTGGGCACACCAAATTCTACGGAATGAACCGGCTTGCAAATCCCCCGCGCGCCTATCCCCAGGCGGCTAGCCAAGGACGCTAGCACAAGAATTTCCGCCCCGTCAACACCCCGTTTCTTGGCGGTTTTCGGTCCGACTCGTACACGCCTGAGCTAGCATCTAGGCGATCCCGGGGCCGTAGAGCCGGCGATGGTTCCTGCGCTTCTGCGTAGACGTTGCCCAGTTCCAAGCCCTAGCAACTCTGGGACTACCGGTTGATGTCGATCGCGGGGATAGCTGATCAACATTAGAGCTGGCTGGCGATCGAGAAGAGCATGGTCGCTCAGGGGGGTGCCGCTTAAATGGAAGGTTCAAAGCAGTCCATGCCACGGAATGGAACTTTATGTTATTTCGCACTGAAGCTGCTCGAAAATCAAAGTCTTTAGGGGATGTGCTGCTCGTCCGGCCTTTGAGTTTTTCGATACTTGTTGGAACTCTAAGCGCGATTTGCCTTGGGCTCATCCTATTTCTATGCCTCTTCAGTTACACGAAGAAGATCGAAGTCGCAGGGCTTCTTGTTCCGAAGCAGGGACTCTTTAGAGTGGTAGCGCCGCAATCCGGCGTTATTGCGGAGCAGCGCGTAGCAGAAGGAGAACTGGTTAAGGCAGGCGCTACCCTATTTGTGATCAGGAACCGAAGCACCAGCCGTACCAGTCGGGATTTGGAAGGTACGATCGTCTCCTTGCAAGGCGCTCAGCAAAATAGCTACCAGCTCGAGAGGTCCCAAGTGCGCAAGCAAGCACTCGAGCGTAAGAATATTCTGAACGCGAAAATTTCTGGGCTTAAGTCTTCGATTTCCAGAATCGATGACCAGATTGAACTGCAGACGCGGCAGACGCGCCTCAATGAGGAAATTCTGGAAAGCTTCAAAAAGTATCAGCCGGAAAACTATGTGTCGAAGCTCGATGTTCAAAGAACTGAGTCTGCACTTCTTGAACAGCAGATGCGGCTATCAGAGCTAAAACGCTCAAGAGATTCTGCGCACCAAGATTTGGTCGCTGCTCAGCTGGACCTTCAAACCAATGATATAGAGATGGCCCGTGAAGAGCAGGCCATCGCCAGACAGCTTTCTGCAGTTGAACAACAGCTTGCAGAGAGCGAAGCACGACGCGAATTGCTGGTAGTGGCGCAACGGCCTGGAGCTGCAACTGCCGTAACAGTAACCGAAGGTCAGGCAGTAAATGCCGGCCAGTTGCTTATGGCGATAGTACCGAAGGGCTCAGACCTCAGCGCAGAGTTGTACGTCCCGTCCCGCGCTATCGGCTTCATCCAGCCCGGGAAACAAGTTCAATTGAGCTACCAGGCCTTCCCCTACCAAACATACGGTTTCGCCACAGGGTGGGTATCGGAGGTCGCTAGCGCTGCGGTACGCCCGGATGAGGTCAGCCCACTACTTCGCACCGTGATACCAATGAGTGCGCCAGAGCCTGTCTACAAAGTAGTAGTGCGCATTGATAAGCAGACAATTCGAGCTAGCGGGAAAGATTTGCCACTACGTCCAGGCTCAGTCGTAAGCGCCAGCGTCCTGCTGGAGCGAAGACGGCTAATCATGTGGATGCTAGACCCACTCCTGTCCAGGACGAAAAAGACGTGAACTCGACTCCAGATATCGGGCCACTGCTCAAATTCTGGCCAAAGCGAAAATTGCCCGCACTGTTGCAAACAGGGTCATCTGAATGTGGCCTTGCTTGCCTTGCAATGGTCGCAACTTACTGGGGCCACGAGGTGGACATGCTCGGTATGCGACGCCGCTTCTCTGTGTCGCTGAAGGGAATGACGATGAAGAACATGGTGCATATGGCTCAAGCTATGCACCTTCAGGCACGACCGCTAAAAGTCGATCTGGAAGATCTCGGGAAGGTGCGACTACCCGCCATACTTCATTGGGACATGGATCATTTCGTCGTTTTGAAATCAATATCGAAGAAGGGCGTCGTCATTCATGACCCCGCGCTAGGCGCCCGGACACTTACCATCGACGAAGTCTCGCAGTCGTTCACTGGCCTTGCCCTTGAGGTTACTCCCAATGCGGGCTTCCATAAGCAGAAGGAACGCGTGAATTTTACGATGCTCTCGCTTGTGGGCAATGTTAAGGGTCTCGGCGGCGGACTACTCCAGGTATTACTTCTCGGAATTGCTCTTCAGATTGTGGCTCTGGTCACGCCATTTTATCTGCAGTGGATCGTCGACGACGTCTTGGTCTCCGCGGACCGAGACCTAATACCTGTCTTGGGAATAGGGTTTCTTTTGCTGGTTTTTGTTCAATTCGTCATCAATTTCGTTAGGTCTTGGATCACGACTGTTCTATCGAGCGATCTCAACTTTCAATGGCTCGGAAACATATTTTCTCATCTAGTTCGCCTACCCATCTCATATTTCGAAGAACGCCACCTCGGCGACGTGGTTTCTCGCTTCAACTCTGTGCGAACCATACAGAATGCGGTCACAACGCAGGCCGTCGAAGCAGTCATTGATGGAATGCTGGCGATCTTCACCTTTGTTGCGATGCTGTTCTATAGCGTGAAGCTTTCCCTAATTGCCGTGTTGGTAATCATCCTTTACGTCGCCCTGCGTATAGCAAGCTTCAAAAGCTTAAGCGGATCGACGGCCGAGTCTGTAGTCCGAGCTGCGAAGCAGGAGACGATATTCCTGGAGTCGGTACGTGGCGTGCAAACAATTCGTCTATTTTCTCGCATGCACGAGCGGCGCGTGTTGTGGATGAACGCGTTGGCAGATCAGACAAACGTTGACATTCGCATCGCCAAGCTCTCAATCACCTATCGCACCGTCAATTCCCTTTTGTTTGGCGCAGAACGAGTAGTGGTTATCTGGCTGGCCGCTCTCAGTGTTTTAGACAATATTTTCTCGATCGGCATGCTGCTGGCATTTATTAGTTACAAGGACCAATTTAGCCAACGCACCGCGTCGCTAATCGACAAAGCTCTTGAATTCAAGATGCTGCGAATTCAAGGAGAACGCCTTGCGGACATAGTTTTGACCCCGCCTGAAGATGACGAGGTTCAGCTGGAAATTGAAACCGAAAACCTCTCCACCGACTTGGAGCTGAGAAACGTTTCGTTTCGATATGCAGACGCCGCCCCCTACGTACTCAAAGACTTATCGCTAAAAATTCCTTCTGGCCAGTGCATTGCAATTTCAGGGCCGTCCGGATGCGGGAAAACTACGCTTATTAAGCTGCTTCTTGGCCTACTGGAGCCTAGCAGCGGCGAGATTCTGATCGGCGGAGTCAACATCAGGAATTTAGGGCTTTCCAACTTCAGGCAAATGACAGGCTCTGTCATGCAAGACGACCTGCTCTTCGCTGGGTCCATCGCCGAGAACATTTCCTTCTTCGACACCTCGCCCGACCAGGAGAGAATTGAGAGATGCGCGAAGTTGGCGGCAGTGGACCGGGAAATTGAGGCAATGCCGATGCGATACATGTCTCTTATCGGCGACCTTGGAACAGGACTCTCAGGAGGACAAAAGCAGCGCATTGTGCTCGCACGGGCCCTTTACCGCTCTCCTAGGATTCTCGTGCTAGACGAGGCGACTAGTCACTTGGATTTGGTCAACGAGCTAACGATCAACAATGCCATCAAGCATCTTGCGATGACTAGGGTCGTGGTCGCTCATCGACCGGACACGATCGAGATGGCTGATCGAGTGGTTCTCCTCGACGCTGGCGAAATTTCGCACGATCAACTTAGGACTCGGAAACCGCAGACAGTCGCCGGTTGAAGTATTGGAATCGCACTCGTACGCCGGGAAGGAGGACATCGCTTGGAGATCGCATCGGACGGGCCCATGTCGCCACCCAAGGCTCCATACCGCTTATGGATTCCGCCGGCGGTAGAACTGCTCGTCAAGTTGTATGCCATCGCAGGGCCGATGCTCTACGTCCTTGGCCGGATGTACGCAGGAGCTTTTTGGGGCCGACTGAACATTCCCAGTGGGCTCATGACGTATTCCATCCACGACTACGTGTACTTCGGCTTTATCTCGCTACTACTGCCG
>CAYWWT010000019.1:17826-21887 GCA_964461855.1 uncultured Rhizobium sp. | reverse complement strand
GCGCCCCTTCTTCCAGAGCCTGGTCGAATTCATGACCTCGGGTCCGGTCGTGGTGCAGGTGCTGGAAGGCGAGGGTGCGATCACCAAGAACCGCGACGTGATGGGTGCCACCAATCCGGCCAACGCCGCGCCGGGAACCATCCGCAAGGAATTCGCCGAGAGCATCGAAGCCAATTCGGTGCATGGTTCCGATGCGACGGAAACCGCTGCCAACGAGATCAAATTCTTCTTCAGCGATCTGGACATTCACGTCTGACGCGATCCCGACCCTGATTGGTGTATAAGGCTCCCGTTCGTCAGGAACGGGAGCCTTTTATTTTGCGTGGCAGGACTGTCGTCATAAGCGGTGCGACCGCAGGCATCGGGGAAGTGGCCGCAATCCGCCTGGCGGAGCAGGGCGCGCGGATCGTCTTTACGGCGCGCGATAAGGGCCGGGCGGACGCCACCTTGCGGAAGCTTCGCAAGGCGCATGACGCCGATCATGTCTTTCATCTGGCCGACCTGTCGCTTTTGTCCGAGATGAAGCGCATCGGCAGCGTGATCGCGCGCGAACCCGCCATCGATGTCCTGGTCAACAATGCCGGTGCGCTGTTCGGCACCCGCCGCGAAACCGTGGATGGGCTGGAGGCGACGTTCGCGCTCAATCATATGTCGTACTTTGTGATCACCAATCTGCTGTTGCCGTCGCTGAAGCCCGGCGCGCGCATTGTCTCAACCGCGTCGGGCGCGCATCGTCGCGCAACCCTGGACTTCGCCGATTTGCAAAGCCGGAGCGGGTATCGCGGGCTTCCCGTCTATTGCAAATCCAAGCTCTGCAACGTGCTTTTCACCCGCGAACTGGCGCGCCGGCTTTCGGGCAGCGGCATCGCCGCCAATTGCCTGCATCCCGGCTTCGTCGCCACCCATTTCGGCGATGAATCCGGCGGCCCCCTATCCTGGGGCGTTCGCATTGCCAAAGCCTTCACCGGCCTGTCGCCGGAGGCGGGTGCGAAAACCATCGTCTATCTGGCTTCGTCGCCGGAGGTGGCGGGTGTCAGTGGTGCTTATTTTTACGAATGCAAAGTCGATATGCCGTCGAATGCGGGGCGCGACGATGCCGCCGCGAAAAGGCTGTGGCAGACTTCAGCTGAAATCTCGGGCGTGGGCTGATGAGCAATACACGCAAAAAAGATCTGATCCGCGAGTATCGGGATAGAACGGTCCGCGCGGGAATTTTCGCGGTCCGATGCGCATCCGGCGGAATGCTCTGGACCGGGGCTTCGCGCAATCTCGACAGCCAGCAGAACGGCATCTGGTTTCAACTGCGGATGGGCAATCATATGAATCGTGCCCTGCAACAGGCCTGGAATAGCCGGGGAGCGGATGCATTCGCGTTCGAGATTCTTGAAGTGATCGCGGATGAGAATGCCGGGATGATCGACCTGCTTCTCAAGGAACGCGAGGCGCAATGGCGGCAGGAAAGCGGAGCTGCGAAGCTCTTCGCCTAACCGAAGATTGCGAGGCCTTTTTCCAGCCGGACTTTGTCTTCCGCCAGAAGCCGCAAAGCGGCGGGATAGAGCGTGTGCTCGACCTCCAGCACACGCGCCGCCAAGGCTTCGGGGGTGTCGCCGGGATGAACGGGCACGGAAGCCTGCGCGATGACCGGGCCGGCATCCAGTTCCGGCACCACGAAATGCACGGAGGCGCCGGATTGCGCTTCGCCTGCCTCGATCACCCGCGCATGGACGCGTGTGCCTTTGTAAGCCGGGAGCAGGGAGGGATGGATGTTGATCAGCTTGCCTTCCCAGGCGCGCGCAAACCCATCGGACAGGATGCGCATGAAGCCGGCGAGGCAGACCAGATCGACATTCGCGGCGCGCAACGCTGCGTCCAGCTCGGCGTCGAAAGCTTCACGGGACTTGCCCTTGTGGGGGATGGTATGGGTCGCGATGCCGGCGGCCTCGGCCCGGGCTAACCCGCCCGCGCCTTCGATATTGGAAAGCACCAGCGCGATTTCGTAGGGCGCACCGTTCTGCTGCGCGGCGATCAGGGCGCCGAGATTGCTCCCGCGGCCGGAAACCAGGACGGCGACCTTCTTCAAAGCGTGAGAACCCCGCGATAGACCACCTGGGCTTCGCCGGCACCGGCGACGAGCTGGCCGATGCGCATGGCCTTGTCGCCCGCCTGCTGGAAGGCTTCGATCACGCGGCCGGAATATTTTTCCGAGACCACGGCAACCAGGCCGATGCCGCAATTGAATGTGCGCAGCATTTCAGGCGCCGAAATCTCCGCGCTGTTCGCCAGCCAGCCGAATACGGGCGGCGGCGTCCAGCTGTTGAGGTCGACCGCCGCATCCAGACCGGCGGGCAGGGCGCGGGGCAGATTTTCCGTGACGCCGCCGCCGGTGATATGCGCAAAGCCTTTGACGCCGCCGACACGCAACGCTTCGAGGGCGCTTTTCACGTAAAGCCGTGTCGGCGTCAGCAAAGCTTCGCCCAGCCGCACACCCGGCGCGAAGGGCGCTTCGGCGTCCCAGCTCAGGCCGCTTTTCTCAACTACCTTGCGCACCAGCGAATAGCCGTTGGAATGCACGCCCGAAGAGGCCACGCCGATCAGCACATCGCCGGGCGCCATCTCCGCGGTGCGGGGCAGGACCTGGCCGCGTTCCACCGCACCCACGGAAAAGCCGGCGAGGTCGAAATCACCCTTGGCGTAGAGGCCCGGCATCTCCGCCGTCTCGCCGCCGATCAAGGCGCAGCCCGATGCCTTGCAGGCACGCGCGATGCCCTGAATGACGCGTGCGGCCGAATCCACCTCCAGCTTGGCGCTGGCGTAATAGTCCAGGAAGAACAGCGGCTCGGCGCCCTGCACGACAATGTCGTTGACGCACATCGCGACCAGATCCTGGCCGATGCCGTCGAACAAACCAGTCTCGATGGCGATCTTGAGCTTGGTGCCGACGCCGTCGGTCGCCGCCACCAGCACGGGGTCCTTGAAACCGGCGGCCTTGATGTCGAACAAGCCGCCGAACCCGCCCAGATCGGCATCGGCGCCCGGCCGCCGTGTGGCCCGCGCCGCCGGGGCGATCCGCGAGACCAGTTCTTCGCCCGCGTCGATGTCGACACCCGCGTCTTTATAAGTGAGGCCGTCCTTGCCGGTCATGTCTCAATAATCCGCGACGAAAGCTGAAGTTGAGCTTCGTTTAATCAGGCCCCGGCGCGCACGCAAGCGGGCAGAAGGCCGGATTACGGCCCGTCCCGGTACGATGCGGCCCTATCCACCGAGTTCTGCGCCAGGACACCCCGGGCGGCGTGCCGGATTTCGCTCAAAGGCTTGATCTGTGTGTGAATTTTGCGTTGAGAGCCGCTATCGCAACCGGATGGCGCTGCCTATAATCCCCTTGTCCCCACCGAGCGACCCGATGATCGTCCGCCTGCTGAAACTGCTCCCCATTTTGTCGCTTGCGCTGTTGCCCGCCACGGCGGCGCGCGCCGCCGGGCCTTATACCGTCGAGGGTGTGCATGTGGATGCCTCCGGCGCGTCATCGGCGGAAGCGTTGAATGTCGCCATCGCGCAGGGACGTCCGAAAGCCTGGCAAATTCTTTACCGCCGCCTGACCCGGCAACAGGATTGGAGCCGCCAGCCGGTTCTCGACGCGCCCGCGCTGGCCCGGTTGTCGCGCGGCTATACCCCGTCCAATGAACGGCGATCGACCACCCGCTATGTCGCGGACGTCACCTATATCTTCAACCCGGACGCGGTCGCACGCACCCTGCGCGACGCCAACATCGCTTTTACCCAGACGGTGGTGCGGCGCATTCTGCTCGTGCCGATGTCGCCGGCTTACGGCAATGGCCCCTGGACACAAGCCTTTGCGGGGATGAATTCCGGCGATGCCATTGTGCCTTTCTCCTTGCCGACCGCGGCGGACGCGTCCGAGTTGGCGCCGTTGAATTTCGATACCGCCAATTGGAGCGACATCGCGCCCGCGGCGGCGCGAATTCGGGCGACGGAGGCGGCACTGGTCCTGGTGACCAACACCAACAACAAATTGACCGTCACGGTTCGCCGCATCGGCCAGA
>CAYWWT010000019.1:0-17726 GCA_964461855.1 uncultured Rhizobium sp. | reverse complement strand
GCGATGAATCTGGGCTATGCGCGGCTCGCCATTGCCTATCAGGGGAGCCTGGACCAGCTGCGCAGCGCGATGAGCGAGCAGGGGCTGGCGGTTTCGGGCCGCGCGGGACAATGGGTGATCGCGCCTGGCGCCAGACTGGGTTCGGGCAGTGGGCGGTGAAGCCCGACATTCTGTGAAGGCGTAATGTCGTCCCAACTGATCCTGCCGCTCGAGCCGGGCAACGCGATGACGCGGGCCGATTTCATCGAAGCGCCTGGCAATGCGCGCGCGCTGACATATCTGGAGTCCTGGCCGGGTTGGTCGGTGCCCGCAGTTGCGCTTTACGGACCCAGTGCCGCCGGCAAGACGCATCTCGCCCGCATATGGGCGGATCGCAGTGCCGCAACCCTGGCCGATGCGCGCAGCTTGCGCGAGCCCATTGCCGGTCCTGCCGTGGTCGAAAATTGCGACAGTGCCGATGATCCGGCCTACGAGCCGGCTCTATTCGCCATGCTGGAGGCGGGCGCGCCGCTTTTGCTGACGGGAAGGAATGCACCTTCGCAATGGCGCGTGCATTTGCCCGATCTGGTTTCGCGCTTTCGGGCGCTGATCGCTTTCGCGTTGGGCGAACCGGACGAGGCGCTTCTGATGGCCCTGGCCGTCAAGCTCTTCGCCGATCGCCAACTGGCGGTTCCCGAAGCTGTCGTCATAAAGCTGGTGCAGGGGCTGGAACGGTCTCCCGCAGCTTTGCGCGACTTCATCGCCCGGGCGGACGCCACGGCGCTGAGCCGCCAGAAACCGGTAAATCTCCAATTGGTGCGGGAACTTATGGCGAATTAACGCTGGGTGTCATGACAGCTTTACCTATTTCTCCTAAGTTTGCGCCATGCCCAATCCTTCCCCGAAAATCGAAGCCGCGAACGATGCGCCCGTGGACGCGGGTCTCGACAACCCGCTGGCGACGGACGATGTGGTGGAACTGGCCCATCAGGGCAGCAATCTGGACTTCGATCCGGCTTCGCCGGCGCGCTTCGTCAATCGGGAATTGTCCTGGCTCGCCTTCAACCGCCGGGTGATCGAAGAGGCGCAGAACCGCCGCCATCCGCTGTTCGAGCGGGTGCGCTTTCTCTCCATTTCCGCATCGAATTTGGACGAATTCTATATGGTGCGCGTCGCCGGCCTGATGGGCATGGTGCGCGCCGGAATCACGACGCCGTCCGCCGACGGTCTGTCCCCCGCCATCCAGCTGGCGAAAGTGGATGAAACGGCGCGCGCCCTCATCGCCGATCAGCAACGGGTCTGGTCGGTGCTGGACGCGGAATTGCGCAAGGAAGGCATAAGGGTTCTTACCGGGGACGGGATCGAAGACCGCGACACGCTTTTTCTGGACGCGCAGTTCCGCGAGCAGATCTTTCCGGTCCTGACGCCGCTCGCCATCGATCCGGCCCATCCCTTCCCGTTCATCCCCAATCTGGGCTTCACCATCGCCCTGTCGTTGACCAACCGGCGCGACAACAAGGAATTCATGGCGCTGATTCCGGTGCCGCCGCAGCTCAAGCGTTTCGTCCGGCTGCCCGATGCCGACCGCAGAATGGCGCGCTTCATCCCGCTCGAGCATGTCATCGCGCTTTATTTCGACAAGCTGTTCCCCGGTCATGACGTTTCGGGCTGGGGCATGTTCCGCATCCTGCGCGACAGCGACGTGGAGGTGGAGGAAGAAGCCGAAGACCTGGTGCTTCTGTTCGAGTCACTGTTGAAGCGCCGCCGCCGCGGCAGCGTCATTCACATGAAATGCTCCAAGTCGATGCCGGCGCATCTGCGCCAGTTCATCGCCACGCATCTGGATCTTGACGAAACCAAGATCGTGGACATCGAAAACCTGATGGGCCTGTCCGATCTTTCCAAGTTGATCATCCCCGAGCGGCCGGACCTGCAATTCAAGCCCTACAATGCGCGCTTCCCCGAGCGCATCCGCGATCATGGCGGCGATTGCTTCGCCGCCATCCGCGAAAAGGATTTGATCGTCCATCATCCCTTCGAAAGCTTCGACAGCGTGGTGCAGTTCCTGCGCCAGGCGGCCGCGGATCCCGAAGTGGTCGCGATCAAGCAGACGCTCTATCGTACCAGCCAGGACAGTCCCATCGTCCAGGCGCTGATCGAGGCGGCGGAATCCGGAAAATCCGTCACCGCCCTGGTGGAATTGAAAGCGCGTTTCGATGAAGCCGCCAACATCAAATGGGCACGCGACCTTGAGCGGGCAGGCGTGCAGGTCGTTTATGGCTTCATCGCGCTCAAAACCCATGCCAAGATCAGCATGGTGGTCCGCCGCGAGAGCGGACAGCTTCGCACCTACGTCCATTTCGGGACCGGCAATTATCATTCCCAGACGGCCCGGGTTTATACGGACCTGTCGCTGTTCAGCGCGGACCCGGCGCTCGGCCGTGATGCCGCCCAGGTGTTCAATTTCATCACCGGCTATGCCGAGCCCAATGCGCTGGAGCGGTTGGCGGTATCGCCTTTCTCGCTGCGCGGCCGTCTGGTCGAGGGCATTCAGCAGGAAATCATGCATGCGCGGGCGGGAAAGCCTGCCGCAATCTGGATCAAGCTGAATTCGCTGGTCGATCCGGCGATGATCGACGGGCTCTATCGCGCCAGCCAGGCCG
The DNA here is from genome assembly GCA_964461855.1 of uncultured Rhizobium sp. Classification (GTDB taxonomy): domain Bacteria; phylum Pseudomonadota; class Alphaproteobacteria; order Micropepsales; family Micropepsaceae; genus Rhizomicrobium. The sequence goes on along the minus strand of CAYWWT010000019.1, from coordinate 15,084 downwards.
GCGTGAAAGTCGAGTTGGTGGTGCGCGGCATCTGCTGCCTCAGGCCGGGCGTGCCGGGTCTGTCGGAGAATATCCGCGTGCGCTCCATCGTGGGACGGTTTCTGGAGCATGGCCGCATCGTGGCCTTTGGCGCGGGTCATGGTCTGCCGTCGCCCGATGCGAAAATCTTCATTTCCTCGGCCGACTGGATGCCGCGCAACCTGGACCGCCGTGTCGAGACGCTGGTTCCCATCGAAAATCCCACGGTCCATCAACAGGTGCTGGATCAGATCATGGTGGCGCTGCTGAAGGATCAGGCGCAAAGCTGGTATATGAAGGCGGACGGGACCTATACCCGCGATTCCCATTCCGAGGACGCCGATGCCTTCTCCGCGCATACATATTTCATGACCAACCCCTCGCTTTCCGGCCGGGGACGCGCACTGAAAATTCAAGGGCAGGGCGCCCGCAAGCGCCGGTCCTGATCCTTGTCCGCCGCCAGTGAATCCCGCGCCGCACCCGGATCGCGCGCCGCCGAGGCGCGCGGGCCTGTGGCTATTGTCGATATCGGCTCCAATTCGGTGCGTCTGGTCGTCTATGAAAGCCTGAGCCGCACCGCCGCCACGCTGCAGAACGAAAAATCGATCTGCGCCATCGGGCGCGACATGGTGACGTCGGGCCGGCTGCATGCCGAAGGCTGCGCCGCCGCGCTGGAAGCTCTGGCCCGGTTCCGCATGATCGCGGACGGCTTGAAGGTCGAATTGCGCGAAGCGGTGGCAACGGCGGCAGCCCGCGACGCCAGCAACGGCGCCGAGTTCATTGCCCGCGCCGAGCGCGCCTGGGGTTCGCCGGTGCGCGTGCTGGCGGGCGAGGATGAAGCGCGCATCGCAGCCGACGGGGTGGTGGCCGGGATCCCGGACGCCTCGGGCCTGGTCGCGGATCTGGGCGGCGGCAGCCTCGACATGGTCACCGTCAAGGCGGGGAAAACAGGCAATGCCTGGACCCTGCCGTTCGGACCCTTACGCCTGATGGATCAGGCCAAGGGCGATCCCGACAAGGCCCGCGACATCGTCGACAAGGGGCTCAAGAATATCTCCGGCCTGGTCGCGCCGGCGCTTTACGCGGTGGGCGGCATCTGGCGCAGCTTCGCGCGAGTGGACATGGAAGAGCATCATTATCCGCTCCATGTCCTGCAGCATTACACGATCCCGCGCGGCCGGGCCCTGCGCCTCTGCAAGGTGCTGGCCGGCCTGTCCCGGGAATCGGTGCGCAAGATCAAGGTGGTGTCCAAGCGCCGCGCGGAGTCGCTTCCTTACGGCGCGGCGGTGCTGGAGCGATTGCTGCTGGCGGGCGACATCAAGGATGTGGTGATTTCCGCTTATGGCCTGCGCGAAGGGCTTTTCCATGCGCTGTTGCCCGCGCAGGAGCGCTTCAAGGATCCGCTGCTGGAATTCGCGCGCCACGCGAATGAAAGATTGTCGCGCGTATCGTTGCATGCGCGCGAAATGTTCGACTGGACCCAGCCCTTGTTCGAGGGTGAGGGGACGGAACTGCGACGCATCCGCGAGGCGTCGGCGAATTTTTCCGATATCGGCTGGCGGCGTCATCCCGACAACCGCGCCGCGGGCACATTCAATCAGGTTCTCACCGCGCCTTTTTCCGGCGCCGATCATCGCGCCCGTGCCCTGATCGCCAGTTCGATCTTCCATCGCTATTCCGGCGACGAGGATTTTCCGCGCGACCTCGCCTTGGCGGGGCTGCTGGACAAGGATGACGAGAAGCGGGCCCTGCGGCTGGGGCTGGCCTGGCGTTTCGCTTTTTCCCTGTCCGCTTCGGCGGCGGGCGAGCTGGGCCATTATCGGCTGCGGCTCACGCCGTCCAAGGTGGTGCTGGAAGTCCCCGGCAAGCGGGAAGCCATTGCCAGCGAGCCGGTCCAGAAGCGGCTGGGCGCCCTGGCGGAAGCCATGGATCGGCGCGGCGAAATACTTGTCGGTTAACCCCGTGCATCGGCTGGGAATTTGTCTTAATCTGGGGGTGGCCTTGCGTTGCCCCCCGGCGACGGGGTTTAACTGAGGCAAAGCCGGGCCGGGGCCGGCGGGGGTTCGCTTCACAAGGCGGGGATTGAGGAGAGACGTAATGGGTGCGTTCAGCGTCTGGCATATCGTAATTTTGGGCGTCATCGCCCTGGTGCTGTTCGGCGGGCGCGGCAAGGTTTCCGACCTGATGGGCGATTTCGGCAAGGGCATCAACAGCTTCAAGAAGGGCTTGAGCGAACCCGACAAGGACCCGCGGGTGATCAATGCCGAGACGCGCGAGACTGCGAACGTCAACAAGGATCCGGCGCCCCACTAAGGGCCTCGTAAGGGTCCTTGGATGTTCGATCTTTTCAGTTGGAGCCATATTCTCATCATGCTCACCGTGGCGTTGGTCGTGGTGGGTCCGAAGGATCTGCCGCGCCTGATGAACATGGCTGGTCGCTGGGCGGGCAAGGCGCGCAACATGGCCAACGAGTTCAAAAAGAGCTTCGACGACATGGCGCGCCAGAGCGAACTGGACGAGTTGCGCGCCGAAGTCGAGAAGCTTCGCGCCACCGATCCCGTCGCCGATTTCAGCAACGAGATCGAGCGCACGCTTAATCCCATCGATACCGAAATTGCCGAGGCCCGGGCGGCGGCGCAGCAAGAAGCACCCGCGCCGCGCAGCGGTGAATATCAGGTGTCCGAGACGCCCGCTTCGGAATCCGAACCCAATCCCGATGCGGAGCAGACCACCGGTCCGCAGACGGCGGCCACGCCGTGAACGCGCCGACGAACGAAGATGAAGCGGCCCTGGATGCCACGCGCGCGCCGCTGATGGAGCATCTGGTCGAGCTGCGCAAACGCCTGATCTGGGCGATGGTGTCGTTTGGCCTTTGCTTTGCCATCTGCTTCGCTTTTTCCGGGCCCATCTTCCAGTTCCTCACCATCCCACTGCACAATGCCCTCAAAGGCGCCAGCAACGACCACCTGATCTATACGGCGCTGTACGAGGTCTTCTTCACCCAGGTGAAGATCGGCATGTTCGGCGGCATCTGTCTGGGCTTTCCGGCGATCGCGGCGCAGCTTTGGATTTTTGTGGCGCCCGGTCTCTACAAACATGAAAAGCGGGCCTTCCTGCCGTTCTTGTTCTGGACGCCGGTGCTTTTCATCATGGGCGCCGCCTTCGTCTATTACATCATGCTGCCTTTCTCGATCGAGTTCTTCAGCGGCTATCAGATTCCCACCACCGCCGGGACGATGGGCATCCAGCTTCAGGCCAAAGTTGCCGACTATCTCGATTTCGTGATGACGCTGATCTTTGCGTTCGGCCTGACCTTCCAATTGCCGGTGCTTCTGTCTCTTCTGGGAAAGGTCGGCATCGTCACGTCCAAGGGCCTGCGCGACATGCGCCGTTATGCCATTGTCGGCCTGTTCGGCGTGGCGGCCATCTTCACACCGCCGGATGCGATCTCGATGCTGAGCCTCGCTTTTCCGCTGGTCGCACTTTACGAAATCTCGATTCTTTGCGTCGTCACCATCGAGCGCAAACGGGACCGCGAAGATGCCGCCCGCCGCGGCACGGAGCTGGTTCCTTAGGTCAGGCCGCGACCAGGCCGCGCGCCGAAACGCGATGCGCCGGGAATATCATCGTCACTATGGTTCCTATCTCCGGCACGCTTGCCATGGTCAGCGTGCCGTCATGCAGTTCCAGCATCGCCTTGGCCAAGGGAAGCCCCAATCCCGTTCCGTCATGCTTGCCGGTGAAGCGGTTGTCATTCTGACCGAACGGCATCAGCGCGTGCACCATCTCCTTTTCGGTCATGCCGACGCCGGTATCGCGTACTGCGATCTCGTAACAGCCGTCGGGGCGCCGGCCGCCGGACAGGAATACCGCGCCGCCCGCCGGGGTGAATTTAATCGCATTGCCGACTAGGTTGATGACGATCTGGCGGACCATCCGCTCCACCGCTTTTAATTGCAGCCCGTCTTCCGGGATTTCATTATGGACCGTGACGCCATATTTCTCGCCCAGTCCCTGGAGCATGGCGAGTGACGAGACCAGCACAGGCGCCAGTTCGAATTGTGCGGCATTATCCACGTTCATCTTGCCGGCTTCGATCTTGGCCAGGTCGAGCACATCGTTGATGATGGCGAGCAAGTGCCGGCCGCTGGCGTGTATGTCGTTGACGTAGGACAGATAGCGCTGATTTAGCATCGGTCCCAGATGCTGGTCCTTCATCACTTCCGAGAAGCCCAATATCGCGTTCAGCGGTGTGCGCAATTCATGGCTCATATTGGCGAGGAAGGAGGATTTGGCGCGGTTGGCCAGTTCGGCTTCATCCACCGCAAAAGCAAGCCGCCGCGACATGGCGGTAAGCTGGTGGCGGCCTTTTTCCAGCTGCAGGATCACCCGGCGCGAATAGAGGATCAGCGGCACCGCCACGGCCAATGTTTCGATCACGATATTGAAGAAAGCGAGGGCGGTCAGCTTCGCGCCGTCGAAATAAAGAACCAGATGGACCAGCGAAGCCATCACGACCGCCAATGCGGACAGCGTGATCGTGCTGCCGGTCGGGCTCATGGCCCCCAATCGGCGCTCGAACCGCGTCCACAGCATCTTCGGCCCTGGAAATTTCAAGCCCCACTGCGCATCCGGCGTCCGGATACGCTCCCCTGAAAAACCTCACTATCCTACGTTGAAAGCAGTTTCGCTCTGGTTGCAGGGACGCCCCAAAAATGCCGCAAAAAATTAGCCAATCGCTAACGACGCGGTCCGCGCCGCCGCCAGGCGGGCAAACGCGGGGCTTTGACCGGTGGGGCCGCCCATGGCATGAGCCTCGCCAAGCTATTCAGGGGCCTTCGCCGATGCACGATATCCGCGTTATCCGGGACAATCCCGACGCATTCGCGGCCGGACTTGCCCGCCGGGGGCTGGATGGTGCCGCGCTGACCCGGGACCTGTTGGCGCAGGACAAGGCTTTGCGGGAATTGCTGACCCGGCTTCAGACCCAGCAGGCGCGCCGCAACGAAGCCTCCAAATTGATCGGCCAGGCCAAAGCGAAGAAAGATGACGCCCAGGCCCAAGCGTTGCTGGAGGAAGTTGCCGGACTGAAAGAGGCGATCCAGCAGGGCGAAGCGGAGCAGCGGAGCCTGGAAGCGGGCCTGCGGGACGCGCTCGCGACGATCCCCAACATTCCCGCCGCCGAGGTTCCCGACGGTCCCGACGAAACCGCCAATGTACCGGTAACGGCGCGCGCCTTCGGCAAACCGCCTGTCATTGCAGCGCCGAAGCAACATTTCGAGATCGGCGAGGCATTGGGCCAGATGGATTTCGAGCGCGCCGCCAAGGTATCGGGCGCACGCTTCGTCTATCTCAAGTCGGATCTGGCGCGGCTGGAGCGGGCGATCGCCGCCTTCATGCTCGACACGCACACACAGCAATTCGGTTACACCGAAGTCAGTCCGCCGGTTCTGGTCCGTAGCATTGCGATGTTCGGCACGGGACAGTTGCCCAAATTTCAGGATGATCTGTTTCGCGTGCCGACGGGCGAAGGCGATCCCTTCTGGCTGGTGCCGACCGCCGAAGTGCCGCTGACCAATTATGTCGCCGACGAAATCGTCAGCGAGGCGGAATTGCCGCTGCGCATGACCGCCTTCACGCCTTGTTTCCGGGCCGAGGCAGGTGCGGCCGGCCGCGACACGCGCGGCATGATCCGCATGCACCAATTCTCCAAAGTGGAACTGGTTTCCATCACCGCGCCGGAACAATCGGCAGCCGAGCATGAGCGGATGACCGATGCCGCGCAGGAAATTCTCAAAAAGCTCGATCTCGCGCACCGGGTGGTGACGCTTTGCACCGGCGATATGGGTTTCTCGGCGCAGAAGACGTATGACATCGAAGTCTGGTTGCCGGGCCAGAATGCTTACCGCGAGATTTCCTCCTGCTCCAATTGCGGGCCATTCCAGGCCTTGCGCATGAACACGCGCTGGCGCGGCGCCGATGGCAAGACGAAGGGTCCGGTCCATACGCTCAATGGCTCCGGTCTGGCCGTGGGGCGCACCCTGGTGGCGATCCTGGAAAATTATCAACAGCCAGATGGCAGTGTCGCGATCCCATCGGCCTTGCAGAGTTATATGGGCGGCAAGACGGCAATCGGAAAGGCTTGATGCGGATTCTGGTCACCAACGATGACGGCATTAATGCGCCGGGTCTTCTGGTCGCGGAAAAAATCGCGTGCGCGCTTTCGGACGATGTCTGGGTCGTCGCGCCGGAAGCCGAACAATCCGGCGCGTCGCATTCGCTGACCCTCACCATGCCGCTCCGCTTAAGGGAAGTCTCCCAGCGTCGCTATGCGGTCAGCGGCACGCCGACCGATTGCGTGATGATGGGGTGCCTGCAGCTTCTGAAGGACAAGCCGCCGGCGCTGGTTCTGTCCGGGGTGAATTGGGGTTCCAACCTGGCCGATGATGTCACGTATTCCGGCACCATCGCGGGCGCGATGGAAGGCTGCGCGCTCGGTATTCCTTCCGTGGCGCTGTCGCAGGCGGGCAATGAGGAGACGCGTGAGGATATCGACTGGTCGCCGGGAGAGGTCCATGGCCCGCGCCTGATCCGGCAGCTGCTCGATACGGGCTGGCCCGACGGTACCTTGATGAACATCAATTTCCCGCACGCCGCGGCAGCGGACGTGAAAGGCTGGGCGCTGGTTCCCCAGGGCCGCTACGATCTGCAATCCACCGAAATCGAGGAACGCCGCGACGCGCGCAACCGTGCTTATTACTGGATCGGGCTGCGCCGCCGCCGGGCTTCTCCGCCGGAAGGAACCGATCTGGGCGCGGTCTATAAGGGAAAGATTTCGGTAACCCCGCTGCATATGAACCTGACCGAGACGGCAGTTCTGGAAAAAATGCAGGAAAAGCTTGGGCGAAATTCGGTTCCCGGCTGACAGGGAACCTTAAGCATTCTCTCCAGAGTTAAAGCCTTCTTCACTCTTCCCGAACATGATCCCGATTCGAGACATCATGCAGAAGGCATGAAATGGACGGGTCCGTAAAGAAAGCCGTGCTGGCCGCGCTGATCTGCGCGCCCTGGCTTGCGGCCTGTACGCAGAGTCCGGAAACCACCTTCGATTGGGGCGTCAACGACCAGCTTCCCAAACGCCAAGTCGCGCGCAATGACGTGACGCGAGTTGACCTGCCGCGCGTTGCCACGCCAAAGCCGCGCCCCAAGCATTCGCCGAAAGTCGCATCCGCGCCGGTCTATCGCGCGCCGCTTTCACAGCCGCCGCGCGCCGACGATCCCAACGCGCCCAGCTTCGTCTGGCCGGTGTCGGGACCGGTGATTTCGGATTTCGGAGGCCCAGCCAATGGCGAGCGCAACGACGGCATCAATATCGCCGCGCCGATGGACACGCCGATCCATGCTGCGGCCAGCGGCACGATCACTTATGCCGGCAATGAGTTGAAGGATTACGGCAACCTTGTTCTGATCAAGCATCAGGACGGCTATGTCACTGCCTACGCGCATGCCGACCGGCTGGTCGTGAACCGCGGCGATGTGGTCAGCCGGGGGCAGGTCATCGGCTATGCGGGCAAGAGCGGCGATGTGAGCTCGCCGCAACTACATTTCGAGATCCGCCGCGACACGCAGCCGGTGAATCCAAAGCCGCTTTTGATGGCGCGTAGCTCTTAAGAAGTGCCGGTCAGATTTTCTGACCCAGTTCCCCGGCCATATCCTGAATGAACTGCCAAGCGACGCGGCCGGATCTTCCGCCGCGTCCCATTGCCCAGGCCAGCGCCTTGGTACGCAATGCCTCCGGCGCGATCTTCAATCCGAAATGACCGGCATAGGACTCCACCATCGCCAGATAATCGTCCTGGCTGCAATTATGGAAGCCGAGCCAGAGACCGAACCGGTCTGACAGCGAGACCTTCTCTTCGACCGCTTCGCCCGGATTGATCGCGGTCGCGCGTTCATTGTCGACCAGATCGCGCGGCATCAGATGGCGGCGGTTGGAGGTGGCGTAAAAAAGCACATTGCCGGGGCGGCCTTCGATCCCGCCTTCCAAGGCCGCCTTCAGCGACTTGTAGCTGGTATCGTCCTTGTCGAAGGAAAGATCGTCGCAGAACAGCAAGAAGCGCCGGCCGTCACTGCGCAGCAGGCGGAGCAGCTGGGGCAGGCTGGCGATATCCTCGCGATGGACTTCGATCAGGATGAGGGGCTTTTTTCGCCCGCGATTGACCTCGGCGTGCACGGCTTTGACCAGCGAGCTTTTGCCCATTCCCCGTGCGCCCCAGAGCAGCGCGTTGTTGGCGGGCAATTCGTCGGCGAAGCGGCGCGTATTGGCGAAAAGCGTCTCGCGCTGATTTTCGATGGCCTTGAGCAGATCCATCTCGATGCTGGCGACATGGGCGACCGGCGCAAGCGTGCCCAGTGCGGGCTCCCACACAAACGCCGATCCCTGGGCAGGCAAGCGCTGGGGAAGCGGGGCTGGCGCCAGCCGTTCCAGGGCCGCGGTGACGCGCGCCGCCAGTCCGGCCTCTGCATTGGAGGGCTTTTCATGCTTTTTCATTTTCTAAGTCCTTGTTTTTGCACGGTTGCAAACAGGACCGCCCCCGCTATAGTCCGCCCGCATCCGCCCCAGAAGTGAAAGAACGTCCGTCCATGAACATGTCCGATCCGACATTCCAGACATTGACGTTGATCGTCCCGATGCTGGCGATCTTTTACTTCCTTCTCTGGCGCCCGCAACAGCAGCGCGCCAAGGAACTGCGCAAGCAGGTCGAAGGCCTGCGCCGTGGCGATACCGTCGTGATCGGCGGCATCGTCGGACGGGTGGTCAAGGCGCCGGGTGCCGAGGACCAGGAAGTCCTGGTCGAGATCGCCGACAATGTTCAGGTCAAGGTCCTGAAAGCCGCGCTCAACGATGTGCGGCCCAAGGCGCAAAGCACGGAAGAGAAGAACTGACGTGCTGCAAGTTTCGCCCTGGACGCGTATCATCACCTTCCTGCTTTTGCTTGTCGGGGGCCTGGTCGCTCTTCCCAATGCGCTGCCCGACAATGTTCTGAATCGCTTTCCCTCCTGGCTGCCGAAAAGCAGCGTCAATCTGGGGCTGGATCTGCAGGGCGGCTCTTATCTTCTGCTCGAGGTTCAACTCGATCAGGTGATGAAGGACAAAGCCGAGGCGATGATCGGCGATATCCGGGCTGCGTTCCGCAAGGCGCGCATCGGTTACACCGATCTGGGCGCCAAAGGCGAAACCGTCACCGTCAAGGTGACCGATACGGGCCGCTATGCCGAAGCCAAGAAGCTGGTCACCGATCTCAATCCGTCGCTGGCAACTTCGGTCCTGGGCAGTGGCACCAAGCAGTATGACATAACGGAGTCCGGCGGCGGCGTCATGGTTTTGCGCATGACCGACGCCTACAAGGTTCAAGCCAAGCAGCAGATCCTGGAACAGTCGATCGAAGTGGTGCGTCGCCGCATCGACGAACTGGGTACCCGCGAGCCGTCGATTTCGCGCCAGGGCGAAGACCGCGTCCTGGTCGAAGTCCCCGGCCTTCAGGACCCGCAACAGCTGAAAAACATTCTTGGCAAGACCGCCAAAATGACGTTCCAGCTGGTGGACGAAGCCGCCAATCCCAATGCGGCGACCGCGCCGATCGGCGATGACATCCTGCCCATGATGACCGAAATCCCGGGGCAGGTGCCGCAGAAGATCGTGGTCCAGCGCCGCGTTCTGGTCTCGGGCGACCGGTTGACCGATGCGGGCGTGGCCTTCGATTCACGGAGCGGCCAGCCGGCGGTCACCACGCGGTTCGACAGTGTCGGCGCGCGCCAGTTCGGCGAGATGACCAAGGAGCATGTCGGCCGCCGCTTTGCCATCGTGCTGGACAAGCAGGTGTTGTCCGCGCCCGTGATCCAGGAACCGATTCTGGGCGGGTCCGGCCAGATCACCGGCAGCTTCACCACCAAGACAGCCAATGATCTTGCCGTTCTTTTGCGGGCAGGTGCTTTGCCGGCGCCGCTGAAAATTATCGAGGAACGCACGGTGGGCGCCGAACTGGGCGCCGACTCGGTCAAAGCCGGCCGCTATTCCGCCATGGGCGGTTTGGCCCTGGTCGCGCTGTTCATGATCCTGCGCTATGGCATGTTCGGGCTCTTCGCCGATGTCGCGCTGACCTTCAACGTGGTCCTGCTTCTGGCAATTCTGACCTTGCTCGGCGCCACGCTGACCTTGCCGGGCATTGCGGGCATCGTGCTCACCATGGGCATGGCGGTCGACGCCAATGTCTTGATCTATGAGCGAATCCGGGAAGAACAGCGCAACGGACGCTCGATGCTGGCCTCCATCGATACTGGGTTTCGCCGGGCCATGGCGACCATCATCGATGCCAACATGACCCACCTGATTGCGTCGCTGATTCTGTTTCAGTTGGGCTCGGGCCCCATCAAGGGCTTTGCCGTTACCTTGGGGCTTGGCATCATCACCTCCTTCTTCACCGCCGTGATGGTGACGCGGTTGATCGTGATCGCCTGGCTCAACGCCGCGCGGCCCCGCAAGCTGACGATTTAATCACTCGCCCCTGCTCCGCACGCCAGAGGGCGCGCTCCAGGCATCATCTCCCCTTTCATGCGCTGCGCGCAGAGGGGAAGAATGGCTCGGGAGTGTCGCCACCCGATGGCAGGTTCCTAACGAAGCGCCTAACATTTCCTCCAGGCTCAATTTCGGGAAGGAGCCGGCCATACGGATGGTTCTTTTTTGATGGACACGACCCTCGCGATCCGGCTTGGCCAGATGGTTCGGGCCGCAGATCCGGACCGTTATTTTTCCAGCCTATTCGCGCCGGCGCCGCACCGGCCATATCTTCATGCTCTCTATGCCTTCAATCACGAAGTCGCGCATGTGGCCGAAAGCGTGCGTGAGCCGATGCTGGGCGCGATCCGGCTGGAATGGTGGCGCGAGACGGTCGAGGGTGCCGCGAAAGGCGCCGCCCGCAATCACGATGTGGCGCGCGGCCTCGAGGCCTTGTTCGACGCGCACCGATTGGCGCTCGCCGACTTTGAAGCGATCGTCGCGGCGCGGGCCTTCGATTCTTCAAGCGAGCATTTCGCCGATTTTGCGGGATTGGAGGCTTATCTCGATGCCACCGGCGGCGGCGTGATGCGTCTGGCGGCGCAAATTCTGGGCGGCGATCCGGCTATCACCCGCGAGGCGGCTCTGGCCTATGGGCTTGCCGGCCTGCTGCGGTCCCGGCCGTTCCACAATCGCCGGCATAAGCTCTATCTGCCGCTCGATCTGCTTTCCGCGCTCCATCTGACGGCGGACGAATATTTCGTCCTGGAGAATGATCCGCGCATCGCCGCCGCGGTGCGGCAGACGATTTTGCGCGCGCGCGACCATTTCATGACGGCGCGGCGCGGACCCAAGCCCCGTGCATCCTTGCCCGCTATTTTGCCCGCCGCCCTGGTGCCGGTTTATCTGAAGCGCCTTGGACGGGACGTGCCCATCCACAGGCGCCAGATGGCGCTGCTCGGTGCGGCGATGAAGAAGCGTCTGTGATCAGACCAAGCCGCTCTCGCCCCGGGCCCCGCGCGCTTCGCCACTCTTGTATTTCACATCGCCCTGAATGATGCGGCGGTAATCCTTGAGCTGCTGCTGCGCTGCGCGGAAGACATCGTCGAGCAGCGCATAAGCGTCGGCGGGAGACTTTTCGGATCCGCGTGCGGCTTCGCGGCTGACCACCAGTTCCTTGCCCGGCACGCGCAGCACGACATGAATGTCAGGGATATTCTGTCCCGTACGATGGCTTTTGTGCGGCATTTCGATCACGACCCGACAGCCGATAATGTGGTCGTGAATCTGCTCCAGCTTGGCGACGTGATCGTCCACGGCCGTCTTCAGGGCGTCAGAGGAATCCATATTGTGGAAGGAAAGCTCGAGAGGTGTGTCCATGATGGTTCCGCTTGGTTGCTCATAGAGTAACGCCCGGAACTATACCTGGTTTTCCGCCAATTTCCTTTTTTCCAGCCAGCCACCGAGATCCGCCAAGGCCCGTTCGCTCATGGCCCGCTTGCGGTCCTTGCCCTTGATTTTGGGCTTTGCGGGCAGGGGCGGGAACAATCCGAAATTAACGTTCATGGGTTGGAAAGTCTTGGCATCCGCGCCGCCAGTGATGTGCGCGAGCAACGCTCCGAACGCAGTTGTGGGCGGCGGCGGGGAAATCTCTTCGTCTCTGGTTTCCGCTGCCGCAAAACGTCCGGCGAGAAGACCGATGGCGGCGCTTTCGACATAGCCTTCCACGCCGGTCACCTGTCCGGCGAAGCGGAGGTGCGGCTGGGTCTTCAGCCGCAATTGCGTGTCCAGCAGGCGGGGCGAATTGATGAAGGTGTTGCGATGCAGGCCTCCCAGCCGCGCAAACTCCGCCTTTTCCAGACCGGGGATGCTGCGGAATATGCGGACCTGTTCTGCGTGACGCAGCTTGGTCTGGAACCCCACCATATTCCACAAGGTGCCCAGCGCATTGTCCTGGCGCAATTGTACCACGGCATGAGCCTGGGTCTGCGATCTGGGATCGCGCAGCCCCACCGGCTTCATCGGCCCGAAGCGCAAGGTTTCCTCGCCGCGCGCGGCCATCACCTCGATCGGCAGGCAAGCTTCGAAATAAGGCGTGGACTTTTCCCACTCCTTGAAATCGGTTTTTTCGCCTTCCAGCAGGGCCGCGACAAAACCGCGATACTGGGCCTCGTTCAACGGCAGATTGATGTAATCCGCATCGCCGCCGCCCGGGCCTTTCTTGTCGTAGCGCGACTGGAACCAGGCGATGTCGAAGTCGATGGAATCGCGATGAATGATCGGCGCGATGGCGTCGAAAAATGCCAGATGCTCCTGACCTGCGGCATGTGCGATAGCGGCGCTCAGGCTTTCGGAGGTGAGCGGGCCCGTCGCCAGGATCGCAGGTCCCTGTTCAGGCGGCGGCAACGCCGTCACTTCCTCGCGGGCGATGGTGATACAGGGATGAGCCGCCAGCGCCGTCGTCACGCCTTGCGAAAAACCGTCGCGATCCACTGCCAAGGCGCCGCCGGCCGGAAGCTTGTGCCGGTCGGCCATGCGCATGACCAGCGAGCCGGCCCGCCGCATTTCCTCGTGCAGCAAGCCCACCGCATTGTTCATGGCGTCGTCGGAGCGGAAAGAATTGGAACAGACCAACTCCGCCAAGCCGTCGGTCTGGTGGGCGAAGGTCCCCCGGACTGGGCGCATTTCATGCAGCGTCACCGCCAGGCCGGCCTCGGCGGCCTGCCACGCCGCTTCCGATCCAGCCAGGCCGCCGCCGATCACATGCAAATTTTTCATGGCGAGGGATTAGCAGGCCCGGCCGGCCAAAGACCAGCCAAAGAAAAAGGCGGCAGGTGTTCCGTGGGCAGGGGAGGGTAATCCCCCGCCCAAGCCCGGGTCTTTTCCGGAGATACCGGGCATTAAGACGGGTGTGCGAAACTGTCCTCGCAAAAAGCTTGTTTTGTGACTGGACCGCTGCTGACAGGCGCAAAGAAGCCCGCCATTATGGCGGTGCATTGAGAGAGCAACATGGCTGACGACAAAGGATCGAATTATGTGCGTCTGGCGGTCGGCGCTGGCGTTCTGGCCGCGGCCGCGGTGAGCCTGGCGGTATTTGTGCCGCGCCGCCGCTGGGTGGCGATGGCCGAGCCCTTGCGCGGCGTCCTGAAATCGCCGGTGGCGCTGGCGATGACGGCATGGGCGGTGGGGCTGTGGAACGAGGCGACCAAAGCCGGCCCCCCCGTGTTCGACGACATGCGTCCGTTTGACGAATTCTGAACCCGCCCCGGCGCGCCCTCGTCTTGAAGGACTGAGATGACGAAGATCCCTGTCCTGGAAACGGTCCGCTTCGCCTACAATTTCACGCTTACCCATCTGGGCGCGATCATCGGGCTGATCTGGCTGCCGACGATCCTGGCCACCGTGATGGGATTTTTCGTGCTGCAACGCTTCTTCACGGCGCTGGCGAATGCCTTTGCCTCCAACAATTTCGCGTCCATGGGGCCGGCCGTTCTGGGGCTGATCTCGCTGATCTTTATCGGATTGCTGCTGCTCGCCATGATGGCGGTGCCGGTGATGCAGTTGGCCATGGGCACCCGCAAATCGGGCGCACTGGCGCATTTCGCGTTCGGGCCGCAAGAATGGCGGCTGTTCCGCGCCAGCCTGGGCGTGGCAGGCTTTCTTTTCGCCCTGCTTCTGATCGTGAGCATGGGCGCCGCCGCGGTACTCAGCCCGGGGACCAAGCCCGCCAATGCGGCGTCGCTGGTCATCTTTTATCTCGGCGCGATCTTCTTCCTGTTGCGCTTCGGGTTTCTCCTGCCTGCGGTATCGGTAGCCGAAACCGGCCCGGTGCTGCCGCGTTGCTGGCTGCTCAGCGCGGGCAATTTCTGGCGCATTCTTGGTGTGCTCCTGGCGGTTGTGGTGCCGGTGCGGCTGGCAATGATTTTGGTGCAGGTCGCGCTGGAGGGATCGCGCATGCTCGACACGCCGCTGTTCGACTCCACCGCCATGGTGGCGGCGCAGATCCATTTCGCCAGCCGCAACATGCCGATCACGGCAGGGCTTTTTTTCCTGTTCGCGCCCCTGCTGCTGGGTCTTACCGTGAGCGCCAGCGCCCATGTCTATAAGATGTTGAAGAACGACCAGCCGGCCTGAGCCGCCGGCCGGTCTGATCAGCCTGCTTTCAGTTTTCGCGCAGGCTCCCGGGCCTTCAGCAGCGGTTTCAAATACTGGCCGGTATAGGAACGGGCAGCCTTCGCCACATCTTCCGGCGTCCCGGATGCCACGATCTCGCCACCGCCATCGCCGCCTTCGGGCCCCAGATCGATGATCCAGTCGGCGGTCTTGATCACTTCCAGATTGTGCTCGATCACAACCACGGTGTTGCCGGCATCGACCAGCTGGTGCAGCACTTCCAGCAGCTTCTTCACGTCGTGGAAATGCAGGCCTGTGGTCGGCTCGTCCAGGATGTAAAGCGTGCGGCCGGTAGCCCGGCGTGACAATTCCTTGGACAGTTTCACCCGCTGGGCTTC
>CAYWWT010000018.1:0-22561 GCA_964461855.1 uncultured Rhizobium sp. | reverse complement strand
CGGGCGATGAAGAACTGGCCGCAGAACGGGCCGCCGCGCGATCCCGCCGCCTGGCTGATCATGGTGGGCCGCAATGCCGGGCTGGATGGCGTGCGCAAACAGGCGCGCACCGTCGCCCTGCCGGAAGAAGACGCGATCTCCGATGTCGAGGATGCCGAAGCGCCGCTGGCCGAACGGCTGGACGGCTCGCATTATCGCGACGATGTGTTGCGGCTTTTGTTCATCTGCTGCCATCCCGATCTGCCGGCGACGCAGCAGATCGCGCTGGCGCTGCGTATCGTCTCGGGTCTCACCGTCAAGCAGATCGCCCGCGCCTTTCTGGTCAGCGAGGCGGCGATGGAGCAGCGGATCACCCGCGCCAAGCAGCGCGTCGCGCGTGCCGATGTGCCGTTCGAGGCGCCGGGCCCGGTGGAGCGCAGCCAGCGCCTCGCCGCCGTCATGGCGATGGTCTATCTGGTGTTCAACGAAGGTTATTCCGCCGGCGACAGCGAGGCGCGCGCCGCGCTTTGCGACGAGGCGACCCGGCTGGGGCGGCTGTTGCTGCGCCTGTTCCAGGCCGAGCCGGAAGTGATGGGCCTGGCGGCGCTGATGCTGCTGCAACATGCCCGCGGCCATGCCCGCTTCGATGCCGAAGGCGAGATCATTCTGCTGGAAGACCAGGACCGCACGCGTTGGGATGGCGAGCTGATCGGCGAAGGCCTGGCGCTGATGGACAAGGCGATGCGGCACAACCGGCCCGGGCCCTATCAGATCCAGGCCGCCATCGCCGCCACCCATGCCCGTGCCGCCAAAGCCGCCGACACCGACTGGGCGGGAATCGACGCTTTGTATGCGGCGCTGGAGCGGATGCAGCCTTCGCCGGTGATCACCCTCAACCGCGCCGTGGCCACCGCCAAGCTGAATGGCCCGGAAGCGGCGCTGGCGATGATCGCGCCGCTGGAAAAGGCGCTGGCCGGTTATTTCAATTTCTATGGCGTGCGCGGCGCTTTCCAATTGCAGCTCGGGCATAGCGCCGAAGCCCGCGCCGATTTCAACCGCGCCATCGCGCTGGCCAACACGCCGGCGGAAGCCGCACATATCCGCCGCCACCTCGACCGGCATCTGCTGGACGCGACGGCGAAATAGACTTCAGGCGGAAATCACGATCTCAACCAAATTGGGTTTGCCCGACGCGATGCCGGCAGCGATAGCGGCCGAAATGTCGCCCGCCTTTTCGATCCGCCGCGCGGGAATGCCCATGGACCGGGCCAGCGATGGATAGTCGATGGCGGGCTGGTCGATATCCATGGCGATGAAGCGATTGGTGCGGGCGGCGAGATAGCCGTCGCGGCTGCGCATGAAGTTCTTGAGGATATTGTATTCGCGGTTGTTCATCACAATGAAGGTGACGGGCAATTCTTCATGCGCTGCCGTCCACAGCGCCTGGGGGGAATAAAGTGCCGCGCCATCGCCCACCAGCGACACCACCGGCGCGCGGCCGAGGCCCAGGCTGGCGCCCACCGCCGCGGGCATACCCCAACCCAGTGCGCCGCCGCGCAGGAAGGAATATTGGTGGTTGGACGGGCTGTTGAGAAAGGCGCGCACGCCTTCGGAGGTCGCCACCGCTTCGTCCACGATGGCGATGCTGGGGCCGATGGCTTTCATCACTTCATGCGCGGCGACCAACGGCGCGATGACCGGGGCGTGCCAAAGCGCGGCGGCCTGTTCCTCCAACGCTTTGCGCGCCTGGCGTTGGCGTTCTCCCGCGTCCTGCACCAGTGCGGCGCGGCGGGGTGCCTGCGCCGCCGCCTTTTGCGCCACCAAGGGATTGAGAGCGCGCAGCGAATCCCGGATATCGCCCACCACCGACAATTCGGTCATATACGTGCGGCCCAGATCGCGGACATCGGCGGTGAGCTGGAACACCGCGCAGCCCGGCGGCACGGGCGAGCCTTCGGTGTAGAGAATGGTGATCAGGGATTTTCCGCCCAGCGCGAAAATCGCGTCGTAGTCGGCGAGCAGCGCGGCAATCTCGGTGCCATTGTGCGGCATCTTCCCGGACCAGAGCGGATGGTTGGTGGGAAAGGGAATGTGCGACGGCCAGGACGAACAGAAGACCGGCGCGCCCAGACTTTCCGCCAGCACCGCGATCTGTGGCGCGGCATCGCTGAAATGCACTTCATCGCCCGCGATAATCAGAAGCCGCCCCGGCGCGATGCCCGCCAGGTGGGCCGCCAGTTCCGGCAGCGATCCGGCCACCGGCCTGCGATCGATGGTCGAAGGTTCGCTGATGCCGGCGGTGCTCATTTCCTCCATCACGTCCATCGGCAGGGAAAGGAAAACGGGCCCCTTGGGGGCCGCCTTGGCGTCGTTGAAGGCGCGGCGCACCAGGATGGGAAGCTGGTCGGCATGGGCGACTTCATGCGCCCATTTCACGGCGGGCGCGGCGATGGTGACCAGATCGCCGAACAGAAGCGGATCGGTGATGGTGTGACGCGAATCCTGTTGCCCCGCCGTCACCACCAGCGGCGTTTGCGATATGCTGGCATTGAGAAGATTGCCCATGCCGTGCCCAAGGCCGCCGGCGGTGTGCAGATTGATGAATCCGGGCTTGCGGGCTGCCTGGGCATAGCCATCCGCCATCGCCACGGCGGACGCTTCCTGCAAGGCGAGGATATAGCGGATCTGCGGCGTTTCCAGCAGCGCATCGATCAGCGGCAATTCCGTGGTGCCGGGATTGCCGAAAATATATTCGACGCCTTCGCTTTTCAGGATTTCCAGCAACAGATTGGCGCCGCGCCGCGGAGCGACTTTATCCAGGCGATGAATGTTGCCGGTCATGGGCGCCTCCGGGTTCACGCGCCATCATCCTGCGGCTGCTGCCGGCAAGGCAACAGCATGGCAGGCATTCAAAGATAGCTGAGCCACCAGGCGTTGCTGCGCGTCTTTACGCCCGCATACCAACGGCAGAGCGGATAGAGCAGCAGCACGACGCCGATCCAGACCGCATAGATCACGGGCAGCGGCTCGCCCCAGCCGGGCGGCTCGCTGAAGGGAAAATGCGCCAGGTCGGGCGAGCGGAACAGCGCGCCGATTTCGCCATAGCGCAGCCAAGCCGCGAGCACCGCCAGAAGATGGATCAAAAAGAAGTGCAGGACATAGAAGAATAACGGAATCTTGCCGATGATGAGTGCCGGGCGCAAGATTTCCGGAATCCGCCCATCGAAAGCGCGCAGCAACAGCAGGACCGGTCCCAAGGTCATCAGCAGGAACACCAGCGATGGCGGGTATTTGGTGGTGTTCAGGAACGACATCAGCGTGCGCAGCAGCGTGAGCTGGGGTGTCCAGGGAACCGGATCGCCATAGATATTGAGCAGGCGCAGCACCAGGAAGGCGGCGATGCAGCAGACGCCCAGTCCCAGCAACAAGGACTTGCGCCGCGCCGCATCGCCTTGGAACAGCCGCCCCAGGCAGAAGCCCAGCGCCGTGACGCCCACCCACGGAATGAGGACATAAGAGATCAGCACCACATGCCGGCCATCGTTCCAGACGATGCCGGGCGCATGGAGGAAGGACCAGAGCGGCGCGAACGCACCGAAGGTGCCGGGCGCGATGCCGTCGAGCAGATTGTGCCCCGCGATCAGGATCAAACCGAACGCCGCAACGGCCGGAACTGGCAGCCAGATCAATCCCGCCAGCACGATCATCGCCCAGCCCAGCGCCCACAGCACCGTGATGATGGTGGTCTGATAGTCGATGTTGAATTGCAGCGCGAAGCGCATCACCACCAGTTCCAGGAGGATCAGCCAGAGGCCGCGGGTGACGAGGTAGCGGCAAAGCTCCGTTTTCGACTTCTTCGCCAGGGACAGAGCCGCGCCGGTGCCGGTGAGAAGAAAGAAGGCGGGCGCGCAGAGATGCGTGATCCAGCGGGTGAAGAACAGGCCCGGCGTGGTCGTGGCCATTGCGGTGGGGTCGGCCGCCAGATCGCCGAAGAAATCGCGGGTGTGATCCAGCGCCATCAGCACGATGATCAGGCCGCGGACCAGATCGACCGATTCGATACGCCGCGCCGGATCGGTCATGGCCGTTGTCAGGTCCGTTTCAGAATCTTGGGCAGGGAATTGCCCAGCACGGCCAGCAGATCGGGACCATAGGATGCCGAATTGCTCTCAAACTCCGCCTGGGTAATGACGTCATTGCCCTGGCGCCCGAACAGGACCACCTCGTCATTCAGGTTGATTTTGTCCTGATCGCCGGTCACATCCACCATCAAGGTGTTCATGGTCACGCGCCCCACCAGCGGATAGCGCTTGCCGCCGATCAAGACCTGCGTGTTGTTCTTGCCTTCGCTGGCGAAAGACGGCTGGTTGGCGTGGGACAGGCTGCGGCGATAGCCGTCGGAATAGCCGATGGGAATGTTGGCGAGCCAGGATTCGCGCGTCAGGCGATAGGTGCGGTCATAGGCGACGGTTTCGTCGGCCGGGAAATGGTTCACCGCCGCGACCCGCGATTTCAAAGTGATGGTGGGCCGGAAGCGGGCAAGGAAGTCCGCGCTGGTGTCCCCGTACAGCGCCCCGCCCACCCGCACCATGTCCAGCCTTGTCTGGGGATGATGCAGGGTCGCGAAGGTGTTGGCGGTGTGGCGCACCAGCGGGCCGGACGGAAGACCGTTCGCTTTCAGCCAGTCCGTATCCTGGTTGAAGCGGGCGAGCTGGCGCAGAATGTCATCCTTGTCCTCGGTGGGATAATGCGTCATCAGCCCCGCAACCCTGAGCGGGGTCTGCAGAATGGCGAGTGCGTCCTTCTTGCCGTAATCGGTCTTCAACTCGACGCCGTTGCGGCTCATGCCATCGCTGTTCAGGCACAAATGGACCGACAGCGGATGGTTGGCATCCTTGCGGCTCCAGCTGTTCGCGATGCGCCGGGCGACGGCGGGATTGCCCATCAGTTCTTCCACATTCAAGGCGAAGGCATCCTCGATTTCGTCCAGGGTGGCGGTGCGCAACCGGATCAGCTTGCCGCGATAACCCATTTGGCGGGCCACCCGCGCTTCCTCGTTGCTGGTGAAACCGATGATGGAAATGCCGGTCTTGCGCACAGAAGGCATCAGCAGATCCAACCCGTTGCCATAGGCATCGGCCTTCATCACGGCGCAAAGCGCGGAACCGCCACCCAGAATATTGCGAACCTCGGCGACATTGTGTTCGAAGGCCGCGGCGTCGATCTCCATCCAGGCATTGCGTCGCGGCGCGATATCGGGCCTTAAACCGAAATTCCGCGTCGAGAGGACCGGCACGGCCAGGGCGGGGCGCGCGGCACCCAGCGCAAGCGTGGCCGCGCCGGCGGCGAGGATCGAGCGGCGATTGATCTGCATGGCGTTCCTTCCAGGGTCCGGCGATGGAGCGGTCATTGCCGGAGCGTGAACATCGCGCCGGCTTCGCGGCCGATGCCGCGGTCGCGGCCATAAAGAGAGAATGGGCTGCCGTCCTGCGACTGCGCGGCCTGGGCGCGGGTGACGGAAATCAGTGTGATGTCGAACACAAGCGCCTGATCGGGCGGCACGGTGCCGTCCGGCGTGCCCTTGCCGCCGAACGCCAGCTCCGGCGGAATGACCAGTTCCCAGTGATCGCCCGCCTGCATCAGTTGCAACGCTTCGTTCAGGCCGCGCAGGACATTGTTGACGGCCATGACGGCGGGCAGGTCCGCCGTCGCGGAATCCACCATCTTGGAATTGATCAGACGCGTGCTGTAACTGATCTGCACTGTATCGGCTCCCGTGGGATGGGTGCCGAAGCCGCTGCGCAGGACGCGATATTGCAGCCCGCTGTGTGTTACGCGCACGCCGGGCTTGTGCGCATTCGCGGTCAGGAAAGCGTGGTTGGCGGCGGCGCTCAAACCCTCGTCCGCCCAAGCCGGAGCAAGGCCCGGAGCAGACATCACAAGCGCGAGAAACAGGGCGGCGAAGATTCGGGTCATGGCCGGCTTATAGCATTCCCATTACGTCAGGGATTGTTCCAGGGAAATCCTGTCGCCAATGTCATCTGGTCATTGACCGGGTAGACGCGCGGATAAAAACCCGTGTGCGGAACTTCGCCTGCTTTCACTTTCACAAGCTGATTGTCCATCTCGCGCAAATCCTTCATCGCCAGCCAGGGCGCCAGGATGCCGCCATCCTTGCGGCAGCAATGCGCCGTCCACAGAATGGTGTCGCCGGGAATGGTGGCGAGCAGGCGTTGGGCCGTGGCGTGATAGGCCGACATGCTGGCGCCGGGCGAAAACGCATAAAGCGTGGTGGGATAGATATAGTCGCCGGTGAAAAGCCGTTTCGCCGCCGGATCGTAGAGCGATACCGAGCTCGGGGTATGACCCGGCGTGTTCAACACCGTCAGCACCCGCCCGCCCAGGTCGATCGTCGCGCCGGGCTTGATCCATTCGGCGATGCGGAAAGATGGCCGCACGCGCTTGTCGGCGATGCCGGAAAATTCATAGCGCTTGGGTGTGAACAAGCCGTCCTTCATGTCGGCGCGGGTTTCCGGCACATCGATCATGGCGACATGGTCGAACGGCGCGATGCCGCCCAGATGGTCGAAATGCAGGTGCGAGACCATCACCGTCACCGGCAGGCTGGTGAGCGATTTGATCACCGGGCTGATGTCGCGGGTGCCGGAGCCGGAATCGAACAGGAAGGCCCGTGTCTCGCCCACTATCAGATAAGCGTAATTCTGCTGGTAATAGCGCGGCTCGCCGATGGCGAACGTGTTCCGGCCGATATCCTCGACCGAGAAATAATCGCCCACCATATGGCCCTTTTGCAGGGGCGGGGTCTCGGGGTCGATGATGGTGTGGTGGCTGATATAGGGCGCGACTTCCAGATTGACGTAAGGCGCATAGGCCGCCGCCAGCACGCCGCCCGCCAGCACAAGCCCGCCAAGAACAAGGAGGGCGGAGCGCCCGGATTTCAGAGTTTGAACCATGCCGTTTCCCCGCCCGCCTTGCGGCCGTTTCGGCGCCATCTAACGGGGAACTGGGGTGTTTTGCAAAAACCGGGAACCGGATGGAACCGCGCCCGAATTGGATTACGTCAGTGTAAGTTGGCTGCAAGGTCGAAAAAATATATCGTGGCACGATATAATTCTTCCGGTGGTGCCACACGAAGCATGAAACCGGAAGAATGGCGGCCACGACGGACTGCCGTTCCCGCATTTCGGGAAGCCCGCCGCGCCACAGTCAACAATGACGGAGGCTCGCATGAACTCGGATCTGGATTTTGGTCAGGACAGACGGTCTTTCCTGAAGGGCGCAGGCATGGGCGGTGGCGTGCTGGCGCTGGGCCCGCTGGCAGCCAGCATTGCCGCCGCAACAGACGCGGCGGCCGCACCGGCTCCGGGGAAATATGATTTCGACACGCCTTATAACCGGATCGGGTTCGACGATGTGAAATGGGACGCGGCGCTGCGCAACGAGCATCTGGATCATATCGTCGCCGGCATGGGAATCGCGGACATGGATTTCCGCTGCGCGCCCGTCATCACGGCCGCCCTGCGCAAGCGCGTCGCGCACGAGAATTGGGGCTATGTCGATATGGGTTCGCCCGGTCCGGTTGCCTTCAAGAAAGGCCTGATCGACTGGAACCGCAAACGCTATGGCATAAATGTCATCGACCCGGATCTGTTGGGCATCACCACCGGCGTGCATGCCGGCATCATCTGCGCGCTGCGCGCCTTCACCAAGCCGGGCGACAAGGTGTTGATGGCGACACCGATCTATAACGGCTTTTATGGCGACCTTCGCTACACCAAGACCGTCGCGGAAGAGAGCCTGATGAAATACGTCAACGGCCGTTACGAGATCGATTGGGAGGATTTCGAGCGGCGGATGACGCCGCAGGTCAAGGTCTCGATCCTCTGCAATCCGCAAAATCCCGTCGGCCGCTCCTGGACGCGCGATGAACTCGACCGCTATGGCGCACTTTGCCTCAAGCACAATATCGTCGTGATCTCCGACGAGATCCATTGCGACTTCATCATGAAGGGTCACAAATACGTGCCCTTCAGCACCCTGGCGAACAAGGAGGTTGTCGCCAACAGCTTCACGATGAAATCGGGCAGCAAGTCCTTCTCGCTGGCGGGCCAGAAATGCGCCTGGTTCTTTTCCACCAATCCCAAGCTGTTCGACGCCGCCATCGAGATGAACCATGCCGACCTCAACACGCTGGGCATGATTTCCGAGCAGGCGGCCTATGCGGGCGGCGAGGACTGGCTCAACCAGTGCGTCGATTACATCGATGCCAATCAGGGCTTCGCCAATCAATACATCAAGGCGAACATCCCCATGATCAAGGTCGGCAACAAGCCGGAAGGCACTTATCTCAGCTGGCTGGATGTGACCGAAATCGCCGACAGGATCGGCGCCAAGAAACTGGCCGACGAGGCCAACCGGCAAGCGGCCAGCAATGCCGCCAAGATGGGCCAGGATTATTCCGGCCGCCAGGCCATGGTGGCCAAGAAACCCATCATGCCCGAAGAGATGGTGGGGCATTGGTTCGCCAAGAACGCCTTCGTGCAGCTCAATCCCGGCAACACCTATGGCTATGGCGGCGCCAACCACATGCGGATGAACGTCTCGACCTCGCGCAGAACGCTGACCGCGGCGCTGGACAGCATGGCGGGGGCGCTGAAAAAGCTCGCCTGACGGGGAGCGCTGACGTCTCGCCCCTGGATCGGCGCGCCCGGCTGCCATAATCTCTGATTGCCAGCGCCAAGCCGCGGGCAGGGGAGGAATGCGTGGCGCTGCCAAGGCCCGGATCCGCGATCCAGATATTCCTGCTCCTGACCGTGCTGCTCAGCAGCATCTTCTGGGGCCTGATCATCGCGGCGGGCCATGTCGGCGCGGGCGGCGGCCATTATGTCGAAGCCCTGATGTGGTGCCCCGCTGTCGCGGCGCTCCTCACGCTTGGCTTTCGCGGATTGGGCACCGCGTCTTTGGGGCTGTCCCGGATCGGCGGGAAATTCGCGCTCGCCGGATACCTGGTTCCCCTGGGCTATGCGCTTGTGGGGTACACGGTCGTCTGGGGATGGGGACTGGGCTATTTCCCTGATCATGCCGCGATTGCCGCCATTGCGTCGCGGCTGGGCTGGCAATCGACCGAGCCCGCATCCTTCGTGCCGCTTTATTTCATCCTGACAGCGACCACCGGCATGATCGGTGCGAGCGCCCGCGCGCTGGGGGAGGAAATCGGCTGGCGGGGCTTCATGGCGCCGCGGCTGGTGGCGCGCTATGGCTTCACCGGCGGCGCGGTTCTGGGCGGCCTCATCTGGGCCGTGTGGCACATGCCGCTTCTGTTGTTCGCCGATTACCACAGCGCCACGCCCTGGTGGTTCGCGATGACCTGCTTCACGGTCATGGTGGTGGGATCGAGCGTGATCCTGACCTGGTTCCGGCTGCGCTCCGACAGCGTGTGGCCCTGCGTGCTCTGCCACGCCAGCCACAATGTCTTCATCCAGAGCTTTTTCACGCCTTTGACGGGCGCGCGCGGCTCCGTCACCGCTTACATGATCGACGAATTCGGCGTCGCGCTGGCGCTGACGGTCCTGGGCACCGCGATCCTGTTCTGGCGCATGCGGGCTTCCGTCAGGATTGCTTCTGCTTGAGATAGGTGCCGAACCAGTCCAGCACCCGGCCGCGCAGATTTTCCAGATCCGCCGGCTTGTGGAAGCGGTGGCCTTCGCCTTCATAGATCACCAGCTTGACCGGCGTGCCGATGGTGTGAAGCGCGTGCCAATACTCCAGCGACTGTGGCGCGGGGCATTCCACATCGCGTTCGCCGACATAGGCGAGGGTGGGTGTTTTGGCGTTCTTGATGAATTCGATGGGCGAGGCGGCGCGATAGACCGCCGGATCGTCATAGACCGAAGCGCCGAAGAACGGGATCATCCATTTGTCGATGCCGTTCTGGCCGTAATAGCTGGTCCAGTTGGCGATGCCCGCACCCGCCACGATGGCGGCGAAACGGTGGGTCTGGGTGTTGGCCCACATGCTCATCCAGCCGCCATAAGAATGGCCGTAGAGTCCCAGCCGGGCATCGTCCACCGGCGCGATCTTCTCCACTGCATCGATGCCCGCCAGAATGTCGCGTAAGTCGCCGCGCCCGAAGTCGCGGATATTGGCGCGGGTGAAGGCATCGCCCTGGCCGTAAGAGCCGCGCGGGTTGGGATAGAAGACGAAATAGCCGCGCTCGATGAACGGCCCGACGAATTCGAAACCGGTGCCGCGCTGGCCGCCGGATGCGATATAACGCGGCCGCGAGGCCGAAGACGGGCCGCCATGCACGATGGTGATCATGGGATGCTTGCCGGGCGCGAGTTTCAGCGGCTTGACCAGCCAGCCCTGAACATCGAAGCCGTCATTCTTCCAGCGCACGCTTTGCGCCGCCACCATCGCGGGCTGATCCGCATTCTCCCGCGTCACGTTTGCGAGTGCCGGTAATTTGCCGCGTGCGATCTCTGCGGCATGGGTGAAATCCTGAAGCACGGTGGCGGCGATGGTGCCATCGGCGCTGAAGGCGATGGGGCCGTTAAAGGTCTGGCTGCTCGTTGTCACAGGTGACGACCAATCGACACGCACCGTCTTTGCGGCAGGATCGATGCTGACGGCAGCGGCGCGGTCGCCGATCAAGGCGCTGGCCGCCAGCCTGCTGCCGCGCCAATCGATACCCTGGAACGTGCCTTTGTATTTCGGCGTCACATCCACCGGCGCGCCGCCGGACAGCGCGACTGTGTAGACATCGCCGCCGATGGCGCCCCAGTCGCTCATCAGCCCGCCGATGAAGGCGACGCTTTTGCCGTCGGGCGACACGCGCGGCATGTTCATCTGCATTTTGGGCGCGGCGATCACGCGCGATGCGCCGCTGCCGGCGTCGATGTAATTCAGGCTGGCGATCCACCAATTGTTGTCGCCATTGCCTTTGGCGGCGGTGGCGGCAAAGCCTTTGCCGTCCGGGGTCCAGCCATATTCATAGACATAAGTATCGGCGGGCGAGACTGGCTTCGCTTCGCCGCCGCTCGCGGGCAGAATGGTAATGCGCTGTTCGTCCTCGCTGGCGCCGATCTCGCCCACCTGGGCGGCGGCGGCTTCGACCGCGCCGGTCTTCTTGCGCGCGCCGAGCGTCGCCAGGATCGCGATGCGCGCGCCATCGGGCGAGAAGCGCGGCGTGTTGGCGATGCCTTTGATGACGGTGAGTGCCTTGGGCGCATCGGATGCGGCGCTGAACAGGGTCGTTTGATGCGCCTTGTCGTCGGCGGCGAGGAAGACCAGCGCGTCGCTCCTGGGCGACCAGGTGAGGCCGGAATAGCGGCATGTTTTGCACGGGTCGTAATGCGCGATCACTTTTCCGGATCCGTCGCGCACCGTGACCACGCCATGCGGCTCTTCCGCCTGGCCGCCGGGATCGTCGCTTTCCACCGTCGCGGTCCTGGCGCCATCGGGCGACAGCGCCAGATCGGTGAAATTGTGCATCGGCGCGGCAAGCGCCGGCGTGGACAAGAAAAGCGTGATTGCGATTGGCAGGGATTTGAGCATGTCCGCCCCCGGTCTGTGCAGCGTGCCGCCGCGAGGCGCGCACTATAGGCGGCTCCGCCCAGCCCAACAATGCGCGGGCTGATTGACTTGAGCGATCATTGCCGCATCATCGCCGCCATCTTGCAAGACGAGGGGCAGCCCATGACGAATTCTCCGTGCCATTCCAATTCCGGCGTCAGCCGGCGTGCGCTTCTGGCCGGGGCGGGCGCAGGATCGGCGGCGCTGCTGCTGGCGCAGAATGGGGCGCGGGCGCAAGGCGGCGCGCCGGGACGGCCCATCGTTTTCGCGCATGTCACGGTCGCGACCCCCGACCGGATTTGGGACGATGCGGCGCTGGCGGTGGTGAATGACAAGATCGCCGCCATCGGACCCGCCAGTGACGTGTTGCCCCAATATGCCAATGCGGAAATCTATGATGGGCGCGGCAAGGCGGTCCTTCCGGGGCTGATCAATTGTCACGCCCATCTGCGCGACGTCGCCGCGCGCGGGTTCAACGAGGATTTCGGTTTTCCCAATTCCGCCAAGCTGGCGGTCCGGCCCGAAAGCCTGCTCTCGGCAGAGGACAAGGCGCTGGTGGCCACCGTCGGCGCACTGGAAGCGATCAAGACCGGCACCACCACTTTGACGGAATATGCCAGCGAGATCGCGCCCTATGCATCCAACCTGGCAAAGTGCGGCCTGCGCATGGTGCTGGCGGAGTCCATCGCCGACAGTTCGAACGTGCCGGGTCCTTTGTCGCCGGAAGGCGCCGCCAATGCGCCCACGCCCGCCTTCTCGGCGGCGCGGCGCGACGAAGGCATGAAGCGCATCGCCGATCTTTATTCCGCCTGGCATGGCAAGGAAAATGGCCGCATCAATGTCTTTCCGACCGCGGCGCTGTCGGAAACCTCTTCGCCCGAATTGCTGAAGGCGGTGCATGATTTCGCGGAAAAATACGACCTGCATTATTCCATTCATCTGTCGCAGAGCCGCGCCGAAGTCGCCTTCAGCAAGAAGCATCACGGGATGAGCCCGCCCGCCTATCTCGACAAGGCGGGTTTTCTGGGGCCGCGCCTGTTCGCGGCGCATTGCCGGTATGTGGACGAGGCCGACATCGCGCTGCTGGGCCGCACCCGCACCGTGATCTCGCACCAGGCGGCGATGGCGGCCAATCGTGGCGTCATTCCGCCCATTCCGGCCCTGCGCGCGGCGGGTGCGCCGATCGCATACGGCACCGACAACAACACCAATGACCTGTTCGAAGTGATGCGCGTGGCGATGCTGACCGAACGCATCCGGCGCGACGATGATTTTCCCGGACTGCATCCGCAGCCGGAAGACGCACTGGAAGACGCCACGCATGGCGGCGCCGTGGCGCTGGGTCTGGACAAGATCACCGGATCGCTTGGCATCGGCATGAAGGCGGACCTGATCGTGCTGGACACCCAGCGCGCCCATCTGGTGCCGGCGGGACGCATCCTGTCGGCCTGGATTCACAATGGCCAGCCTTCGGACATTGAAAGTTCGATGGTCGATGGCCGTTTCGTGATGCGCGACCGTAAGGTCCTGAACCTGGATGAAGCGTCCCTGATCGCGGAAGCCGACAAGCTGGGCAAGCGCATCTGGGCGCAGGTCAAGGCCAAGGGGCGGGTTCCTATTCCGGGCCATCCCAATCTTTGAGCTGCGGATTGTCGAGTTCGGCTTCAGGTCTTTGAAACGATTGGCGCCCTAGCCTGGGCGCGAAAGTGACGATACGGAACCGATGAACGCGGCAGCGCTTTCGATCAAGACATTGCGCAAGGCTTTCGACCGGCCGGCAGTGGATGGCCTCGATCTGGAGGTTCGCGCCGGGGAATTCTACATGCTGCTCGGCCCCAATGGCGCGGGCAAGACCACCACCTTGCGGATGGTGAGCGGGCTGTTGAAGCCGGATGCGGGAGCGATTTCGATTTTCGGCATCGACGCACTGGCCGATCCCATCGCGGCCAAGCAGATCACCGGCTGGCTGTCGGACGAGCCCATGATCTACGACAAGCTGACCCCCCTGGAATATTTGGCCTTCGTTGCCGGACTGTGGGGCGTTGAGCAGTCATTGGCCATGTCGCGCGCAAACGAGCTTCTGCAATGGCTCGATCTGAAAGCCCATGCGCATGAACGGTGCGAAGGCTTCTCGCGCGGCATGCGGCAGAAGGTGGCGCTGGCGGGCGCGCTGGTGCACGAGCCGCGCCTGATCATCCTGGACGAGCCCTTGACGGGATTGGATGCCGGCTCCGCCCGGCTGGTGAAGGACGTGCTGACGGAGCGCGTGCGCGCGGGCGGCACGGTTCTGATGACCACGCATATTCTGGAGATCGCCGAGCGCATGGCCGACCGCATCGGCGTGATCGCGGGCGGAAAACTGGTGGAAGAGGGCACCTTGGCGGAATTGCGCGGCCGCACCGGACGCGAAGGCGCCAGCCTGGAAGACATGTTCCTTGCCATTGTGGAACAGGGCAAGGCGGCGGAATGAGCGGGGCCCGCAGCCTCGCCTGGTTCGCTCGCCACGAGGCGCGCCTGTCCTGGCGCGACGCGATGGCGATGATGACGGCGGGGCGCACGGGCCGCGAGAAGCAGATCGCCCTTTGGCTGATCGCTTTCGTCATCGGCGTTCATGGCGTTGCCTATCTGTTGATCCGCAATTTCGTTCCGCACGCCATTGTCGCCGACCGGACTTCGCTCATCGGCGTCACCGCCACCATCCTGTTGTCGGGATCGGCGATGCTGTCCCAGGCGATGGAAAGCGTCACCCGCACCTTCTATTCGCGTTCCGACCTGGAGCTGATCCTCAGCGCGCCGGTGAAAGCGGACAAGCTGTTCGCGGTGCGCATCGCCGCCATGGCGCTGTCCGCATCCGGAATGTCGGTGTTGCTGATGGGCCCGTTCATCGATGTGATGATCTGGCGCGATGGCTGGCGCTGGCTCGGCGCCTATGGCGTTCTTCTGGCGCTGTCGCTGATCTCGTCCGGATTGGCGGTGATCATGACGATCAACCTGTTCCAGGCGATAGGGCCGCGCCGCACCCGCATCGCCGCCCAGATCGTGGCCGCTATCGTGGGCGGCGTCTTCGTCATCGGGCTGCAGATCGCCGCGATGTTCTCCAGCGGCACGCTTTCGCGGCTGGCCTTTCTGCAGTCGGATACGGTGCTGGATTATGCCCCCGCCGAAGACAGTCTTTTCTGGTGGCCCGCGCGGGCCGTGCTCGGCAATGGGTTGGCGTTGGCGGCGGTTCTGGCGGTGAGCGTGGCGATCTTTCTCGCCATCACCTTGCGCTATGCACCCCGTTTCGCCGCCCTGGTGCTGGCGGCGTCCAGCACGGCGCGCCTTTCGCCGGCCCTTCAATCGCGCAGCGACCGATTTCGTGTCGCGACGCCGGCGGGCGCGCTCCGCGCTAAGGAGCGGATCCTGCTGCTGCGCGATCCCTGGCTTATCTCCCAGACCTTGATGCAGCTTCTCTATCTCTCGCCGCCCGCGCTTCTGCTCTGGCACAATTACGGCCAGGCGGGCGGCGCCGTCGTATTGGTGCCGGTGTTGATCATGGCGGCGGGACAATTGGCGGGCGGCCTGGCCTGGCTCACCATTTCGGGCGAAGACGCGCCCGACCTGGTGCTATCGGCGCCGGTCAAGCCGACGCATCTGTTGCGCGCCAAAGCGGAAGCGGTGATGCAATGCATCGCGCTGATCTTTGTGGTTTTCATCGCCGCCCTGGCGATTGCTTCGCCTTACCAGGCGCTGGTCGCGGCGGCGGGCATTGCGGCGGCGTCGCTGTCTTCGATCGCCATCCAACTCTGGTTCCGCTCCCAGGCGCGGCGCAGCCAATTCCGCCGCCGGCATACATCGTCGCGCATCGCTACGCTTGCGGAAGCCTTGATCTCGATCACCTGGGCCGCCGCGGGCGGGATCGCGGTCACCGGGAACGCCTCGTGGCTCGCGGTGGCGGGCTTTGCGCTGTTCCTGCTGTGGTGCGTGCGCCGCCTCAGCCCCGCAAGGGCGCGCTGAGCCATCCTGGACGGCTGTGCATGCCGTGCTAAGCTTGCGCCATCAACGCGCCAATTCAGAGCGCAATTTCAGGTGGGGATATCATGAGCACGACGCCGGGCTATCTGCGCATCGCAACGGAAGAGGCGTACGCGCCCGCCGAAATGCTGCAGCTGTATCGCAAGCTGCTGGACGAGAAAGGCACCGACGATCCGGGCTTTCTTTCGCAATGGGGTTATTTTCTGGGCCAGGCCGACCGCATGCAGGTTCTGGCCGAGCGTTTCCACAATCTGGGCGAAGGCCGCATCGCCGACATGGATGCCACCGGGATCGCGCGGCAGATCGTGTCGCTCACCAGTCCCGGGGTGCAGATCTTCAATGCCGAGCAAGGCACGGCGCTGGCGACATCGTTCAACGATCAACTGGCCGAAGCGTGCCGCAAATATCCGGACCGCTTTTCAGGCCTTGCCGCCATCGCGCCGCAGAACCCTGCCGGCGCCGCCAGGGAATTGCAGCGCAGCGTGACGCAATTGGGCTTGAAGGGCGCGATCATCAACTCCAACACCCATGGCGAATATCTCGACGATCCCAAATTCTGGGGCATCCTGGAAGCGGCGGAGGCGCTGGATGTGCCGATCTATCTGCATCCCGCCACCGCGCCACGCCGGATGATCGGGCCTTTGATCGAGAAAGGCCTGGAAGGCGCGTTCTATGGCTTTGCAGTGGAGACCAGCACGCATCTGTTGCGGATGATCATGAGCGGGGTGTTCGACCGCTTTCCGAAATTGCAGGTGATCGCGGGCCATGGCGGCGAAGGGCTGCCCTTCTGGCTGTGCCGCTTCGATCTCTTCCAGCACAATTACGCGATCAACAATCGCTTCCCGCACATGCCGAAATTGAAGCGCAAGGTCAGCGAATACATCAAGGAGAATATCCCCATCACTTCCAGCGGCATGGCCTGGGCGCCGGTGATCCAATTCTGCCAGCAGGTGCTGGGCATGGACCGGGTGATGTATGCGATGGATTATCCCTATCAGTATAACGGCGCGGAAGTGACGGTCACCGACGAGATGCCGATCAGCGATGCCGACAAGAAGAAATTCTATCAGACCAATGCGGAGCGCATCTTCCACCTGACCTGAGGGTCAGGTGGCAGCCACGTCGCTCCGGGCGCGCGCCAGAACCAGCAGCATCGCGGCAAGCGCCAAAGCGGGCACCGAGATTGCCAGCAGCATGTTCTGCGGCGTCCAGCCCAGTGCCAGCAGCAGGCCGCCGAACAGCGGTCCGCCGATATTGCCCAGCCGCCCGATGCCCAGCGACCAGCCGGCGCCGGTGTTGCGGATCGCGGGCGGATAGATCGCGCCGGGCAAGGCGTTGATGCCGAGCTGGCCGGCGGAAATGCCCACGCCCATGCCGAAGATCAGCGCGATCAGCAAAGCGATCGATGGGCCGGCCACACTCAACAGGATCAGGCAGGCTGCGCCGATCACCAGCAGGCCTGAGACGATCTTCTCGGTGCCGTAGCGATTGACCAGCGGTCCGCTGCCAAGGCCTCCGGCGATGCCGCCGACCTGAAACATGGTCGCGGCCAGGATCGCGGTGGTGGTGGGAAGACCCAGGGTGCGCAGCATCGAAGGCAGCCAGGAATTGATGAAATAGATCGTGAGCAGGCTGAGGAAATTGATCAGCCAGAGCAGCAGGGTGATGCGCGCAAAGCCGGGTGCGAAAAGCAGTGCGATGGAATTCTTCTTTTCTTCGCGCTGCGGCGCCGCGCGGCGGGCGAGGAAAGAGGGCGACTCCGGCAGCATCGCGAAAAGCAGCGGCAGCAACGCCAAGGGAATGATCCCGCCCACCACGAAGACGGCGGGCCAGCCAAACGGCTTCAGCAGGCGCGCCGCCAGAATGCCGCCCAGCACATTGCCGGTCTGCACGCCGCAGGTCATTGCCATCACCAGTCCGCCCTGGCGGCGGCTGGGCGCGAAGTCCGAGAGAAGCGCGATGGAGGCGGGAATGCCGCCGCCGATGCCAAGGCCGGTGAGAAAACGTGCCAAGGTGAGCGTGCCGGGATCGGTGGCGAAGGCGGTGGCCAGCGACATCAGGCCGAACAGGGTCACGCATCCCATCAGCACGGGTTTGCGCCCCAGCCGGTCACCCAGCCAGCCGCAGACCAGCGAACCCAGAAAGAGGCCGATGCTGCCCGCGGTCAGCGCGGCGGTGAAGGCGACAGGCTTCAGGTGCCAGGCTTCCGACAGCGCGGGCAGGGTGAAGGCCATTGCGCCCAGGTCGAAGCCTTCCAGAACCAGAACGCCGGCGCACAATATGGCGACTCGATTTTCCTGTCCGGCGGGCGCTGCGCTCATCGCCGGCGACCTTTCCCCGGCGCCGCAAGATTGTCCAGTGGGGCTGCGATGGGATAAAGGAGTTTGCACAACGACAACGGGTGCGGGCATGGACAGACCCAAAGTCCTCTTCAAGGGGATGCTGCCGCCGGGCTGGAGCGCGATCCCGCCGGAGCGTTTCGCCGCGCACGGCTTCGACGCGATCATCGCCGACCGCGATCCCTACGATCCGCTGGCCATCCAATATTTCTCGGGCTTCCGCCCGCCGCCGGGCTTCATCAAGACCCTGCCCAATCTGCGCACGATCTTTTCGCTGGGCGCGGGCGTGGACGGCTTTCTGCGCGATCCGGATCTGCCCGATGTGCCGCTGGTGCGTTTCGTCGATCCCACCCTGATGCATGAGATGGCGCAATATGTCGTCATGCATGTGCTGATCGCCCATCGCGGCCAGCGCTTCTTCGACGCGGCGCAACGCGAGAGCCAGTGGCGGCAGCGCATGCTGCAGCGGCCTTCCCGCGACACCCGCATCGGTCTGTTGGGGTTGGGCGATATCGGCGCCTCCATCGCCACCAGCCTGTTGCCGTTCGATTTCCAGCTTTCGGGCTGGAGCCGCACGCGCAAGACTGTTGCCGGTGTCAAAAGCTATGCAGCCGAAGCGGAGCTGCCGCAATTCCTTGCGGCTTGCGATTATCTGGTCTGCACCTTGCCGCTGACCGAGGCGACGCGCGGCATTCTGAATGCGGCGCTGTTTGCGCAACTGCCCGCGGGCGCCTTTGTGATCAATGTGGCGCGGGGCGGACATCTGGTGGAAGCCGACCTGATCGCGGCATTGGACAGCGGCCATCTATCGGGCGCGGTGCTGGATGTTTTCGCGACCGAACCGCTGCCGTCCGAAAGCCCGATCTGGCGCCATCCCAAGATCACCGCCACGCCGCACATCGCAGCCTTGACCGACACCGCCGCCGCGCTGGCGTTTATCGGCGATGGCGTGGCGCGGGCCGAAAGCGGGCGCCAACTGCTGCATGTGGTGGACAAAGCGCGGGGATATTGAACGCGAGGAGGTTGCGATGATCCATGGCGGGCATGTCGTGATTTATTCGAAAGACGCGGACGCGGACAAAGCCTTCTTCCGCGATATTCTCAAATTCCCTTACATCGATGTTCATGACGGCTGGCTGATCTTCAAATTGCCGCCGTCCGAGTTGGCGGTTCATCCTTCCGATGCGAATGACCTGCACGAATTTTTCCTGATGACCGACAATCTGCCGGACGAACTGGCGGCGCTGAAACAGGCCGGTGCTGTCTTTGACGAACCCTCGCTACAGGCTTGGGGCCTTCTCACGCGCATTCAATTGCCGGGCGGCGGCAGGCTCGGTCTTTATCAACCGCGCCATGCCCGGCCCTAGCGCGTGCCGATGCGAAGCCCGAACAGGCGCGGGATCGCGGCGACCGCGACGGCGATAGGCGATGGCGTTGCGTTGCGCTCTTCGGCGTCTTCGCAGGCGAGAATGGCGCGGCGCACCGCGCGCCCGCCGATGAAGCGGAAGGGTTCGGGCGGCAGGCTGGGCACCTCGCGGGTACAGAGCGGCAGGCTGGACCACATGTCCTTCTCGCCCAGCACCAGGGACGCCAGGCACTGGCCGCCGATATAGGTCGGGTTCACGCCATGGCCGGAATAGCCCAGGGCGTAATGCACGCGGCTGCCGGGCAGGGTCTTGAAGAAGGGCAGCCGGTCGGCGGAAATGTCGATGGCCCCGCCCCAGGATTTTTCGATGCCGACCTCGCGGAACGCGGGCAGCAGGCGATAAAGCCCGCGCTCGGCCCGCGCCGCGCTGGCGGCATCCTGGCGCAGGCGCGGCAAGCTGGTGTCGCCATCATAGGCAATAGGCCCAGAGCCCGAGCCCATCAGCACGCGGCCATCCACGGTCTTGCGGAAGTAATGCACGAACATTCGCATGTCCGAGATGCCTTCCTCGCCGTTCCAGTTCATCGCGGCCAGCGCTTCGGGCGACGGCTTGCTCATCACCGCATAGCTGGAAAAGACCGTGACATGCGGCTTGGCTTCTTTCAGCGACGCCAGTTCGCAATTGGTCGCCAGCACCACTTCACGGGCAATGATCTGGCCTTTGGCCGTGCGCACGCGATTGGGTGCGCCCTTGTCCAGCCCGGTCATGGCGGTGTTCTCGTAAAGCTGGACCCCGGCTTCGATCACGGCCTTGCGCAAGGCCCGCGCCAGGCGCGCGGGATGCACATTGGCGCCTTCGTGCAGGAAGACGCCGCCGCGGAAAACCGGCGAGCGGCAATAATCCGCCATTTCTGCGGGGCTTAGTTCGCGCGCGGTCTCCGGCACGCCCAGGCGGCGCGCGGTCTCGACATAACCCGCGATCTTGGCGTCCTGCGCCGGGGCGGCGGAAACGCGCAGATTGCCCGCCTCGCGCCACCAGACGTCGCGGCCCGGCGCGGTTGCGAAAGCGCGGATGCCATCCTGCGCCATGGTGCCCGCGCGCGCCACCGCCAGCGCGGCGTCGGCGCCGATGGCATTGGACATGCCTTGGAGCGAAGCCCAATAGCCATGGACCTTGCCGCCATTCTTGCCGCTGGCACCGCAGCCGCAGAGACCCGCTTCGATCAGGGCGATGGAGAGATCGGGTTTGCGCGCCTTCAAGGCCAGCGCAGTCCAAAGACCCGTATAGCCGCCGCCTACAATGGCGACATCGACGCTGATTTCACCTGACAATGGGGGTGAATCAGGCTCGCCCCGTTCCTGTTTCATCGCCTCGGCGAACCACCAGGAGGGGTCGTTGGGCAGGACGCTGGGGGAAACGGACATGGATCAATTCTTTTCCAGAATGCGCGCCAGGAACGCCCTGGTGCGGGGATGGCTGGGCGCGGAGAAAATCTGCGCGGGCGGGCCTTCTTCCACCACTTGGCCGTCGGCCATCATCACCACGCGGTCGGCGACTTCGCGCGCGAAGGCCATCTCATGCGTCACCACGATCATGGTCATGCCGGAGGCGGCAAGGCGGCGCATGGTTTCCAGGACTTCGCCCACCAGTTCGGGATCGAGCGCCGAGGTCGGCTCGTCGAACAGCATCAGCCTAGGCTCCATCGCCAGGGCGCGGGCGATGGCGACGCGCTGCTGCTGGCCGCCGGACAATTGATGCGGATAATGATTGGCCCGGTCCTTGAGCCCGACACTGGCGAGAAGCTCCAGCGCCCGGGCGCGGGCGCCGTCCTTGTCGATGCGCCGCACCTGCACCGGGGCTTCGGTCACATTCTCCAGCGCGGTGAGGTGGGCGAAGAGATTGAAACGCTGGAAGACCATGCCGATGCGGGCGCGCTTGGCCGAGGTGGCTTTGTCGCTTTCGGATTTCAATTTTCCGTCGCTGCCACGGACATAACCGATCAGCTCGTCGGCCACTTTTATTTCGCCGCCTTCGATGGTCTCCAGGTGGTTGATGCAGCGCAGAAGCGTGGTCTTGCCGCTGCCGCTGGCGCCCAACAGGCAGACGACTTCGCCCGCCGCCACATCCAGCGACACGCCTTTCAGCACTTCCTGGTTGCCGAAGCGCTTGCGGACATCGCGGATTTCCACCAGCGCCATCAGCCATGCTCCATGACAAGATTGTCGCCGGCGGGAAGGGCCGTGCTGCGCTGGCTGAAACGGCGCTCTATCACTTTCTGAAGCGCGGTGAGGATCGCGGTCAGCGCCAGATACCAGAGGCTCACCACCAGCAGGACTTCGAAATACTTGAAATTCTGACTGTAGATGTTGGTGCCGGTGGAAAAGATTTCCGGCACCGCGATGGCGAAGAGCAGTGAGGTGGTCTTCAGCATGGCGATGAACTGGTTGCCGGTGGGCGGAATGATCACTCTTAAGGCCTGGGGCAGCACGATACGGCGCATCGCCCTTGCCTTGGTCATGCCCAATGCGCGGGCGGCTTCGCGCTGGCCGGGATCGACCGAGATCAGGCCGGAGCGGATGATCTCTGTCATATAGGCGCCTTCGTTCAGTCCCAGCGCGATGGTGCCCGCGATCAGCGCGGGCAGGTTGATGGCGTTATTGGTGAGGACGGGGAGCGCGTTGTACCAGAACACGATCTGCACCAGCACAGGCACGCCGCGAAAAAAGCCGAGATAGCCCTGCACCATCCAGCGCAGCGCGGCAAAGCGCGACAAAGCCGCCAGCGCGCCTCCGAAGCCCAGCATGATCGCCAGCATCATGGCCGCGAAGGTGATGCCCAAAGTGGTCAGCGCGGGGACCAGGAAGGTTTCGGAAAAGAGGGTCTCGAAGAACGCATTGCTGTCGAAGAT
The DNA here is from genome assembly GCA_964461855.1 of uncultured Rhizobium sp. Taxonomy (GTDB): domain Bacteria; phylum Pseudomonadota; class Alphaproteobacteria; order Micropepsales; family Micropepsaceae; genus Rhizomicrobium. The sequence goes on along the minus strand of CAYWWT010000018.1, from coordinate 359 downwards.
CATTTGCCGGCCCCCTTCGCCGCTCCTAGCGGATGGGCTTGCGGATATCGCCGTTCCGCAAATGCCATTTGTCCAGGATCTTGTCGTATTCGCCGTTCTTCTCAAGCGCCGCCATGGCGGCGGTGATCGCATCATGCATGGGCTTGTCGCCCTTGCGCAGCGCCATGCCGAGCTTGTTGCGCGGCACTTCCGGGCGTCCGGAAATGATCGGGCTGCCCAGCGCCAGTTCCGGCATCAGGTTGGTGACATAGGCCGCGAAGGACCAATCGACGAAGGCGACGTCGGATGATTTCTTGCGCAGCTGAATGACGGCGTCGTTGAAGCTGGGAAAATATTTCAGGTCGATCTTCTGGCCCGGC
>CAYWWT010000017.1:8277-23136 GCA_964461855.1 uncultured Rhizobium sp. | reverse complement strand
GCGTCATTCCCGACATCGCCGCCGAAATGCTGCGCGCGGGCGACGACCCCATGGCTTGCCAATTTGTCATTCACAATGCCGTGGGCGAGGAGATGTTCACCGTACCTTTTTCGGAGCTGATCCGGCCCGTTCCCGCGCGCACGCGCCATTGAAGCTGCCGACGTCGAAGCCGCGTTTCTTTGCGTCTATCGCGACACCGAAGCATGCGGTGACGGTGAAGCGCGCGGTTCCTGTCCGCGAGACGGCGATTTCCTAGCGCGCCTCTCCCGAACTTTAATCGCCGCGTACCGGGCTTTAACCACGCCTGTTAAGCGGCACATGGATTGCACTTATCCACAGCGGATTTGATCCGTGGCAGGACGTGAGCAAAAGGGTAAACGACAGGCGCAAACGCACGGTGGCCATCATGCTGCTGTTGCTGGTTGTCGGCTTCCTGATCGGCCTTTCCATCTATCAGAGCCGCGGCGGCACCTTTCCCGGCGGCGGGCCTGCGCAGGCCCCTTCATCCGGTGTCACGCCCCGATTCCAGCGCCCCCATCCCGGTTCGCAGGCGCGCGACCTCACCATCCTGAAACAGATCGGCACGGCCCCGGCCTCCAGCCCGGATGCATTGCGGGACAAGGACCGCCTGCACAATCTGGTTTACCTGCGCGATTGGAACCCCGGCAACGATCCGATTAACGATGGCGGCGTTGGCGGCGATGTTCTCAGGCCAGGCGCATCGGGCACGGGCGAAGGCGGGCATGGCTTCGGTGGTCCCGGCTTTACCAGCGGCGCGGGCGGTGGAGGCGCTCCCGAGGACGAACGCACACCGATCGATTTCACGCGGGATTCCCAATCGCCGCCCAGGAGCGACAGCTTTGCGCCGCCGGATATTTCCATCGCGGTCTCTGCCGTGCCGGAACCGCAAAGCTGGATATTGATGATCCTGGGCTTCGGCGCTGCGGGCCTGATGATGCGCCGCCGTTTGTCGTCCGCGAAACTTCTTTCCCCGTAAGCCGAACGAGGCCACACTCGGCGCGTCCTTCCGGAGAAAGCGCCGATGAAAGCCTTTGCGATCCTGACCGCCGCCTTCGTGACGCTGGCGTTGCCCGCCCAGATGCAATCGGCAATGGCGCAAGACGCGCCCGCAAGGCCCAATGCGTTGCAGGAATTTCCGCCCAAAAACGGCGCGCATCTCACCGTCACCACGCCGGGCTGGCCGGATGGCGGCGACATTCCGTTCGAGAACACCGCCTATCGCGGCAATGTCTTTCCCGGCCTGGCCTGGACGGCGGGACCGGCGGGCACAAAATCCTATGCCGTGATCATGCAGGACACCGATGCCAAGCGTGACGGCGCGCCGATCCTGCATTGGACGCTCTACAATGTGCCCGTCTCGGTCACCAAGCTCGATCCCGGCATGGCGCCCGGCGCCAAGCCGCAAGGCTCGAGCTATGGTCCCAATGTGCGCGGCCAGGAACAGCCTTATGCCGGCCCGCGCACGCCGCCCGGCCCCAAGCATCATTATCATCTGCAGGTCTTCGCGCTCGACACCACACTGACCGCCGATCCGGGAATGAGCTATGACGCGCTCACCTCCGCGATGCGGGATCACATCCTGGCGTCGGGTGAAGTGATCGGCCTGGGCCGCGCGCCATAAGCATCGCCGCGAAGCAGCACATGACCAAGACATGGTTCGTCACCGGCGCATCCCGCGGGCTGGGCGCGGAAATCGCCAAGGCCGCGTTGGCGGCGGGGCATAACGTCGTCGCGACGGGGCGCGATACCGATGCGCTGAAAGCCGCACTCGGAGCCGGCGATGCGCGGCTGCTGCATCTTGCGCTGGACGTGACCGACAGCGCCCAGGCGGTGACGGCGGTGAACGCGGCGGAGCAGCGCTTCGGCGCTATCGATGTCCTGGTCAACAATGCCGGATATGGCCTGATGGGCTATTTCGAGGAAACCAGCGCCGAAGATGCCCAGGCGCAATTCGACACCAATCTGTTCGGCATGATGCATGTCTGCCGCGCGGTCCTGCCGGGCATGCGGCGGGCGAAAGCCGGATTGATTTTCAACATCTCCTCCATCGCGGGCTTTCGCGGCATTCCCGGCGGCTCGCTTCTGTGCGCCAGCAAGCATGCGGTGGAAGGTTTTTCGGAAGCGCTGGCCAGGGAAGTGGAACCCTTCGGGATTTTCGTGTGTCTGGTCGAGCCCGGCATCTTCCGCACCGGGTTCCTGTCGCCGCAATCGCTCCGTTTCGCGAGCCAGCCGGTGGCGGATTATGCCCAGGCCTCCGAGGCGCTGCGCCAATCCTATCGCGCCCGCGATGGCCGCCAGCCCGGCGATCCCGCCAGGCTGGGCGCGGCGCTGGTGATGTTGGCGCGGGAAGCCAAGCCGCCCGCGCGCTTCCTGGCCGGGCCCGATGCAGTGCAGTTGATGGAAAACCGCATCGCCGGCCTCAGCGCCGAATTGGAGGCATGGCGGGCCTTGTCGGTCAGCACCGATGCGCCGGCCTGACAGCCGTTAACCGAAACGCCCATGCTGCCGCGGAACGTCGCAGGGGCGCGATAGGCCCATTTTGCAGGAACTTGCGCCGCTCCGGCACAGCAAAAAAACTCCCCCGGCCCGGGGAGAGCGGATTATAATGGCGTTTTCTGAATTGAGGGCCACATGCCGGATCGGCCAAGCGTCATCGAGCGCGCTTTCGAGATCGCCAAGAGCGGCAAAGTCGCCAACATTCCCGAACTGCGCCAGCAGCTGACGGAAGAAGGCTATCTCGAGAATGCGCAATTCCTGGCGGGGCGTTCGCTCTCCAGCCAGCTCACCCGCATGATCGCGGAAGCGCGCATGTCGCAGAACCGCGCCCGGTTCTAAAAGCGGTTCCAGGAAAAGTGGGGACCGGTTTTCCGTCCGGAACCGCGCTAAACATAAAAAGTCAGTCGAACGAAATTCCCCGAAGGCGCAATTCGCGTAAGAGCCGCTCGAACTGGCGGGCATGGACCTGCCACAGGTCCTGGCGCGATCCGATGCCGAGCGGATTGTCCGCCGCCAGGATGATGCCGTCTTCCCGCTCGATCAGGATCTTGTTCTCGATCAAGGCATTCAGGCGGCGGCGAACGGTTTCCGCCGGCATGGACAAGGTGCGCGCGATCGCGCCCCGGCTGATGCCCCGGCGCATCTCGTCGGGCTCGATATGTCCGGCATTGCGCCGCGTCGCTTCCGGGCTGGAATCGATATGCGAAAGATTGGCGGTGCCGATGGCCAGCGCCAGCATGTGATCGATGGGATCGAGCGGGGTCGTCTTCAGGCCTTCGCCCAGAATGGTCAGCATGAAGCGCCAGGTCTGGCGCGCGATGATCTTGGCGCGCTCGCTCTCGTTCAGCGGCCCGCTCTGCCAGGCATCGTCCTGACGGTCCGGCGTCTCCATCCCGCCATCGTCGTCTGTTGGTCCCGCCGTCATGATGCGGCCTGCGAGCAAGTGAGGCCGATCAGTTCGGGCGGCGCGACATGATCGAGGCCGATGTCGCAACCGGCTTTCTGCCTTGTGTCGCTCCAATCCACGAAACCCAGCACCGGAATCGCCGGAAGGCCTTTGCGGGCGCGCAGCGGCAAAAGCAGTTTCTCGCACATCGCGACGCCGACGCCGGGAACATTGTGCGTGAAGCACCAGCGATTGAAGGCGATGGCGCCCCGCGCCACCTGCGAGAAGACCTTGAGCCGTTCGGCGCGATCCTTGACCGGCGTCTTCGCGATCCAGTCCGCGCCGCTCAATTCGACCTTCAAGGCGCCGCGAAAATCGGTGCCGCTCAGTCCCACGCGCACGGAAGAATAGGGAACCACTTCGAAGATGATAACGCCGGGGAGAAGCGATTTGATGCACGCGGGATCGATGTTGTCGCGCTGGGGAAGCGCGGTGTCGCTACAGAGCGAAAGCCAATAATCGGCGAGTTGCTGGCAGCGATCCGAGAAATCCACTTGGGCCAATATGCGGCGCAGATCGTTTTTTTCTAACGGCACATCGACACTATCTTGTGCTACCATCCATTAGTTGAACAGAAAGGGGGCAACTGTCACGCGCTTGGACCCCCAGTGTGGGTGTCGATGATGGGGAGCGATGCGATGTGCAGGTTGTACTGCCGATGTGACAAATCGGCCAGTTCTGTATATTTGCTGCGTCTTATGTGTTTTTGGCCGCATCCATAAAGGCCAGGCCGCTGCGGCTGAGATAACGCTCGCGATGCCGCAAGGCATGGAAGGGGCGCTCCGGCAGCACGAACCGGACAGGTTGTAGCGCGCCGAATTTCACGCCCGCTTCGGCCACAAGTTCTGACAGTGCCGAGACACCCGCGCCGTCGCGTACCGCCATGCGCACCGCTTCATTCGAGGGCAGCTCCAGGCTCACTTTCAGCGCGGCGACGTCGATGCCTTTTTCCGCCAGCGCCGCCTCGAAGGCGGAGCGCGTGCCCGATCCCGGCTCGCGCATCACCCAGCTTTCCTTTGTTATGTCCTGTACGCGTGGCGGCTTCTTCGTCCAGGCATGGCCCGGCGGCGCCACGATCACCAGCCGGTCGCGGCCGACCAGGGTTTGCTCCAGCATCTCATTGTCAACCACGCCTTCGACCAGGCCGATCTCGACGCGGCCCTGCCCCACAGCCTCGGCCACTTCGGCGGTGTTGCCGACAAGGGCCTTGATGACGACCTGCGGATGGCGGGCGTGGAACGCCACCAGGCGCGGCGGCAGCCAATAGCTGGCGATGGTCTGGCTTGCCATCACGGTGAGAATGCCGCGCTTCAGGCCGGCAAGATCCGAAAGCGCGCGCTGGGCGGCGTCGGCCTGGGCCACCACCGCACGCGCTTCCACCAGGAACAGGCGGCCTTCCTCGCTCAGCACGATGCGGCGGCCGACGCGATGAAACAGCGTGACGCCGGATTGCTCTTCCAGGCCCGCGATGGCGGCGGAAACCGCCGACTGGGTGCGATTAAGGGCGGCGGCGGCACGGGTGACATGCTCGCGCTCGGCGACGGCCACGAAGAGACGCAACTGCTCCAGCGTCATCGGCATAACCCTAAGCGAAGAGCTTGACGAGGGCGAGGCTGAAAAGCGCGATAAAGCCCCAGGCGCAGGCGGCCAGCGCCAGCGGCTTCAGGCCCTCGCGCTTTAGTTTGGCGAAATCGGTTTCCAGCCCCATCGCCGCCAGCGCCATGGACAATAGGAAATTGGTCAGGCTGACGATCTGCGCTTTTTCCGCGGGTGCCACCGTGACGGCACTGTTCAGCAGCATCACCGCGATGAAGCCCAGCACGAACCAGGGCATCGGCGGCGCCTTGCGTGGGCCCGTGGCCGATGCGGCCTTGCGCGCCGCGATCATGCCGAGCCCGATCACCAGCGGCGCCAGCATCATCACCCGCGTCAGCTTGGCGACGGTGCCGAACTGGCCCGCGGCCTGGCCATCCTGAAACGAGGCCGCCACGACCTGCGCGATTTCGTGGATCGAGGCGCCACTCCACAATCCGAAATCGCGGGGCGACAGATGCAGCAAACCCGGCAGCAGCGGATAGAGCAGCATCGCCAGCGATCCGAACACGGTGACGCAAGCCACCGCATAGGCGACATCGGAATCCTTGCCCTGCGTGACGGTGTTGGTGGCGATCACGGCGGAGGCGCCGCAGATCGAGGTACCCGCGCCGATCAGCTCCGCCAGCTTGGGATCGACACCCAGGATGCGGCCCATCGTCTTGGTGAAAGCGAAGGTGGCGAACAGGGCGGCGAGAATGATGGCGACGCCGGCGCCGCCCACCGCAACCACTTGCGACAGCGCGAGCTGGAAGCCGAGTAGAATGATGCCCAGCCTGAGGATGCGCTTCAGGCTGAAGACCACGCCGGGCCGGCAGATCGCGGGCGTGCCGACCAGATTGTGGAGCAGCATTCCCAGGATGGTGGCCAGGATCATGGGGCTGAACATGCCGACGCCCGGAATCTGGCGAAGCGCGAAGGCGCCCAGGGCGATGGCCCCGGTCAGGGTCAGTCCCGGCAGCGCGGCGATGACGGCGTCTGCGGCAGCCCCGGCGGCGGTCGATGCGCGAAATTGGGCGGGATCGGACATGCCGGCTATTCCACACCAGTGGAACTGATAAATCCAATGGATTGTATCGCTGCTAACAACCAATCTAACAGATTGATCGCTGTGCTTGGCCGTCCCGCGCGGCGCGCCAGGACACCGTCTTGCTCCTGAAAACCCGCATGCTAGAACGCCCGGCCCATGGAACGCCCCGCCGACAGCCTGGAAAGCCGCAAGACCGCCGCCCGCGCCTGGTTCGAAGAGCTGGCGGCACGGATCATTGCGGCCTTCGAGACGCTGGAGGCCGAGGCAGACCCCGCACTTTATAAGGGCGAGACTGGACGTTTCGTCCGCACGCCCTGGCGCCGCGCGCTTTCCGCCGACGGCCAGGACCAGGGCGGCGGCGTGATGGGGATGATGCGGGGCCGCCTGTTCGAGAAGGTCGGCGTGCATGTCTCCACCGTCCATGGCGCCTTCCCGCCCGACTTCGCCAGACAGGTTCGCGGCGCCGGCGAAGATCCGCGCTTCTGGGCCACCGGCATCAGCCTGATCGCCCATATGGCCAATCCGCATATTCCGGCCGTGCACATGAACACCCGCATGATCGTCACCACCGAAAGCTGGTTCGGCGGCGGCGCGGATCTCAACCCCACCCTGGATGCGCAGCGCGACCCGGCCCATGCCGATGCGCGCGATTTTCACGCCCGGATGAAGGCCGCCTGCGACGGCTTCGATGCGGACTGGCACGCGAAATACAAGACATGGGCGGACGAGTATTTCTTCCTGCCCCATCGCGGCGAGCATCGCGGCGTCGGCGGCATTTTCTACGACCATCACGACAGCGGCGATTGGGACAAGGATTTCGGCTTCACCCGCGAAGTCGGCCTCGCCTTCCTCGATGTCTATCCCAAGATCGTGCGCCGCCATTGGGGCCAGACCTGGAATGACGCGGAACGCGCGGAGCAAGCCAAATGGCGCGGCCGCTATGTCGAGTTCAATCTGCTCTACGACCGCGGCACCACCTTCGGCCTGAAAACCGGCGGCAATGTCGAAAGCATCCTGTCGTCGATGCCGCCGATCGCGGAGTGGCGCTGATGCGCAAGCTGGGTTCGCGCGGCTCGCCGCTGGCAATGACGCAATCGCATCATGTCGCAAAATTGCTGGCGCGCGCCACCGGCGAGGCGGAACTGCCCGTCGACAGCTTCATCACCAGCGGCGACCGTATCGCCGACCGCCGCTTGCAGGATGCGGGCGGCAAGGGCCTTTTCACCAAGGAATTGGACGAAGCCCTGCTCGATGGCCGCATCGACGCCGCGATTCATTCACTGAAGGATCTGCCCACCTTGATGCCCGACGGCATCGTGCTGGCCGCGATCCCCGCGCGCGAAGACCCGCGCGACGCCTTCATTTCGCACAAGGCAAAGACGCTGGCCGAACTGCCGCAAGGCGCAGTGGTGGGCACCGCCAGCCTGCGCCGCCAGGCCCAGGCCCTTTATCTGCGTCCCGATCTCAAGATCGTGACCTTGCGCGGCAGCATCCAGACCCGGCTGAAGCGGATGGAACAAGGCGTGATGGACGCGACCTTCCTGGCGCTGGCGGGTCTGGCACGCATGAATCTCACCGGCCATGTCACCAGCCTGACCGATCTGGAAGACATGCCGCCCGCGCCGGGCCAGGGCGCCCTCGCCGTCACCTGCCGCGCCGACGACACCGCGATGCGCGAAAAACTGGCGACAATCACGGTGCTGGAATTCGAGATCGCGGTGGCGGCGGAGCGCGGCTTCCTGCATGCGCTGGACGGCTCCTGCCGCACGCCCATCGGTGCCTTGGCGCGTATCAACAGCGGCATGCTGCATTTCCTGGGCGAGATCTTGACGCCCGATGGCGCCGAGCGCTGGCGGCGCGAAGAAACGCTCGCGCTGTCGGGCGATCCTTGCGGCGATGCCGCCGCGTTCGGCCGCAGGCTCGGCGCGCAGATCCGCGCCGAAGCCGGCGAGGCCTTCATTCAAAGTCTGGACAAACGCGGATGGTGAAAAAGCTGCTTTCGGTTCTGGGCGGCGAAGCCGTCTCGCCGCCGCCCGTCTGGCTGATGCGCCAGGCCGGACGCTACCTGCCCGAATATCGCGCCCTGCGCGCCAACGCCAAGGACTTCGTCGCCTTCTGTCTCAATCCCGAGCAGGCGGCGGACGTCACGTTGCAGCCGGTGCGCCGTTTCGGCCTCGATGCCGCGATCCTCTTCGCCGATATTCTGCTGGTGCCGCATGCGCTGGGGCAGAAGCTGTGGTTCGCCGAAGGCGAAGGCCCGCGCCTGGAGCCGGTGCGCGACCGCGCCGCGATTTCCAGGCTGCATTATGACGGCGCCAAGCTTGAGCCGGTGATGCAGACCATCAGGAATGTGCGCGCCGCGATGGCCGCCGACGCCAAGATGGCCGATGCCGCCCTGATCGGTTTCGCGGGCGCGCCCTGGACGGTGGCGAGCTATATGATCGAGGGCAAGGGCGGCACCGATCACGAAACCATCCGCGCGCTGGCCTGGCGCGAGCCCGAGACGTTCGCGCTGCTGATGGACATTCTGGTGGACGCCACCAGCCGCTATCTCATCGCGCAAGGCCATGCCGGCGCCGAGGCGCTGCAATTGTTCGAAAGCTGGGCGGGCACGGTGCCGGCCGGGTTGTTCGAGGTCGCGGTGCTGAAACCCACCGCCCGCATCGTGGCGAATGTGAAGGCGGTTCATCCCGGCCTTCCCATCATCGGCTTTCCCCGCGCCGGCGGTTCATGGCTCGCGCGCTATGCCGCCGAGACCGGAATCGATGGCGTCGGCGTCGATCAGATGACGGATATTGGGACGATCACTTTGGACAATCCCAAACTCGCGCTGCAGGGCAATCTCGATCCCATTCTGTTGCTGCAAGGCGGCGAGGCGATGCGCGCCGAGACCGCACGGATCGTGAATGCGATGAAGGGCAAGCCCTTCATCTTCAATCTCGGTCACGGCGTGATGCAGCCGACGCCGCCGGAGCATGTGGCGGAACTGGTCGCGGCGATCCGGGCCTAACGCAAAAGCAATCCGCCGGGCGCGCGATGCACCCGGCGGATCGTTACTGGAAACTCAACCGATGTTAGCGGCGATAGTCGCGGCCGCAACGATCGCGATAGCCGCGCTCGCCACCATGATCGCGCCAGAACGGATCGCCAAGGTTGAGATCGCAGGGATCGGTCGCGGCCCCAACCGCCGCGCCGCCGACTGCACCGATGGCAGCGCCTGCGCCGGCACTGCCGGTCACCGAACCCACCAAAGCGCCGGCACCGGCGCCGATCAGCGCACCGCTGGCCGCGCGATCACCCTGGTTCGTGCCGCAACCTGCCAGAAGCAGGGCCGCGGCGGCACCAGCAATAAGAAAATGCGTGCGCATGTGACACTCCACTCAAACTTCAAGGCGGAAACGCATCGCCTTCCATGACGGTTCCGCGCCGCATGCGACTAAGGCAGCCCGCCACAATCGCGCGCCTTCTCCATCCGCCGGTTGCGAGCGATGCGGGAGGAACCGCCCGCGCCCCGAGCCGTTCATGCTTCGGTGACGAATATGGAGCGCGACATGATCGTGGAAACCAAAACCGGCGGCGGCAGCGGAAACGTCCTTCTGTCCTTCATTCTGGGCGGCGTCCTGGTGGTCGTCGCGATCGTCGGTTTCTTCATGTGGGACAATTACAAGAGCGGTGGGGCCCATCCCGCCCCGGGGGTTCACATCACGGTCAAGAAATAGGGACCTTCGTCCCCTCTTGCGCCGATCCCCGCGTCAATCGGGCACTGTCCAGCCGGTCATGATTGGGACATGATCCCGCTTCACCCTTTAAGGGGTGGGGTATTTGGTGACAGGAGCCTGAATCAATGAAGTCCAGAATTGCCATTCTCGCGGCGGCGTTGGCCGTATCGGCCACCATCGGCGGCGTGGCGTGGGCGCAGGGCGCAGCCTCTGTGCTCGACGGTGCCTATACCGAAGCGCAGGCCCAGGCCGGCCAGGACCAATTTTCCGCGCATTGCGCCGCCTGTCATGGCTCGGGCCTGACCGGCAATGGTGAAGCTCCTGCTCTCGTCGGCGGCGAGTTCATCTCCAACTGGGCCGGCCTCACCTTGGGCGACCTGTTCGAGCGCATCCGCACCACCATGCCGCAGGACAATCCCGGCAAGCTCAGCCGCGCGCAATATGCGCAGATCCTGTCCTTCATCCTGAAGTCGAACGGCTATCCCGCCGGGCAGAAGGAAATGGACCAGCGCACGGAATTCCTGAAGGCCATCGCCTTCGTGCCGCCGGCCGACCACCACTAAGGCTTCAATCGCCGGACTCCTGAACGATCTGTTCCACCCAGTACCAGGCGCCGCCCATGGCGGTGACCTGGACGCGGTGGCCCGCCGTCAAAGGTTTCTGGATCGAGTTGAAATGCGGACGCCCCTGGGCCCGCAAGCGCCAGGCCTGGCTGCGCGCGGCGGGCGGGCGAATGATCTCGCCGCTTTCGTCATAGACCAGAGTCTCGATCACATAATCGCCGCTGACATAGGTGGCGGGCGCGAACGGGCTGGAGCCCACCGCCTGCCAGCCGCGATCTTCCATATGGAATGCGATCAGGCGCGGCTGGCCGTCCCGTATCGGCATCTGATCCACCCGCGCCTGGTAATGCGCTTTCACCAGGCTGAACTCCACCCAGTTGAGGGCCGCGCTCTGTTGCAACGGCAGCACGACCATTGCCGTCGCCAGCGGCGCGGCCAGGATCAGGAATGCCGCCTTGGGCTGGCGATGCAACGCATTGATCGCGAAGGCCACCGCACAGAGCACGATGGCGAACAGCGCCAGCGGCAGTGCGATCATCTGACGGAAAAACAAAAGCGCGCCGACCAGAATCCAGAGCGCGGCATGAAAGCTTTCGAACCAATATTTGCGGAACAATGTCGGCACGCACCCCGGGGAACTTTCTATGGTCAGGGTTTGAACCGCTTTTGCCCCGCGCGCTAGGGTGTGGCGGCAAAATGCCCAACGCCCAAGCCTTCGAAACCGACATCCCCGCCCGCCTCGACCGTCTCGCATGGTCGAAGTTCCATTGGCTGATCCTGACCGCGCTGGGTGTCACCTGGATATTGGACGGGTTGGAAGTGACCATTGTCGGCTCGCTGTCCGGCGCGCTGGAAAGCGCCGAGGGCCTCGGCCTGTCCGCCACTGAGATCGGGCTTGCCGCCAGCCTCTACATCGCGGGCGCGGTGACGGGGGCGTTGATCTTCGGCCAGCTCGCCGACCGTTATGGGCGGCGCAAATTGTTCCTCGTGACGGTGGGGCTGTATCTGGTCGCCACCATCGCCACCGGCCTTTCGTGGAATTTCACCTCCTTCGCGATCTGCCGCATCCTCACCGGCGCAGGCATCGGCGGCGAATATTCCGCGATCAATTCCGCGATCCAGGAATTCACGCCCGCGCGCCTGCGCGGACGCGTCGATCTTCTGGTCAATGGCAGCTATTGGATCGGCGCCGGTCTGGGCGCCATCGGCTCGCTGGTCGTGCTCGACCCCGCGCTGGTGCCGCAGGAATGGGGCTGGCGGCTGGCTTTCATCCTGGGCGGAATTCTGGCGGGCGCGGTGATGTTCCTGCGCCGCTTTGTTCCCGAAAGCCCGCGCTGGCTTCTGATCCATGGGCGTGTGGAAGAAGCGGAAGCGGTTATGCGCGACATCGAAAAGCATATTTTCCCCCTCCGCCCTTCGCACCTGGTCGGTGCTGCGGGCACCTCCCTCACCGAACCATTCGCGCGCATCCGTCTGTTGCCACGCGATGGCGTGCGCCTGTCCGACCTCACCCGCTCGCTCTTCCGGGATTACCCGTCGCGCGCCTTTCTGGGGCTGACGCTGATGGCGACCCAGGCCTTTTGCTACAACGCCATCTTCTTCACCTATGCGCTGGTGCTGACCAATTTCTACGGCATTGCGCCGGGCCAGATCGGCTGGTTCATGCTGCCCTTCGCGGCGGGCAATTTTCTGGGGCCCCTGCTGCTCGGTCCCTTGTTCGACGGCATCGGACGCAAAACCATGATCGCGCTGAGTTACGGCATCTCGGGTTTGCTGATGGCGCTGACCGGGTTTCTCTTCGCGCAGGGTTATCTGGATGCCCGCTGGCAGACCGCCCTGTGGACGCTCAACTTCTTCTTCGCCTCGGCGGGCGCCAGCGCCGCCTATCTGACGGTGGGCGAAAGCTTTCCCTTGGAAGTGCGGGCGCGCGCCATCGCGATCTTCTATGCCTTCGGCACGGCACTGGGCGGAATCGCCGGTCCCGTCCTGTTCGGCGCGCTGATCCAAAGCGGCGAGCGCATTTCCATTGCCTGGGGCTATGGCCTGGGCGCGGGCCTGATGCTGCTGGGCGCTTTGGTCGAGGCCCGCATCGGCGTCGCCGCGGAAGGCCGGTCACTGGAAGATGTGGCAGCGCCGCTGTCCAAGCTCTGACAGCGGCGCTGCATCGTCTTGTTATGCGACTTTACCGGTCGCCGTAACGGTCGCGATACTGGTGATAGCGGTAATCGTCATACCGGTCGCGGTCGTAATTACGGTCGTGATAGTAGTCGCGGTTGAAATAATCATAGCGGCTGCCGACGCTAAGAAAGCTGCCGGTCCGCGTGGTGTTGGCACGCATCGACGGAAGATCCGTCATCTGCGCCCCGGTGATCGGCGTGTCGTAATAGCCGTAATAGCCTTGCGCCATGGCGGGCGCGGCCATCAGCGACAGAACAAGGGCCGAAGAAGCGATCAAGGTCTTTTTCATGGGAACCTCCATTCTTCTAGAAAACGCCCTGTCCAAAAAAATGTTGCGGCCCAGTTTCGGCCACAGTTCCGCCAGAGCTCAGCGCCCGAGCTCAGCGCAAGAACATCGGCATTCCCGCGATCTTCGCGATGCGGGGCCGGTATTCCTCCGTGTCATACAGCGCTTCCACATTCACCCGCCGCACGCCCTTGATGGGCGTATCCACCGGCACGGCGGTGTAGTTGCCGTCCTTTATCGCGGCCATCAGCCCGCGCTTTCCGTCGGCCAGCATCTCGACAACCATGGCGCCGTAATTCTTTGCCACCATGCGGTCCAGCGCATCGGCGGGGCCCGCCCGCATCAGATAAGCGAGCTTCTGGTTCAAGACACCGATGCCGGTCAGGCGCTGAATCTGTTCGCCCACCATTTCGCCGATGCCGCCCAGCTTGCGATGGCCATAAGCGTCTGCCTCGCCGCCTTCCACGATGTCGCCGCCTTGCATCGTCGCGCCTTCCGACAGGACCAGGACGGCATAATGTGAGGGATTGGCGGCGCGATCCTTCGCCAGCAGCTCGGCGACTTTTTCGATGTCGAACGGCACTTCCGAAATCAAGGTGCGGTCGGCATCGGCCAGATGGCCCGCGATCAACGCGGTCTCGCCGCTGTTCCTCCCGAACAATTCCACCACCGCGATCCGTTCATGGCTGCCCGCGGGCGTGCGCAGCGCCTCGATCGCTTCCAGCGAGCGCGACACCGCGGTGGAAAAGCCCATGCAGTAATCGGTCCCGAACACGTCATTGTCCATGGTCTTGGGCGCGGCCATCACCGCCACGCCTTCCTGGTGCAGGCGCGCGGCATAAGACAGCGTGTCGTCGCCGCCGATGGCGACCAGCGCATCGATTTTCAGCATCTCCAGCACGCGCAGGATGTGCGGCGTGGCGTCGAACAGCCCGTCACTCTCTTTCAATCCCGCCCCGCCTTTGAGGAAGGCGGGCAGGTCCTTGGCCTTCACCTTGGCCGGATTGGTGCGCGAGGAATGCAGGATGGTGCCGCCGGTGCGGTCGATGGTGCGCACGGCGATGGGATCGAGCGGCATCAGGAGATGATCGTTGGTCGTGCCGTTGGCGAGATCGCATTCCAAGGGCCCCGCCCAGCCGCGCCGGAAACCCAAAACCTCCCAGCCATGGCGCGCGGCGCCAAGCGTGATCGCCTTGATGCAGGGATTGAGGCCCGGCACATCGCCGCCGCCGGTGAGGATCGCGATCCGCATCTATTCTCCCAATCGCCCCCACCGCATCTTCGCTCCGTGCGGTCACCCGCGCAACGCGAAACTCTCAGGCATAGATCATCTTCACGCGCATGCCGCCATCGATGATGATGTTCTGGCCGGTGATGAAGCCGGCGCGTTCCGCCAGATACTCGCAGGCCTGGGCGATGTCTTCGGGCACCCCGACCCGGCCCACCGGATGCTGTTCCTTGTCGGCTTTGGAGTGATGCGGTTTCCTGGCCTTGGAGGATTTCTTCCAATCCTCCACTTCGATCCAGCCGGGACTGATCGAATTCACCCGGATGCGATGGGGACCAAGGCTGATCGCCAGCCCATGCGTCAGCGCGAAGATGCCGCCCTTGGAGGCCGTATAGCCTTCGGTGCCCGGCTCCGACATGAAGGCGCGGGTGGAAGCCATGTTGATGATCGCGCCGCCATGGCCGCGCTTGACCATCGCCTTGGCCGCCGCCTGGGCGCAGAGAAAGGTGCCGCGCAGATTGACGGCGATGACCTTGTCGAATTCTTCGACCGAAAGCTTCAGCACATCCTTGCGGATCATGATGCCGGCATTGTTGACCAGCACATCGGGCACGCCCAGCCGCGCCACGGTCTGGGTCATCCAGCGGTTGACATCGGCGCGCCGGGAGACATCGGCGCGCATGAAGAAAGCTTCCGCGCCCATCTCCACCATGGCGGCCCAGGCTTCCTGGCCCGCCCCGGCATCGCTGTCGGTGATCGAAACGCCATAGCCCAGACGCGCGAAATGATAGGCGATGCC
>CAYWWT010000017.1:0-8177 GCA_964461855.1 uncultured Rhizobium sp. | reverse complement strand
GTCTCCGCCACGCTGTCCACTTTCGCCCGCGAATAGAAGATCGGGAAATATTTTCCCCGCGACCAGAGCGCATAGAGATCGCGATAATGCGGGCTGTCGATATTGCCCGACTGGCCCGGATTGTTGATGCCCACCGAATTGTCCCAATTCTCGGTATCCATCGCGATCTTGAAGCTGCCGCCCGCGGGCTGGTTGTCGCTGCCGCCGGTGGCGTCGATGGTGTAGCTGTCGCCGCCGCGCGGGGCATGGCCGACATCGTATTTCTCCGCCAGGTCGGGCCGCACCGCGGTCGAGAAGGGACTTAATATCCGCGCATAGTGATAGGCGCCGAGTTGCCATTTCGCCATGTCCGGCCCCAGCCTGTCGCCGAGTTCCTTCACCGCGCCCGACAGGCTCTTGATCAACAGCGCATCGCGTCCCGCTGTGGGATCGGCGCCGAAGCGGCCATCGGGCGCCTCCATCCAGGCGATGATGCGCGTCAGGGTCGGCATGCCGACATTCTCGCGCGCGCTTTCCGGCACCACCACATCACGCACATCGCGCATCAAATGGCGCTGGAACATTTCATAAATGCCCGCTTCCACCGAATCCTTGTCGAGGCGGAAATTCCAATGCGTCAGCCGCGCCGCCGCCTGGCGCACCACCGGATCGGCAATGTCGAGATCCTTCAGCAGCGGCACCAGGCTGCGCGCCGGGATCGACAGCGTGTCGTTCTGCAGCTGCACCATGTCGGCGATGGTGAATTTGCGCCCCGAACCCAGCACCTCCGCCACGCTGCGGGCGCGGAAGGGATCGGTCCAGACATAATGCAGCGCTTGCTTGTACGGCCAGCCGCGCGGGATCTGGTATTCGTTGGAGGTATTGTAGAATCCCTTTTCCGGATTCTTCACATGCGGCAATTCCTTGATCGGCAGGAAGCCGTTCCATTCATAACGCCCATCGCCCGGCACCGGCATCAGCCCGCTCCAGTTCGGGCGATTGGGCGCGATGCCCACCGCCTGATAGCCGATATTCCCGCTGCGGTCGGCCCAGACCATATTCTCTGCCGGGCTGCGGCTATAGCTGCAGGCTTCGACGAACTGTTCCCATGTCATCGCCTGATCCATGCGCAGGCTGGCGAGATAGGGCGCCCCGCCGGTTTCCAGCCAGGCCGCGCGGATCGCATAAGCCTTGTGATGCGCGGTGTCCTCAAACACCACCGGGCCATGGCGGGTGAATTTCAGTTCGACATTGCGGGGCGCTTCGCCTTTCACCGGAATCGTCTCCCGGATCACCTTCATCGTTTCCCAGCCGGTCTTGTATTTGTATTGCAGCGGATTGGCGGGATTGATGTCATAGACATAGATGTCTTCGCTGTCGGTGCCGAAGATGGTGAGGCCCCAGGCGCCGACGCTGTTGTGCCCGATGGAAACGCCCGGCAGCGACGGCTCGCCCGAGCCGATCACGTTCCAGCCCGGCGCGTTCAGATGCACCCAATAGCGCAGGGACGGCGCTTCCTGCACCCGGTGCGGATCATTCATCAGAAGCGGATAGCCCGACATGGTGAGCTTGCCCGACACGACCCAATTGTTGCTGCCGATATCCTGGCGCCGCGTGGATTGATCCAGCGGCGAGGCCAGATCGATCTTCTGTTCCAGGCGCGTGACCGTCTTGGGGTTGCGGTATTCGGGCGCGACCTCATCGGCAGTGATATGCAGTTTGGTGCGATAGGCGTTGAACAATTTCAGCAGATCGTTCGACAATAGCGACGGATCGATGGCGGGATCGAGCTTCAGGTCCGGATCGCCGGGCTGGAAATGATGCAGGTCCTTGATCGTCTCCGCGCCCAGCGCCTTGACCGCCAGCGCCATGTTGATCTCGCTGTCGGCATTGCCCAGAAGCCCGTTGAAGCGCGAGATCACCACATCGGAGGTCCAGCGGCCGGGCTTGAACCCCAGCATCTGGAATTCCGGGGTCAGCAGCGCCGGATTCTTTTCGGTCTCGGCCACATAGGCGTTGATGCCTTCGACAAAGGCGCCGACGATGCCCGCACCGCGCGGATGATACCAGGCAAGCTCCTTCGCCATGTCGCCGCGATATTTGAACAGCCGGTTGCCGATATCGCGCTCGACTTCCTTGGGCCCCAATATCTCCGCCACCGTGCCGGTGGCCTGGCGCCGCCACATCTCGAGCTGGAACAGCCGGTCGGAGGCGACGTTGTAGCCTTGCGCGAAAAACAGGTCGTGCTCGTCCTTGGCGTAGATATGCGCGATGCCCCAGCGGTCCTTCACGATCTCGACGGACTGATGCAGGCCGGGCAATGACAGGTTTTGCGTTTGCGCCACAGCCGGTCCCGCCGCCAGAAAAGCCAGCGCCGCAAATCCGATCGCGCGGATGATCATCGTCATGACAGGAACCCCGTTTGGCGGCGGAATTGAGCACCGGTTGCGCATGGCGCGCAATGGCGAGCCTTCCGCCCCTGCGCTAGTTTGAAACACCGAAGGAGAGAATCATATGCGCGCGCAAATGTGGCTTGGCATCGTCGCGTCCGGCCTCATCGTGCAAGGCGCTGCCGCCGCGCCCGCGACCTGCGCGTCGCATGATGTGGCTGTCCAGGTTCTGGGCTCCGGTGGTCCCATGCATGGTGACGGGCGGGGCAACTCCGCCTATCTGCTCTGGCTGCATCACAAGCCCGCGGTCGTAATAGACATGGGCGGCGACACCGCTTCGCGCCTTGCCCAGGCGGGCGCCGAGGCTGGCTCGGTGGGCACGCTGCTGATTTCCCATCTGCATCCCGATCATGTTTCGGGCATGGCCGATTATCTGTGGGGCGAGATCACGGCACAGCGCAAAGCGCCGCTGGCCTTGGCGGGACCCAGCGGCGGCGGCGCGGGCTTTCCCGACATTCAAAATTTCCTGCAGCGCCAATTCGGCCCAGGCGGACTTTATCCCCGCATGCAGGGCTTGTTCGACGGCACCGCTTTTCCCATGACGGTGCAGACGGTCCCGGCCGATGGAAAAGCCGCCACCGGCATCGTTAACAATGCCGGGCTGACGATCACCGCCTATCCGGTCGCGCATGGCCCCGCCCCGGCGCTGGCGTTCCGCATCGAGGGTGACGACTTTGCGGTGGTGTTCGGCGGCGACCAGACCTATGACGATCCCGGCTTCGGGCGCTTCGCCAGTGGCGCCGATCTGCTGGTGATGCATGCGATGGTGGTCGATGGCGCGGCGGGCAATCCCCTCACCCAGACCGTCGGCGTTCCGCGCAATCTCGGTGCGCGCGCCGAGGAAGCCCATGCCCGCCATGTCGTGCTCAGTCACCTGATGCAGGCGCCCGCCGCCAGCGCCAATGCGCCGCTCTGGTCGCTCAGCAATATCAAATCGGTCGAAGCCACGATTGCCGCGACCTATAAAGGCCGGATCGATCTCGCCAGCGACATGGCCTGCTATCCCATCCGCAACTGATGCTCAGCCGGCGATCGCGCGCACGGCGTTTTGCGCCGCCAGCAGCGCGCCTTCGAGATAGCCGGGATGCGCGGGCGCGGTTTCGCTTCCCGCCATCGCCGCATGGCGCGACCATACGGCATCGAACCAGGGCGCGGTCATCGCTTCGGGATGCTCGCCATTGTCGTCCGCCGTGGCGGTGAAAGGATCGGCGGCCCAGTCCTTGAAATGGGTGGCGATGGGCCGGCCCGCTTCCTGCCCGAACAGGCGCACCAGCTGCGCCAGGCAATGCTGCCGCAACGCGGTTTCGCCGATGCGGGCCCGCGCGGCCGCGGGCACGCCGACAAAGCCGAACAGCGCCGCGCCGCCTTCGCGTTCCGGCATCGCCGACGCGTCATGGATTTCCACCATCGGCCCCACGCCGCTTTGCGCCGTGCCGCAAAGGCCGTTCGCGCGCCAGAACGGTTTCGCATAGACCGCGACGAATTTGGCATGCGGCGCCATCCAGGTCGGCATCGCCCGCCAGCGCGCGCTGACATCGCCCGGCAGTGCGGGCGTGAAAGCGATGGTCTTTTCGGCAAGCCGTGGCGGCAGCGCCAGCAGCAAGGCCCGCGCCTCCAAGGTCTCGCGCTTCCCTGCTGCATCGCGCAAGGCCAAGGTCACGCCGTCTTCGCGCAGAGCCGCATGCGTGACCGCGGCGCCAAGCCGTAGCCGGTCTTGCGGCAGATCGCGCGCCAGTGCCGTCACCAGCGCGGCGGTGCCGCCCGCGATGCGGAAGGATGACGCCATCTGGCCGAAGCCGGGATAGCGCGCGGGCGCGATGGTGGGCGCCTGCTCCACCAGCACATCGCCCTCGGAATATTGTTGAAAGCCGGTAAGGCCCAATTCGTCGACCAGCGCCGCGATGGCAGGCTGCATGTCGGGCCAGAACCAGGCGGGGCCGAGATCGAAGCCGTCTTCCGACAGAATGCGCCCGCCCAGCCGGTCCCGCGCTTCCAGCACCACAAACGGCACGCGCGCAGCCTGCAGCAGCCGCGCCGCATACAGTCCGCTCAATCCGCCGCCGACAATCGCAATCGTCTCGCGCAATAGAAGCCCATTCCCCTATTAGGGATTTCGCGCGACGCATGCCGCATGCGTCCGTCATGCCGGTAGCGACAATCCTGCGCCCCGTCTAGTCTCGCCCCCGAAAGACAATTCGCAATCGGGAGGCAAGACATGTTGCTCAAGGGAAAGACGGCGCTGATCACGGGCGGATCGAGCGGCATCGGCCTCACCACCGCCAAGCTGTTCCGCGAGAATGGCGCGCGCGTCGCCATCACCGGCACCGACGCCGCCAAGCTGGAACGCGCGCGAACCGAGATCGGCGGCGACACAGTCGCCATTCGCGCCGATGTCACCTCGGTCGCCGATCTGACGCGCATGGGCGAAGAGGCCAAGGCCGCCTTCGGCCATCTCGATATCTTTTTCGCCAATGCAGGCACCGCGGCGGGCACGCCTTTGGGCGGCACGGAAGAAGCCGTCTATACCCGGCTGATGGACGTGAATGTGAAAGGCGTCTTCTTCTCGGTCCAGGCGGTGGTGCCGCTGATGGGCAAGGGTGGCTCGATCATTCTGAATTCTTCCTGGCTCGATCTGCGCGGCGTCGCCGGGCGCGGAATTCTTTCGGCCTCGAAAGCGGCGGTGCGTTCCTTCGCCCGCACCTTCGCCGCCGAACTGGCGCCCAAGGGCATTCGCGTCAATGCGGTCAGCCCCGGCTCCATCGTCACGCCGCTCCATCGCGGCGGGCGCAGCGATGCGGAGTTCGACGCCTATGCCGAAGCCACGTCCAAGCTCATCCCCGCCGGACGCATGGGCCAGCCCGAAGATATCGCCAATGCGGTGCTGTTCCTGGCGTCGGACCAGTCGAGCTATGTGCTGGGGGCGGAGATCATCGTGGACGGCGGCCGCGCGGAACTCTGAAATAAATTCGCATGTGCCTTAATGGCTGCAATTGCGTCGCAGGGCTGAGGCAATAAAAATAGGCACTAGCATGGTTAACGCGTGCGCCCGGAAATGCTTAAGGAACCTTCGCGCTCTTGAGAAATTTGCGGGCATTCCGGTAATATATCTTCAAAGGGACATTAACTGCCGGAGAATCTCATGCGCACACTTTCAGGAATCGTGATCGCTTCCTTCATCGGGATCGCGGCCCTCGCGGCGCCCGCCTCTGCGGCGACGATGATGACCACCACCGGAACGCCTCTCAGCGAGACCATCAAGACCAATTCCGGCTTGGACGGCACTATGGTCGTCTTCTACAGCGACCCGTCGCTTTACGCCGTCGATTACAGCAGCACGAACATGCTGCATCCCAGTTCGACCGGCGGTTTCGCCTTCGTGGAGGGCGTTGGCGGCAACGGCTTCGCCAACCTGACCCTCACCCCGGAAACCGTCACCTTCTCCGCGCTCAAATTCAATATGCAACTGCCGGGCGGCACACTTCCCGATATCGGCAACGGCTACAAGACCGACTTCACCTTCGACACCACCGTCTATTTCAGCGGTGGCGGAAGCCATACTTTCAGCACCGATGTCGGGGCCGGCAATGGCCAGAACCGCTTCCTCATTACCGGTGACGTCGGCGAAGCGATCAACAAGGTCGTCTTCTCCAATCTGGTGGGCGTCTCGACCAAGAACAACGACCCCACGCTGACCAACAACTATAATTTCGACTCCCTGCGCCAGGTGTCGTTCGACGCGGTGAGCGGTGTTCCGGAGCCTTCGACCTGGGCCCTGTTCATCCTGGGCTTCGGCGCCATCGGCCTGATGATGCGCAGCCGCCGCCAGACCGTCCGCGCTTAAAGACCATATCCCTCGACAAACGCGCCCGCTGACAAGCGGGCGCGTTTTTGTTTAACTGTACGCATGCGATTGAACGACGATTTTTCCACCCGCGCCGTCATGCACGGCGCCAAGATGGACTGGGTCAAAAGCCCGATGCCGGGGGTGGAACGGCGCATGCTGTTCCGCATCGGCGACGAAAAGGCCCGCGCCACCTCGCTGGTCCGCTACGCCCCGGGCAGCCATTTCTCGCCCCACGACCATCCCGGCGGCGAAGAGATCATGGTGCTGGACGGCGTCTTTCAGGACGAGAGCGGCGATTATCCGGCGGGCAGCTATATCCGCAATCCGACCGGCTCGCGCCACACGCCCGCATCCGCGCCCGGCTGCCTGCTGTTCGTGAAGCTGTGGCAATTCCGCAAGGACGATGAGGCGTACGTCGCCGTCCGCCCGGATCAGGAGATCCCCGGCGCCTCCTGGCCCGGCGTCGCGTCGTCGCAGAAACTCTTCGACAATGGCCATGAAGAGGTGCGGCTGGAACGCTGGCAGCCGAATGCCAAGATCACCATCGCCAATCCCGACGGGTTGGAACTTCTGGTTCTGGATGGCGGCTTCGCGATGGGGCTTGAGGAATTTCGCCGTCTCTCCTGGCTGCGCCTGCCGCCGGGCCAGCATCTCAAAGCCGAAACCGGCCCCGATGCCGCGCGCGTGTTCGTGAAGAGCGGCAAGCTGCTGCAGGACAATATCTGCGAATTCTGATCCGGCTGAAACAGGACCTTGCCCGCTACCGGCAAGCATGGATGCATGGCGGATCGCAATGGCGCGTTTTTTGCGCATTTCCTTGCGCCAAACGCAAGTTTGACACCTCCCTCACCCGCACGTAATTGCGAATATAGAATGATTTGGCCGCTCACCTTTTCCGGCGGCCCGTGAGGTGTGTCAGCATGAGTGCAGAGACGTTGATGCGGCGTGTGATGGCCGCGTTCGAAAAGGGCGACCTCGAACCGCTCTTCAAGGCGATAGACGACAACATCGTCTGGAAATCCGCTTCGGCCCATCCCGGCGATTTTCGCTTCAGCGGCGAATATCGCAACCGGGCCGGCGTGGTCGAGGTGATGTCGAAATTCGCCATGTCCTATTTCGTCCAGCGTTTCGCGCCGGTCGAGATCGTGTCGGGCGGCGACATCGTCTGGGGCCTGTTCGACGTTCATATGATCTATCAGCCGATGGCCGAAAACGCGCAGACGCGCCGCGCCATCAAGCTGGATTGCGCCATGCGCTGGCGCGTGCGGGACGGCAGGATCGTCGAACATCAGGCCTTTTACGACACCGCTTCGATGCTGGCGCAGCAGGGCCAGGGCCGGTGTGCGAAAGCTTGATCGCGGCCCTCAGTCGGCCAGGAATTCGATCAACCGATCCTTCTCGCCGCCGCCCAGATAGGTAGCGATCAGCACCGCCGGTTCGGCGCTGGAGGCATTGTCGAAGCGCAGGATGCGCTTGCCCGCGGGTTCCAGCACCACTTCGCCGGCCAGATAACGCCGCGTTTCTTCGCCCTCGGGCTGCACCAGGAAGGCGCCTTCGGCGACATAGCCCAGGACCGGCATGGGGTGCAGATGAAGCCCGGTCGCCTGCCCCGGCTCGAATTCCAGCCTGACCACGCGCACGCGCGACAGCGGCGCGGATTCCAGTTCCAGAGATGCGAGCGGTACGCGAGCAATATCCATGGCGCAAATTCCTTTCAGGCAGCGGGACGATAAAGACCCGGCCCGCGCATAAGAACGGACCTGCAACCGTTCAGGCCACAGGTCCGCCGGAATTCCAGCCATGCGCCGCCGTTATGGCGTGTCGGAGCCGCTCTTGGCCATGTTGGCCTGCTCCTGATTGAGCTGTTTTGTCACTTCCGCCTCGCTGGCATTTTGGCGGGATTC
>CAYWWT010000016.1:18942-23178 GCA_964461855.1 uncultured Rhizobium sp. | reverse complement strand
CCAACATTTCAGCGCAGCCCCCATAACAAGCATAACAACCAACGGAGGAATGTGATGTGCGATGACTTCATTCACCCTGGACTGGTCACCGATAGCCGTCTTTCGCGGCGCAGCTTCGGCCTGATGACTTTGGGTGCCGCCGGCCTGGCGAGCAGCGGAGCCCTGGCGCAATCCAATGTCGTGGAGCAGGACGTGACGGTGAAAACCGCCGACGGCTCCTGTGACGCCGTGCTTTATCATCCCGCAGGCCAGGGCGAGTGGCCGGCCGTGTTGATCTGGCCGGATATCATGGGCCTTCGCCCGGCATTCCGCGACATGGGCCGCCGCCTTTCCGAGCAGGGCTATGTCGTGCTGGTGCCCAATCCCTTCTATCGGTCCGCGAAGGCGCCGGTGATCGGCGACAATTTCGATTTTTCCAACACCGAACAACGTGCCCGCCTCACCGGCTATCGCAATGCCATGACCGATGACGGCGTCGCCAGCGATGCCAAAGCCTATCTGGCATTCATCGACGCCCAACCCCAGACGGCGAAAGGCAAGAAAGTCGGCGTGCAGGGCTATTGCATGGGCGGTTCGCTCTCGTTCCGCACGGCTGCTGCCGTGCCGGAGCGCGTCGCGGCGGTGGGCAGCTTCCATGGCGGCAACGGCCTTGTGACCAAGGAAGCCAACAGTCCGCACCTGCTTATCGCCAAGACCAACGCCACCTATCTGGTCTGCCAGGCCCAGAATGACGACGCGCAACAGCCACAAATGAAGGACGAGCTCAAAGCCGCCTTCACCGCCGCCAAGCGCCCGGCCTCGGTCGAGGTCTATGCCGCCAATCATGGCTGGTGCGTGAAAGGAAGCGCCGTCTACAACGAAGGCGAAGCCGAACGCGCCTGGACAAATCTGGGCGCGATGTACAAGACCGCGCTGGTCTGAGGAACAGAATGCAGTGCCGCCGGGCGCAGCCCGGCGGCACTTTTATTACACCCGCCTAAAGTCTTCCGGCTGAGAAGGTATCGCAGGCCTTGGGATCGCCCGACCGCAGCCCTTGCTGAAACCAGCGCACGCGTTGCGCACTGGTGCCATGGGTGAAAGAATCCGGCACGACATAGCCTTGCGTTTGCCGCTCCAGCGTGTCGTCGCCCACCGCCGACGCCGCCGCCATGCCCTGCTCCACATCGCCGCTTTGCAGGATCTGGAATTGCTGGTCGGCATGGTTCGCCCAGACCCCGGCATAGCAATCGGCCTGCAGTTCGGTGCGGACGGAGTCGCTGTCGGCACCGCGTGAGCCCAAAGAATGCTGGCCCATCACACCCAACAGGTTCTGGATGTGGTGGCCATATTCATGCGCGATGACATAGGCGCGCGCGAATTCCCCTGGCGCGCCGAAGCGGTCGCGCAGCTCGTCGAAGAAGGACAGATCGAGATAGATCTTGCCGTCAGCGGGACAATAGAAGGGTCCCGCAGAAGACTGCCCGGTGCCGCAACCGGTGGGCGTGGCGCGGTCATAGGTGGTCAAGGTGGCGGGACTGAAAGAGGCGCCCTCGCTGCGCATCAAGGGAGACCAGACATCCTCCGCCGATCCGACGATCTGACGCGCGAAACGGTATTCGTCATCGTCCGCCCTGGGCCCGCTCGAAGCCTGCGTCTGCGCCGGTTCATAGCCTGCATTGGGATCGCCGGTTGACAGGAATTGCGTCGGATCGACACCGAGCAGCCAGGAAACGACCAGAACGGCGACAAGCCCCAACCCACCGCCGCCGACCGCCAGGCGCGGGCCGCCGAAGCCGCCTCTTCCCCTGCGATCATCGACATTTTCGGTGGGACGAAGATCGTCAAGACGCATGCGGCACCTCCGGCTTGGCCGGACCATAGCATGGATCTTTTGTCTTTTTGGCGGCGGTCAGCCGCCCAGCGCCACGGCGATATTGAAAACCGCAAAGGCGGCGATATAGGCCAACGCCAGCATGTAGGTGAACATCACGGCCGGCCAGAACCAGCTGTTGGTCTCGCGCCGCACGACCGCCAGGGTAGACATGCATTGCGGCGCAAAGACATACCAGGCCAGGAAGGCCAGCGCCGCCGCCAGCGGCCATTGGTGGGCCAAGGTCGCGGCCAGGGAACCGGCGTCTTCACCGCTGACCGCATAGACGGTTCCCAATGCCGCCACCGCGACTTCACGCGCCGCCATGCCTGGGATCAGCGCCACCGCCATCTGCCAGGAGAAGCCGATCGGCGCCAAGACCGGACCGATGAAATGGCCGATCATGCCGGCAAGACTGTAATCGATGGCCGGCAAGGTTGCATCGGCGGGGGCGCCGGGAAAGCTGGACAGGAACCAGATCAAGACCATCATCGAAGCGATGGTGGTGCCCGCGCGCTTGAGGAAAATCTGGCCGCGCTGAATCACGCCACGCGCCACATTCTTCGGATCGGGCACTTTATAAGCAGGCAGCTCGATCAGGAACGGCTCGGTGGCGCTGCGCCAGATCAGCCTGCGGATCACAAAGGCCACGATCAGGGCGCTGCCGATGCCGGCCGCATAAAGCCCGAACATCACCAGGCCTTGCAGATTGGCGAAACCCCAGACGAGCCGGTTCGGGATGAACGCGGAAATGATCAGCGTATAGACGGGAATGCGGGCGGAACAGGTTGTGAGCGGCGCCACCAGGATGGTGGTAAGCCGGTCGCGTTTGTTGTCGATCACCCGCGCCGACATGATGCCGGGAATGGCGCAGGCAAAGCTGGACAGCAGCGGAATGAAGGCGCGCCCATGCAGGCCCGTCACGCCCATCAGCCGGTCCATCAGGAACGCGGCCCGCGCCATGTAACCGAAATCTTCCAGCAGGATGATGAAGAAGAACAGGATCAGGATCTGCGGCAGGAACACCACCACGCTGCCCACGCCCGCGATCAAACCGTCCGCCAGAAAGCTTCGCAGCAATCCGTCGGGAATATATTGCGTCACTGCCTGACCCAGCCAGGCAAAGCCCGCATCGATCATGTCCATCACCGGCGTCGCCCAGCTGAACACCGCCTGGAACATCAGGAACAGAACCAGCATCAGGACGAGCGTGCCCACCACCGGATGCAGCAGCACCGAATCCAACCGCCCGGTCCAGGTATCGGGACGCAATGGCGGCTTCACATAAGCGCGCATGATGCGTTCGGCTTCTTTGTGCGCCTGGCGGATTTCCATCGCGGATGGCTCGTGCCAGGTCGAAATCGCGGTCGCCTTGCCCTGGGCAGCCAACGCATCGACCTGGCGGAGCAGATCGTCCAACCCGCGCTTGCGCACGGCCACGGTTGTGACGACGGGAATGCCCAGCGCCTGGGACAGACCTTCGCGGTCGATGCGGATGCCCTGCTTCTCGGCGATGTCGAACATGTTGAGCGCCAGCACCAGCGGGCGGCCGACAGACTTCAATTCCAGCGCGAGCCGCAGCACCAATCTGAGATTGGTCGCGTCCGCGACACAGACCAGAATTTCCGGCGAGACCTCGCCCGCGAAGCGGCCCAGCACCACATCGCGCGTGACCGCTTCGTCGGGGCTTCTGGCCCGCAAGGAATAAGTGCCCGGCAGATCGACCACCGAAACACGCAGCCCGTTCGGCGTCACGACGGCGCCTTCCTTGCGCTCGACGGTCACGCCAGGATAGTTGGCCACCTTCTGCCGCGCGCCGGTCAGCGCATTGAACAGCGAGGTCTTGCCGGAATTGGGATTGCCCACCAGCGCGACGCGCGTGCCCAGCGTTGCTTCGCTCATGTCAGCCGTCACGTTCCACAAGAATGACGCCGGCCTCGCGGCGGCGCAGCGCGACCCGCATGTCGTCAAGCTTCAGTGCGATGGGATCGCGGCCGACCAACCCTTCATGCAGGATTTGAAAATGCGCGCCTTCGACGAATCCCATCTCCAGCAGCCGGCGCTCCAGCTCGGCATGGCCGATTTCATCGGGGCCGTCATGGCCTTCCAGGGTAAGGCCCCGGATCAGACCACAATCGCCTTTTCCCAAATCGCTCAACCGCACGACGCCTGGTTCCCAGAGTAATTGCGAATTAGTCGCAATTTTTCTATCCGACCTTGCCCATGACCGCAAGCGATCCGGCGCCGCATGCGCCGGCTCACGCCGCCGATCAAGGTGCGCGGCCGCACGGATTTATCTGGATATTCAATCCGTTCGCTCGCCGGGGGTGGCGCGGGATATTGCCAAATCCGTGTACAGAACATGGTCAATGCGCAAATGCCGCAGA
>CAYWWT010000016.1:0-18842 GCA_964461855.1 uncultured Rhizobium sp. | reverse complement strand
CTTAAGCCGGTCGTCGCTCCCGCATCCGCGACAGGCTTTCGGTCAAGCTGCATACCTGGGCGCCGCGCTCACGATCCGCGGCCCAGATCAGAAAGTAGAGAAAGCTTAAGGTGATGCCGGCAAGCGTGGCTGAAGCCGGCGATTCTGCGGAAAGGAGCGGAAGAAGCGGTGCGGGCAAAAGCCATAACAGGAACGACCGCAACTGACTTTGCCGCCGGACCTCGCGGCGGCAGATCTCGCGCAGGAATGAGAAATCTACCCCTTCCGGCCGCGGCCGCGCGGCACCGTGGCAAAACAGATAGACCGCCGAGACCGGATAAAGCACCGTCAGCCCCAACACCCCCCGATGGAGCGGGAAAAACACAAACGCCAGAATGGACAACGCGGTGAGCGCGAGCAGCAACATCATGCCAGCCCAGTTGCGCCGCCGGATGCTTGCGGCAAAATCGTCATAGGCTGCGGCGATAGCGGTGACGGACATATGAGATGCGAAAGGATTGTCCCAACGCTCTCGCGCCAGGATCATTGCCGCCCGCATGCCGCCCAACACGGGCATGCCGAACGGCAAGATCAGCCATACAAACAAAAGCCATGCAGCTTGATCCGATCCCAGCCTGTGGCTGGTATGAAGACCAGTCATGATGCCGCGCGCATAGGCCAGCACGCCCGCCGCGATGACCAGGGTTTCCAAAATCGCGCGCTTCGCTGACGGCGCCTCGCCGCTCCGATAGACACCCATCAGAAGCGAAAGAAGCAGCAGCAGAAATGTGGCGGCGGCGACGCCAATCAGGGCAACGCCCTGCGAATTTCTGGAGAAGCCGCCGAGAAGCAGGAAGGCGAGGCTTCCTTGAATGACCAGGACCGGCAGATTGGCGGTGCGGCGGATCTGGCTGGTGATGATAAACGGAATTGTCCCTGCAGCGCTGAGAAGATATTGCCGCGGCGATTGATAGAGTTCGCGAAGGTCGCCCGCGACTGCTTCTCGTGCCGCGGGTGGAATCGCGTGGAAAACAAACCACTCCAGCAGCCGGGGCGGCCCGATCAGCGCGCCGGTTTCCATTTGCTCCCCCAGCTCTGTTCGATGACCTCGCAGATGCGCCGCGCAGCCTGGACGGATTCCTTGAGCGCCCGTTCGCCCGGTTTTTCCAGCTGATAATGCCGCCTGGCTCTTCCGCCTCGTTCCTTGGTCGGCTCGGACAGCCAGGACGCGATGAGGCCTTTGTCCTCCAGGCGGTCCAGGGTGGCATAGACCGCGCCCAGCTTCACGGCGCGGGGCTCGGTCAGCGCCTCGATCCGGCCATGGATGGTGACGCCATAGGCATTGTCGCCAAGCGACACGATGGCGGTCAGCACCAATTGCTCGAACTGCCCCAGGGAAACAGGCTCACTCATTACTCATACATAGTATGAGTAACTCCTGCCGTCAATCGGGGCGCCGGGTCAGCCGGCCGGCACCGCATCCAAAGCCGGGCCCGCCATCCCCGCCGGGATGACCGGCAGGATCACAGCCGACGGATGGGCGGAATCGTGCAGGATGGTCTGCTCTGCCTTCTGCCACTTGTCGCTGGTGGCAAAGGTTTCCCCGGTGTTGGGATTGGGATCGAATTGCGGGAAGTCGCTGGACGAGATTTCCAACCGGATGCGGTGGCCCGGCTTGAACAGGTTGGAGGTCGGCCAGACATGGATCGTGTACTTATAGACCTGCCCCGGAACCACCGGCGTGGGATGCGACAGCGACTCGCGATAGCTCGCCCGCTGAATGCCGTTGGCCAGATTGATGGCGCGGCCGTCGGGGAACACGTCGATCAGCTTGGCGGTGAAGTCGGTATCCGGCGCGCTGGTCTTGGCATAGAGCGTGACCGTGATCTGGCCGGTGACTTCCATCGCCTGTTTCAGCGGCGCACTGGAATAAACCAGGATATCCGACCGTTGCTCGATGGCAGACTGATCGAACTGGCCTTGCGGACCGCTGGTCCAGGAGCAGCAGGAATGTCCGCCCAGGCTGGGCACCGGGTTCGCGGGGTCGTAGGTGAATTCGTCGCTGACGGCGGTCGCCTTCTTCGCCGCCACCGCGCTGCCGAATTCATTGTCGGCATGCGCCTGACCTTGCGTGGTCGTGTCGGCCTGGGGCGGCGCATCGCTCAAGACGCCATCGCCCATCACGGAAGCGGCGTGACCGCCGCTGGCCAGATACCAATTCTGGCTTTTGGTGCCGGCAAGCGGCCAATCCTTGGAGACGTGCCACTTGTTCTCGCCCATCGTGAAATAGGTAACGCGCGAACCTTCGGTGATCTGGTTGCTCTTGCCCTTGAGAAACTTATCGAACCAGGCCAGCGACAGATCATTGACAGGGCTGTTGGCCACCGCACCGATGTCATGCAGCCTCGGGCTGACCATGCTTTCCGGCCGGCCCCAGCCAAGATGCTCCCACGGCCCGATCACGATGCGTGAATTGTTGCGGGCGATATCGGTCGCGCCCTTCTCCTTGACGCCATTGAAATTCTCCAGCGAGCCGTTGATGAAGGCATCATACCAGCCGTCGAACGCCAGCACTGGCACCCGAACCTTGTCGTAGTGGCGCTTGATGCTGAAGGCCTGCCAATAGGCGTCGTCGGTTGGATGCTTGAGGGCATCGAAGAAATAAGGTGCCACCTTGGGATTGTCGGGCTGGAAGAACGGCACCTTGTTATAAGGCTTGAAGGTCATCCATTTGGCCGGTTCCTTGTTGGCCTCTTCCATCTTGGCGGCGGCATCCTTGTCGCCGCGGTTGAGCGCCGCAGTATAACCGATGGTCTCGGACATCCAGGGTTCGATGAAGGCAAGCCGGAAGGCGCCGTCTTCATAGGTCCAGCCGTCATAATAATCCGATGCGGTGTTGGACGGCACGATCGCCTTCAACGAAGGCGGTGCACCGGTCGCGGCCAGCCATTGCGTGGCACCGACATAGGAGGAGCCATACATGCCGACCTTGCCGTTGGAGCCGGGCAGCTTCGCCGCCCATTCCACCGTGTCGTAACCGTCGTTCCGGTCATTGGCGTATTCGTAGAACGTGCCGCCGGACTCGCCCTGGCCGCGGATATCCTGAATCACCACGATGTAGCAATGCGACGCGAACCAGTCGGGCGTCTGAAAGCGCGCCGGCTCGACCTGGGCGGCAGCTTTTCCGTATTGCGTGCGCATCAGAATGACGGGCACTTTTTCTTTTGTGTTGGGACGATAGACATCGGCCTTGAGGATCACGCCATCGCGCATCTTCGCCGCCATATTGGTGGTCTTGGTCACGGTGCATTCGCCGCGCCCGCCTTCCGGCGGCCAGGCAAAAGCGGCGCTGGGATAAGCGACGAATGCCGCGCCCAAAAGAAGGCCTGCTACAAGCCCCTTGCGATCCGATAAGGTCCGTTCGGAAACCGTGTTGCGCATGGAGCCCTCCGCCTGTGACAGGAATTTGTCATAACAGGCGGTCGCGATCCGAAAAAGACGGAAGAATTGGACAAAGTGATTTGAAAATCTGGACAATCACATGAACCGCCGGACACATATCTTCCCTGCGCCGCCGCGATGTGTCCGGTGGTCACTGCCCTTGCCCAATCCAGTCACCACCCCGCAGCTATCCCATCCTTGCGATGGTCGGTGCCGGCCCGGTAGACGCCATTGACCTGACCATCCTTGCGGCCCGCCGGGACGGGTGCCTCTTTCGGATCGGGCGTGAACAGAAGCGCCTGGAATCCACCCATGCCCGCGCCGTTCACCGACATCACATTATGTCCCATCGCCTTCAAGGGTGCGCCCACCTGATTGTAAAGCTGGGACTCCAATTGCAGCACGTTGCGGACTTGATTGTGGTGGAACCGCGCCATGTCGGTGGAGGCCTGTGGATTGGCGCCCAGGTCGACCATGTTGATCAGCATCTGGGCATGACCCTGGGCCTGCATGTCCCCGCCCATCAGAAGCAGGCTCATCAACTGGCCATCGGTGCGGCCGCCCTGCAGAACAAAGCCGGCGGCGAGCGTGTTGTAGGGCCGCTTATGCGGTGCAATCACATTGGGGCTATTGGGATCGAGCGTGAACAGCGCACCACGATTGTGCAGCATCAGGCCATAGCCCGGCACCGTGACACCCGAACCGAAATTGGCGAACAGGCTGTTGACCCAGGACACCATGTTGCCCCAGCGATCGGCGGTAGAAAGAACGATGGTGTCGCCATCGCCCGACGCATTGCCGGTCGCTAGCTGGCTCGCCTTGGCTGGATCGATACGGCCACATTGGGCTTTGGCATATTCGGGCGTCAGGAAGGTCTTGCGCACCTTCTCCATAAGCCCCGGATTGAAGTTGGGATCGCCATTATATTTGTTGAGGTCGGTGTAGGCGATCTTCTTGGCCTCGACCAGCAGATGCCAGTAGCGCGGGTCGGTCGGTCCCAGCGAAGCCAGGGTTTGCCCCGGATAGACCGTGTCCATGCATGCCTGCACGATGTTCAGCATTTCGTTCGCCGCGAAGCCTTGGGACGGCGGCGGCAATTCGGCCAGCGTATAGCCCTTGTAATCGGTCATCACCGGCTCGACCCACTCGCCCTTGTAATTGGCGAGATCGTCCGCGGTCATGGTGCCGCCCAGCGCATGGATCTTCGCGATAATGGCGCGCGCGATCTCGCCCTTATAGAAAGCGTCGCGCCCGCCCGCCTGCAGCAAGCGCAAGGTCTTGGCCATGTCGGGATTGCGGAAGATCTGTCCCGCTTTCGGCTTCTTGCCGTCGATGTACCAGTTCTTCACCGAATCCGGATCGACCGCCGTGCAGCAGCCCGCGGAGGAGGCCGGATTGTCGGAAACAGCCTTGGGCAGCGACCAGTCGGAAGCGATGCGCTCCGAAACCGGGAAACCCTGCTCCGCATAATCGACGGTCGGCTGCAGCACTTGCTTGAAGGACATGGTGCCGTATTTGTCGAGAACTTCCTGCCAGCCCCATACCGATCCGGGAACCGTTGTCGTCAGGACGCCGGCACGCGGCATGCCCGAGCCCGGACCATTGTCGCGAGTGAATTTGTAGCCCTGCGCATTCATGTAAGCGAGGGTCTGGCCCGATGCCGCCATCCCGGAGGCGTTCAGCACATGCAGCTTGTGATCCTTGGCGGTGTAGATGATGACGAAGAGATCGCCGCCCATGCCGGTCTTCATCGGCTCAACCAGGCCTAGTGCCGCCGCTGTCGCCACCGCGGCGTCGATGGCATTGCCGCCTTTGCGCAACATCTCCAGACCCGCTTCCGCAGCCAAAGGCTGGCTGGTGGTCACGATGCCGTTGCGCGCCATCACTTCGGAACGGCCCTGCGCCAGCCAGCCTTCGGCACGGTCGCCGCGTACAGCCTTGCAGAAGGCCGGGTTCACGGCATCCTTGGCATTGGAACATTCCGCCGAGGCGATATTCGCCGCCCTCGCCTGGGAGATCGCAACAGGTGTGGCCAACGCCGCGAACCCCATCAGGCCCGCGATGGGCAGGTATTTCATGTCAGGCATCCTTTTATCCGTCTCGATCTAGAAATTGAACCTGACGCCGGCGCGATACATCCGGCCAAGCGAGTCGTAAATGTCGTCGCGAACGGCAACATAGAGATAGGAACTTGCGGTCTGGGTCGATGGCGTGGAGGGCGGCGGGGTGTTGAACGTGTTGTCCACCGCGGCATAGATCTGAATATTGTCATTCCATTTGTAGGAGCCCCTCAGATCGAGATAGGCGACCGGGCCGATAGAATTGTCGTCGACATCCAGCGGGCCCCATTCGTTGTTCAGGCGGCCGGAACCGATGAACCGGCTCTGCACCGTCGCCTGCCAGCCGCTCTCCTGATAGGTCGCCGACGCCGTCGCCTTGAATTTTGGAATGCCGCTGACGCGCGAATCCGAGCCCAGACTGCCGGCATAATCGGTGATTACGCCCAAAGCGGTCTGGGTCTGCTCATCGGTATAGTTTCCGATCAGGCGAAGGCCCAAAGTGCCGTTCAGGAAATCAGTCGCATAATCGGCCTGGAAATCCAGGCCCGAGGTCGTGGCGGAAGACGCGTTCAACGGGCTAACAATAATCCGGGACAAGGCGCCGTTATTTCCTCCGAACACCAACTGCCCGCAGTAATATGTGACGCCGGCGTTGCATTGTGCCAATTCGGTCGAAGCTCCCGTCGAAGCGATCGCACCCTTGATGCTGATGGAATACCAGTCCAGCGAGATGTTGAGCCCCGGCACCCAATGCGGACTCAGGACCACGCCACCGGAAATCGTGGTCGATTTTTCCGGTTTGAGATCCGGATTGCCCTGCGTGACGCTGAAGATGTTGACCGGCTGCCCGGAGCGCGGATCGATGGCCTGGTTCGCGGTGGCGGTGCCGGCCGCGAAAAGCTCCGACAGGTTGGGCGCACGAATATCGAACGACCATGTCGTGCGCAGCTTTATATCTTCGTTGACCTGGCTGGTGAGGCCCAGCTTCCAGGTCTCCACCATTCCGCTGGTGGAATAGGATGTAATGCGCCCCGCCGTGTTGAAGTCGAGAGACTCGACGATACTGTCTTTGAGGATTGGTCCATCGATTTCGACAAAACCTTCTGACACATCATAGGAGCCGTTGAAGGGCGCGAAATTTCCCACCGTATAGCCTTGTGCGGCCGCCAGGGCGGCAGCGGTTACCCGGCCGCTTTCGCGGCGATATTCGCCGCCGAACGCAACGGCCACGGGGCCTGCGGGCAGGGTCCAGGGAAGTTCACCCTGCATCGATCCCGCCACGACATCCTGGTTCAGGATGGAAAGCTGGAAGTCGTTGCCGTCATTGACATAGTTGATGGCCGCCTGCGACGCGACGCCATTGCCGAAAACATTCAAGGGCTGGCAGCCATTGGCAGGGTCGGTCAGGGTCGAGCGGCAGGCGACGGACCCGACCGCCAGTCCCGAGGATCCCACATTGCCCGGCGTGACCCGCACCGCGTCAACCGCGCGGTTGAAATTGGCGGTGATCAGATTGTGCGTCACCTCGCTGTGAACGCGCGCCTCGCCATGTTGGTAATAAAGGTTCCAGGCCCAATTCCCGAATGATCCATCCAGACTGAAAACGCCGCGATACATCTGCCGGCCGATGCGGTTCACCGGCACGCCGACGCTGTTGCCCAGCGCCTCCAGCGACAGATTGTTCATATCGAGATTGTTGTTGTTGATCGTGCCGAAGGGGAACGTGGTTATGCCCGCCGTCGCCATTGCCGTCACGATGGAGGACGGCAGGAACGGGTTGTCATTATGGATCGTGATGTTGCCGAATTTCCGTGCGGGCGTGGCGTTGTTGGTGACGGACGCCTTGCCGTAATTGAGTTGAATGGACGCCTTAATGTCGGGTGTGATCTTGTAGCTGCCATAGGCGCAGATCGTGGCGCTGCTGTGGGGCGCTGCGAGCGCGTTGGTTTCCGACGTCGTGGTGTCGCCGTCGCCGCCATTCGAATAAAGCCCGGACACGTTACCTGGATTGAATGGCACGGGCGTTCCGCCGATGCCCACAAACTGAATATTCTTCAAAGGCCCGCCGGTGATGAGCCCGCCCTGGGTCGCCTGGGCATACCCGACGTGATCGGCGTGAATATAGCGCGGCTGACCATTACCGGCCGCAAAGGCCGGGTTGTTCACAAGCTGTGTATCCCGGAACCAGCTTCGCGTACCGGGAAAAATGATATTCGGCGAATCGCTATAGGCGCCGCTGAGAATGATGTGGCCGCGATCGCCAGCAAAGCTGAACCCATATGAGGCCTCGGCCTTGTAGCTGACGCGATCGCCCAGATAGGAAGCGCCGCCTTCGAGATTGGCTTTGAAGCCTTCGAAATTCTTGTTGATGATCAGATTGACAACACCGGCGACCGCGTCGGAGCCCCAGGCTGCGGACGCGCCGCCCGTCACGACATCGACCCGTTGCAGAAGGGTGGTGGGAACGGTGGAAAGATCGACGCCGCCGGTGATGTTGGACGCCACCACCCGCTGCCCATCCACCAGAACCAAAGTCCGCAAAATCCCCAGGTTGCGCAGATTGACCATATCCACACCGGCATTGCCGGCTGAGATATTGCGCGACGCGACGCTGTTGTTGGGTCCCGATGAAGAGCCAAACGCCGGAAGCTGGCGAATGATGTCGCCGATTTCGGATTTCGCGTCGCGTTCCAGCTGATCGGCCCCGACAACCGTCACGGGCGTGGGCTGCTGATAACCGGCGATATTGATACGCGATGCGCTGACGATGACCTGCTCGACCGTGCCTGAGGAGACGGGCTGCGGAGCCGGCATCGGCTCCGGCGGCGGTGCAGATGCCGCCGGCGGCGGCGACGCCTGCGCCAATTGCAGGATCGACGTGCGCTGCATATCGCTCCTGCGCTCGGCGACCGGCCGTATCACCATGCCGTCGCTGCCCACCGGCGCGGCTTCGAGATTGGTGCCTCTGAGAAGGGTTTTTACGGCGTTACGCGCCGACATCTGACCGCTCAGCGGCTTTGCGTCGATGCCGGCCAACGCCTGGGGTGAAAAGAGAATGCTTTCGCCGGTCTGCTTGGCGATCGCCATCAAGGATTCCGAGAGCGGCTGAGCGGGAAGACTGAATTCGGCATTCTGGGCGTAAGCCGAACTTGCAAGCAGAGCCAGACCGGCGGCGCCGCCCGCCAGACGCGCGCGGAATTTCGACTTGATCGACATGTCCATCTCTTCCCCCGTCTTTGGCAGGCAGAGCTGCCATATAGGTTAGACGTTTGAGATGGAGGCGACCCTCAAATTTGAATCAGTCTTGTTTCGTCGCCCACGATTTCGATGCGGTCGTTGAATTGCCGGATCGCGACCGGCAGCAATTTTTCCAGTGCGAGCGCGAACATGGTGTTGTCGCCGACGCGATAGATGCCGCTGACCTTGAGATTTTCGATGCGGGTATCATTCACCACAAGCTTCAGCATGCTGTAGCGGTTCATCTCATAGGCTGCCTGCGCCAGCGTATCGTTCTGAAAAATCGCCTGCCCCGTATGCCAAGCCAGCAACGGAAGCAGGTTCGGCTTGTCGAATTTCGCAGCATGCGGTGCAGAAGAGATCAGCCGGTCTCCGCCGCCCATCACATGGCGCGCGCCCCGCTCTCCCGCCTCGACCGAGGCACGACCTTCGATCAGCACCACCGAGATCTTTTCGCCATCGCGCCGCGCGTCGAAGGTGTAATGGGCCCCGACGATGATGTTACCGGCCACGTCCAGCGTGAAGGGACGGGCCTTGTCCGCTGCGACCCGGAAATTGGCGCGCCCGTAATTCAGGTCGGCACGGCGCTTCTTCTTGTCGAGGTCGACCACCACCTCGGTGTCGGTATCGAGAAACAGTTCGGTCCCGTCGCGCAAAAGCACATGCTTCTGCTCGCCGATCTCCGTGCGATAGACATCGGCTTGTGCCATTTGCGTCAGTGCCAGCGTACCGCCGATACCGGCGAGCAGGGCTCCGCCCCCGAACACCGCGCGGCGACTGATCCCCTTATCC
Organism: uncultured Rhizobium sp.; assembly: GCA_964461855.1. Taxonomy (GTDB): domain Bacteria; phylum Pseudomonadota; class Alphaproteobacteria; order Micropepsales; family Micropepsaceae; genus Rhizomicrobium. The sequence goes on along the minus strand of CAYWWT010000016.1, from coordinate 9,333 downwards.
GCCTTGGGCGTATTCCCACGCAGATCGCGACGGGGCGGCCCCGAGACATCCCACACCAGATTCATCACTTCGAACGCCTCGGCATGGGAGGGATCGGCAGCCAGCCATTGCCGAAAAGCGATCTCATCCTCCACCCCGCGCTGGTCAGAGCGCATGCGCGCAAGCCAGGCCGCTGCGCTGGCGCGGGTTTCCATGGCATGGCGCTCGGAGGACGCCATCACCAGCCCTCCATCCAGTCCGAAAGAAAAAGCATGGCCTTGGCGACATGCTTCTCCACCGAACTCACACTGATGCCCAGCCTTTCGGCGATATCCTGATATTTCATTTCATGCCAGCGATGCAGAACAAAGATCTGTTGGGTCTTCGGATGCAGCCGCCCGATGCCGGCCTGCACCCTCTCTAGACGCTTTCGGGCCGCGACAACCTCATCCTGCAGGGGCGCGCCATCCTCGATATCTTCCGCATCGCTGGGATCGATGGTGTCCTTCTGGCGCCTGAAATTGTCGATACCCAGGTTGCACGCCGTCCGGATCAGAAAGGCCTTCGGATCGATGACCTCCTTTTCTTCCTGATAGCGGCGGAATTTTATGAAGGCGGAATGGAGAAGATCCTCTGCGTCCGAAGGATTGCGAATTTTTCGCGCGATTTGCTGACGCAGATCGCGCCAGAACTCTCGTTCGACAGGGATATCGGTCATCGCGCGTCCCCCACGGCGCAAATACTAGGTCGGAACCTGGGCGGACTTTCGCTATTTATTTATCGAAATTGATTACGGGTCGGGCCGGCCAGAATCGTCTACTTATATAATGTAGTTTCCTTTGCGCCCTGCCCGGACCCGAAGCCTGCAATGCAAGGCTCGCGACCCTGCCCGGACAGGAACAAATCCATTGCTCCGGAGCGGATTTTTGTGCGGCGCACTTCTTTACGCGTGAGGCAGATCACGCGCATTTCGGCACAGCGTCCTGCCGGAATTTTGAGCCAATTGCCCGATGTTGCGCCATTGCCCGTCGCTTCATAACGCGCGCGGAAATAAGGCGTTGTTTTATTTGTCGAAACGCGCTTTTGCGGGGTGGGGAATTCTTCCGTCCGTACGTCTCCCAAAGACGCGGCCACATCATAGGCCGTCTCAAAAAAATAATAACGGGAGGGAAAATGTCCGGTTTCAAATTGAAACACATTCATGCACGCCTGGCGGGTAGCGTAGCGGTCCTGGCCCTTACGGCCGGAGCGGCGCTTGCCGACAATGGAACTTTGCCATTATCAGCACCATCGTCTGCACAAGATCATTCCGGGAATATTCTTCTCGCGCAGAACACCACGACCGCACCGGCGCCTGCGCCTCAAGAAGCGGCAGCACCGGCGCCCGCCGCCACCAGCGTCGAGCAGGTGGTGGTTTCGGCGTCCCGCATTTCCATCGCCGGCTATTCGCAACCGACGCCGGTCACCGTGGTGGGCGCGGCCGCACTGGAAAGCGCGGCGAAGGCGGATATCGGTGACGCGATTCGCGATCTTCCTGCGGTCGGTATCTCCTCCTCGCCGCTCAAGGGCGGCGGGGGCAATTCGGTCTTCAATCCCGTCGCGGGCCTCAGCACCGTCAATCTGCGCAATCTGGGCATCGTGCGCACGCTGGTCCTGTTCGATGGCCAGCGCGTGGTCGCGTCCAATGTCAGCGGCGGCGTGGATCTGGGCACCATTCCCAGCACCCTGGTAAATCGCATCGACGTGGTGACCGGTGGCGCTTCGGCAGCCTGGGGCTCCGATGCCGTGGCCGGCGTGGTCAATCTGGTTCTCAACAAGACCTTCACCGGCTTCAAGGCCGACCTCCAGGCCAGCGACACCTGGCAGGACAACCGCCGCGCCTATGGCCTGGACGCGTCCTACGGCTTCGACGTGGATGGGGGCCGCGGCCACATCATCGTGTCGGGCGCCTATCACAACAGCCCCGACAGCGTCTTCATCGGTTCGGCAAAATGGTGGAAGTCCACTTATCTGCTGCAGAACCCAGCATACACGCCCACCAACGGCGCGGTGCAGTATCTGCATTACAACAATGTCGGGCAGCGCGCGACGCAAGGCGGCGCGATCTTGACCGGGCCCCTGGCGGGCACCCAGTTTGTCGGCCCGAACGGAACGCCGGTGCCCTACAATCCGGGCGTGTTCACCGGCACTCTGGCGGCAGGCGGAAGCTCCAATCCCTGGAACAGTGAAATCCCCACCGATGCGCTGTCCTATCCGTATCGCACCACCACCCTGTTCGGCTATGGCAGCTACAAGCTGACGCCTGAGATCGTGGCTTCCGTGCAGCTCAATTACGGCCATCAATTCTCGAAAAACACTTCGACCACCCATCTGCTGCAGAATATGCCGATCCAGCGAGACAATGCTTATCTCGATCCGTCAATCGGGGCGCGCATGGACCAGCTCGGGATCACGAGCTTCGATCTGGCGACGACCTCGACCAACAATCTCGACATGCGCAATAACGTCTCCTACAACGCTTTCCAGGACTCCATCGGTATTCCGGTCAATATAGTGAACCGGCAATTGATGCGCGGCGTGTTCTCGCTCGACGGTGCGCTGGGCGACAATTGGTCGTGGAACGCCTATGCCCAGCATGGCGGCGTCAGGATACGCTCCACACCCACCCACACCGTCATCAAAGACAGGATGCTGGAAGCATCCGACGCGGTACGGGTGACGAACGCCAATGTCGGCGCGTCCGGCCTGACGGTCGGCTCGATTGCCTGCCGCTCGAGCCTGAGCGACCCCGCCAATGGATGCCAGCCGCTCAACGTCTTCGGCGAAGGCGTCGCCAGTGCGGCCGCGGTCAATTATGTGAACACCGGCCAGAACTACCAGACCATGATCCTGAACCAGGAAGTCTTCTCGGGATCGATGCAGGGTATCCTGCCGTGGGACGTGGTGGGCGCGGGCAAGCCGTCCGTGGCGTTCGGCGCAGAATATCGCATGGAAGGCGGCCGCGCCGATATCTCCCCTCTGGCAGAGGCAAAGGCCTTGAGCGTCGGCAATTTCGGCGCGCTGTTGGGCCATTATTCCGTCGCGGAAGGGTTCCTGGAAACCGACGTGCCGCTGATCAAGGACGGCATCGTGCAATCTCTCAGCATCAATGCGGCCGGGCGCATCACCAGCTATTCGACCTCGGGCCTGGTCGAGACCTGGAAGCTGGGCGCGACCAGCCAGATCAATGACGATGTCCGCCTGCGCGCGACATGGTCGTACGATATCCGGGCACCCAACCTGTCGGAGCTTTACAATCAGGGCCTGGTCAGTCAAGCGAACCCCATCGATCCGCGCACCGGCAAGGTGGTGGTCGCCTATACCAACCAGAGCGGCAATCCGGACCTCAAGCCGGAAAAGTCCTTCACCATTTCCGGTGGCGTGGTTCTCACCCCGCACTGGGTCGAGGGCCTGCAGATCTCTCTGGATTGGTATTCGATCAACGTGAAGGGCTTCATCACCACGCCGAGCTCGCGCCAGGAAAGCGAGTTCTGCATGGCGGGCCAGCAATTCTACTGCAGCCAGTTCGTCTATGATTCCAACGGTGTTCTGCAGTTCGAGAATCTGAAGCCACAGAACGCGGCCTGGCTTACCACCTCGGGCCTCGACTTCCAGGCGGACTATCTGATGGATTTCCTGTCGGGAAATCTCGCCTGGCACTTCCTGGGCAACTACAACGACCAGATCACGACCTCGGCCTTCGGCCAGCCGGCCGTCGATTACGCCGGACAGTTGGGCTCCTTCACCTCCAACACCAGCATGCCCAAGTTCCGCGCCAATCTTTCGGCGACTTATTCGGAGGGTCCGTGGAAAGGGACCGTGCAGGGCCGCTTCTTCGGCTCGGCCCGGCTCAACAATCAATGGACCAGCGGCGTGCAAGTCGACGACAACGCTGTTCCCGGGATCGCCTATCTCGACCTGCGCGGTTCGTATGACTGGAGCGAGAACATCCAGCTCTATGCCGCCATGGACAATGTCACCAACGTGCCGCCGCCATCCGTCGCCACGCTGGGCAGCCAGTCAAATGTCAGCCTCGACGTCGGCACTTCGGCCGGCATCTACGACACGCTGGGTCGCACAATGCGGGCCGGCGTGCGCTTCAACTTCTGAGACAACTGCGTTCCCCTGAGTAAAAACTAGCCCCCGATCTCGAAAGAGATCGGGGGCTTTCTTTTTTCAGCCGTCCGGCGGGCGCGCGGCCCGTCTTACTTCTTCACATATTTCACGAGATCCTTCGGCCCGACTTCGGCGCCGTAGATGTTTCCGGCCGCATCGACCGCCACGCCTTCCGCGGCGCTGGTGTCGGAAGCCTTCTCGACCGGGTCAGGGATGAAGCCGACGATCTTGCCGTCCTTCAGGCTGCCCCAACGGATGCCGCGCTTCCAACCATTGTGATTGCGCGAAACCGACTCGGATTCGGAGTCCGTAACATAGAGCATGTCATCCTTGGTCAGCCAGATGCCGCTGGGCCGGCTGAACTGGTGCATCTGCTGGATGAAATTGCCGTCCAGGTCGAAGATCTGGACGCGGTTGTTGTTGCGGTCACCGACCAGAAGACGATTGTGCGAGTCGATGGCCAGCGCATGCGGCTGGTCGAACTCGCCGGGGCCGGTGCCCAGCTTGCCCCATTCCTTGATGAACTTGCCGGACTTGTCGAACTTCAGGATGCGATTGTTGCCCGCACCATGCCCTTCGGCCACGAAGATGTCGCCGGTGGACGTCGTGACGACATCGTTGGGCTGATAGAAATAACCCGGTGCCGCCGAACCGCCCTTTTTGCCGAGCGTCATCAGCACCTTCCCGTCCGGGCTGAATTTGATGACTTGATTGCCCAGGCTCGCGCCATCGGGCCCGATCGGTCCGGTGGCACCGCGTTCGCGGCGCTTGCCATTGTCCTGGCCGTCCGTCACCCAGACATTGCCATCGCGGTCGACATAGATGCCGTGCGGGAAGATCATGAGGCCCGCGCCGAACGACTTCACCAGCTTGCCATTCTCATCATATTTCAGGACGGATGGCAGATCCGACATCTTGCCGGTCTGGCGGTCGAGACAGCCATTCTTGCCGCAGCGTTCGGCGACCCAGATCGACTTGCCGTCGCGGTCGATTTCCACCGCGCTGGTCGAACCCCAGGTGCGGCCCGCCGGCAGTTTGAAATAATCCTTGATCGTCCGATACGGATTGGGCGCATCGTTCGTGGGCGCCGTCATGTCCGGTATCGCGGGCGCGCTCGTGGTCTTCTGGGCAACCGCCGGGGTGATCGCAAGCGCCGTGGTCAACAACGCAAGTGCAACAAATCGCATACTTCCCTCCTTGGTGGGCGAGACCCGGCACATCTGCGGATACCCGTCCTCCAAACATTACCGGGTCCGCAATAAAGCCGAAAGCCCGTTTGCGGTGACGAACGATCAGCGCTGCAGTTTGGAAGACAAAAGGATGGAGGACACGGTCTTTTCCACGCCCTCGAGCGAGCCGATGGCGTCGATCAGGCTGTCCAGCTTGCCCACATCCTCCGCCTCGACCATCGCGATCAGATCGTGCTCGCCGCTGACCGTGTAGAGCGCGGTCAGCGCCGGCATCGCCGCCAATTCCCGCTCGGTCGCGCGCGACAATTTGGGCAGCACCTTGATCATCACATGGGCGCGGATCAGGCGGCGGCCGTAATCGGCACTGAGCTTGACCGTATAGCCTTGGATCGGGCCCTGGCTCTGCAACCGGCCAAGCCGCGCATAAACCGCGGCGCGGGACAATTTCAGGGCTTTGGCCAAGCTGGTCAGGGGGCGGCGCGCATCTTCCCGCAAAAGCGCCAGCAACCGTTCATCGGTGGCATCCAAAGACGAAGTGTCACTTTTTCTAACCATTATGTCTTATTAGAACGCCAATTCTGACGGTTTTCAACTTCAAATTGGATAGATTTCAGGCGCAGACTGGGGCGGCAATCCCAGGTGACTTCAGGCCATGCGCGACATTCTTCTGATCGGGGCGGGCAAGATCGGCGAAACCATTGCCGAGCTGCTGTGCGGTTCGGGCGATTACCGGGTGACGGTGGCGGACCGGTCCGAACTGCAGTTGCAGAAACTGCCGCGCCGCCCCCACATGAAAACACTCACCCTGGACGTCTCCGACGACGCCGCGCTGGCCGCCGCCCTGAAAGGCCGCTTCGCCGTTCTCAGCGCCGCGCCCTACGGCGTCACCGGCAAGATCGCCACCGCGGCGCGCGCGGCGGGCGTGCATTATCTGGACCTGACCGAAGATGTGGCCAACACGCGATTGGTGAAATCGCTGGCCGAGGGTGCGAGCAGCGCCTTCATTCCACAATGCGGATTGGCGCCAGGCTTTATCGCCATCGTCGCGCATGACTTGGCGCGCCGTTTCGAGCGCCTGGACAGCGTGCGCCTGCGCGTTGGCGCCCTGCCGCTCTATCCCTCCAACGCGCTGGGCTACAATCTCACCTGGTCCACCGATGGGGTGATCAATGAATATGACGAGCCCTGCGAAGCCATCGTGGACGGGACCTTGCGGGAAGCCTCGCCCCTCGAAGAACTGGAAGAATTCTCGCTCGACGGCGTGCGCTACGAGGCGTTCAACACCTCCGGCGGGCTGGGAACGCTCTGCGAAACGCTTGCCGGCAAAGTGCGCCAGTTGAACTACAAGACCGTGCGCTATCCCGGTCATCGCGACATCATGAAGGCCTTGATCCAGGATTTGCGCCTGGGCGAGCGGCGCGATGTTCTCAAGGATATTCTGGAACAGGCGCTGCCCGCCACCCGTCAGGACGTGGTGCTGATCTTCGTCACCGTTTCCGGATACCGCGACGGGCAATATCTGCAGGAAACCTACACCAACAAGATTTACGGCACCGAGGTGCGCGGCATCGCCCACAGCGCCATCCAGATCACCACGGCGGCCGGCATCTGCACCATGCTCGATCTGTTGGCCACCGGCGCCCTGCCGCAAAAGGGCTTTGTCCGGCAGGAAGAAGTGAGTCTGGCGACCTTTCTTTCCAACCGCTTCGGCTGTGCGTATGTTGGCAAGGGTCCCACACCCGCCAGCCAGGCCGCCTGAAACGCCAACACATCGTATCATTCACCATGCCTGAACAGACAAATCTCGCCCTGCTTTTAACGGCGGCGGCATCCGCCTTGGCCGCACGTGTGGCGCTTGCGCCTTCCATCCTGCAGGAAAAAAACGGCGCAGTGTCGCGCGCGTGCCTGGCCGCCGCTCTCAATCTGGAGCTTCTGGCCGGGCTTCTGGAGCGCGTGCCCAGCGGCCGCGCCTATATGAACGATCTGACCATAGCCGGGCGCAAGCTTGTCTTCGATCACGGCGCGATGCGCACCGTGGCAATGGAAGGCATGGGCAGCCTGCCTGCGGGTGTTTCCGCCATCACGCGGATTTTAGAGCCTTTGGGCTATCGGGTCGGCCACATCTACCCTATGGCGCGACTGAAAATGACGGGCCGAGCCTTCACCCATCGCGACTTGCCGGAAGACCTGCCGCAATTCTTCGTCAGCGAACTTCATCCCGAACAGTTTTCGTCGGAATTTCAGGCCGCCGCGCGCCGCGTCACGGAAGATTCCTCCGATCCTCTCTCGGCGGTCGATCTGCTGCGGCTGGCGCGTCTTGGCAATGACAGTGCCCTGCCATTGGCCGATGCGCGCGCACTGTTGCCCAAACTTGCGGCCTGCTTTACCCGTCGTCACGAACCGCCGACCCTGGCCGATTATGAGATTCTGAAGATGGAATCCGCCGAGATGGCGTGGATCGCCACGGAGGGCAACGCTTTCAACCACGCCACCGACCGAGTGCCGGTTCTGGAAACGGTGGTCGAACAGCAGATCGCGCTGGGGCGCCGGGTCAAAGACCGGATCGAAGTATCGGCGTCCGGGCGCGTGCGCCAGACTGCATTGCATGCCGATCCGGTGATGCGAGATTTCCGGGATACAGAGGGCGTCACCATCCAGCGCGAAGTGCCCGGCTCCTTCTTCGAATTCATCGCACGGGAAAAGATGCCGGGCGAAGACCGGCTGGACCTCGCCTTTGACACCAACAATGCGCAGGGCATCTTCAAGATGACGGCGGCATGAGCACCGCAGCACAAGACGCGAAGACTGTTCTGGACGGCCTCGGCCTTTCGACCGGCGGCGCCCCTGGGCGCGCTTCGCCGATCGATGGCTCGATCCTGCCCGGCGTGGCGGAGTGCGATGCCGCCAGTCTGGAGAAGGCTCTTGCGTCTTCAGTTCAGGCTTTTGCTGCCTGGCGTACGACGCCCCCGCCGGTACGGGGCGAGTTGGTGCGGCGGTTCGCGGAAGTCCTGCGCGCCAACAAGGAACCGCTCGGACGGCTGGTCACGTTGGAGTCCGGCAAGCCTTTGTCGGAAGGCCTGGGCGAAGTGCAGGAGATGATCGACATCTGCGATTTCGCGGTCGGCCTCTCGCGCCAGCTCTACGGCCTCACGATCGCTTCGGAGCGGCCCGACCACCATATGCGCGAGATGTGGCACCCGCTCGGCCCCGTGGGCATCATCTCGGCTTTCAACTTTCCGGTGGCGGTGTGGGCCTGGAATGCCGCCCTCGCCCTGGTCTGCGGCAATCCGGTTTTGTGGAAGCCATCGGAAAAAACACCTTTGTCCGCTTTCGCCGCCGAAGCGCTGCTGCAAAAAGCGATCCGGGATTTCGCACCCGCGCCCAAAGGCCTGTCGGCATTGCTGATTGGCGGCGCTGGGCTGGGCGAAGCCCTGGTCAAGGACCCGCGCGTGGCCCTTGTCTCCGCGACCGGCAGCACGCGCATGGGCCGCGCCGTGGGAACAGCGGTGGCAGCGCGCTTCGGGCGTTCGCTATTGGAATTGGGCGGCAATGCCGCCACCATCGTGACGCCCTCGGCGGATCTCGACCTCGCCTTGCGTGCCATTGCATTCGGCGCGGCGGGCACGGCGGGCCAGCGCTGCACCACCCTGCGGCGGCTGATCGTTCACAACGATATCTATGACCGGTTGATGGGCCGGTTGAAGGCCGCATTCGCCAGCATGCCCATCGGCGATCCGCGCGAGACCGGCAATCTGATCGGCCCGCTGATCGACGCACAAGCCCTGGAAGGCATGACGCACGCACTCGCCGCGGCCCGCACCGCCGGCGGTACGATAACGGGCGGCGAACCGGTTCAAGGCCTTTATGTACATCCCGCCATCGTGGAGATGCCCGGCCAGACCGACATTGTGCGGGAAGAGACCTTCGCGCCCATTCTTTATGTGATGCGCTACAGCGCCTTCGATGAAGCCGTCGCCATCCTGCGCGATGTGCCGCAAGGGCTTTCCTC
>CAYWWT010000015.1:7539-24267 GCA_964461855.1 uncultured Rhizobium sp. | reverse complement strand
GCCTATCATTTCGTCTATGACATTTTCTGCGACTGGTATGTCGAGATCACCAAACCGATCCTTCAGGGCGACAATGAGGCTGCAAAAGCGGAAACGCGTGCGACAACTGCCTGGGCGCGCGATCAGATCCTGAAGCTGCTGCATCCTTTTATGCCCTTCATCACCGAAGAGCTTTGGGCGCGCACAAGCGAGAACCCGCGCGACACGCTGCTGATTCTGGCCGAATGGCCGAAAGCTGTGGCAATCGAAAGCGCAGACGCCGCCAGCGCTGAAATGTCCTGGGTGATCGAGTTGATCAAAGGCGTGCGCTCTGTGCGGGCCGAAATGAATGTGCCCGCCGGTGCAAAGATCCAGCTGGTTCTGAGCGGCGCCACCGAAGAGATCAAAAACAGGCTCGTTCGCAACCGCGACGTTATCCTGTCCTTGGCGCGGCTCACATCGGCCGAGGCGGCCGATGTGATTCCAGGCGGCTCGGCGCAGTTCGTGCTGGAAGAAGCGACCGTGGCATTGCCGCTGGGCGATGTCATCGACTTCGCCAAGGAACGGACGCGGCTGGAGAAGGACCTGAAAAAGGCCCAGGACGAAATCGTTCGTTTCGACGCCAAGCTGTCCAACGAACAGTTCGTTTCCCGCGCGCCGGAAGATGTCCTGACCGAACAGCGCGAAAAGCGGGCCGAGGCCGCCACCTTGGCGGCCCGCCTGACCGAAGCGATCAAGCGCTTGGCATAGGTAGAAGCCTTGGCCCTGGCTTTCTTCCCCCGCATGGCGAAGCCATTGGCGGGGGAAGATGTCCGCCTGCGGGCTTGCCCGCGTTGGCGGACAGATGGGGGTCTTAAAAATGACCCTGCTGACGGCGCAGTTGTAGCGCGGGGAGCTCCTTCCTAATTCTTTGGCTTCGCTATTGCCGGAGAAGCCCATGCCGACCCTTTTCGACCCGCTGAAGGCGGGCGCGCTCAACCTGCCCAATCGCATTCTGATGGCGCCGCTGACCCGCTCGCGCGCCCATGCCGACAGCCGGGTGCCCAGCGACCTGGCCGTGGAATATTATCGCCAGCGGGCCGGGTTCGGCCTGATCCTCACCGAAGCGACCAGCGTCAGCCCGATGGGCGTCGGCTATGCCGCCACGCCGGGAATCTGGTCCGACGAGCAGACCGAAGGTTGGGCGAAAGTGACCAGGGCCGTGCACGAAGAGGGCGGCCAGATTCTATTGCAGCTCTGGCATGTGGGCCGCATCTCCGATCCGATGTTCCTGGATGGCGTCTTGCCGGAAGCGCCCAGCGCCGTGCGGCCCAAAGGCAATGTCAGCCTGGTCAGGCCGGAACGGGCCTATGTCACGCCCCGCGCGCTCGATATTGCGGAAGTTCCCGGCATCATCGCAGCGTATCGGCGTGGGGCGGAGAACGCCCGGCAGGCGGGTTTCGACGGCGTCGAGATTCATGGCGCCAATGGCTATCTGCTCGACCAGTTCCTGCAGGACAGCACCAATCATCGCGACGACGCTTATGGCGGCACGCGGGAGAAGCGTGCGCGCCTGATGCTGGAAGTCGCGGATGCCTGCGCCGAAATCTGGGGCGCGGACCGTGTCGGCATGCATCTGGCGCCGCGCATGGACAGCCATGATATGGGTGACAGTGATGGGCTTGCCACCTTCACCTATGTCGCGCGGGAATTGGGCAAGCGCGGTCTCGCCTTCCTGTGTTCGCGCGAGAAGCGGCAGGGTGATTCCATCGGGCCGCAAATCAAAAACGCTTTCGGCGGCGTCTATATCGCCAATGAAGGGTTCACATTCGACAGCGCCTCGAAAGCGGTTTCGGACGGCATCGCCGATGCGGTCGCGTTCGGAAAAATGGCCATCGCCAATCCGGATCTGGTGGCACGCTTTCGCCAAGGCGCGGCGCTCAACGAATGGAATGCGGCAACCTTCTATTCGGGCGGTGCGTCCGGCTATGTCGATTATCCGGCCCGCGCGGTGGAACCTGCCTGATTTTCGCCACATCGGAACCAATGCGCGCGCCGGTAATTCTCTTGTCAGGATTCACCCGAACAGGAGAGCGCCATGAAGAGCACAATCCGAATCGCCGCAGTCTGCGCCTTGATGTTGGGTGCGGGTACCATCGCGGCCTCGGCCGACGCTTGCAGCGGTCGTTCGCATGATACCGGTACGGCCTTGGGCGCCGGCGGTGGCGCCTTGATCGGCGGCTTGGCGTCTCACAGCGTCGCCGGCGCGGTGGTGGGTGGCGTGGCCGGCGGCTTTGCCGGTAATGCGATCGCCCGCAACGAGGACTGCAACGACCGCAATCGGGATCGCTATCGCCACCGCGACCGCGATTCCTATTACATCGATCGTCACGGCCGGCGTCACTATCGCTAAGCACATCTTTGAAGAGGCCCCGGAGCATCGCTCCGGGGCCTCTTCGTATTTGACCTGTTTCCGGAAGGCCGGCTTGCTGGGGCGGTGTGGCTGGTGTCATAAATTCGAGCCTTCTGCGGAAACATTCCCATGTCCAAATTCGGTAATGCCAAGCTGCCCTCGCGCCATGTCACGGAAGGTCCGAGCCGCGCCCCGCATCGTTCCTATTATTACGCGATGGGCCTGACGGAAGAAGAAATCCATCGACCTTTTGTCGGCGTGGTGAGCTGCTGGAACGAAGCCGCACCCTGCAACATCGCCCTGATGCGCCAGGCACAATCCGCCAAGACCGGCGTGAAGGAAGCGGGCGGAACGCCACGGGAATTCTGCACGATCACCGTCACCGATGGCATCGCCATGGGCCATGAAGGCATGCGCTCATCCCTGGTGTCGCGCGAAGTGATCGCCGACTCCGTGGAACTGACGGTGCGCGGCCATTGCTATGACGCGATCGTCGGCCTTGCCGGCTGCGACAAGTCGCTGCCCGGCCTGATGATGTCGATGCTGCGTCTCAATGTGCCGTCGGTGTTTCTCTATGGCGGCTCGATCATGCCGGGCCGGTTCCACGGCAAAGATGTGACGGTGGTCGATGTCTTCGAGGGCGTTGGCCAGCATTCCGCGGGCAAGATGCCGGATGCCGATCTTTGCCTGCTGGAACGCGTGGCTTGCCCCGGCGCCGGGTCCTGCGGCGGCCAATTCACCGCCAACACCATGGCCTGCGTCGCCGAAGCCATCGGCCTGGCGCTTCCTTACTCCAGTGGCCCGCCTGCCGTGATTCTGGAGCGCGATGATTTTGCGCTGAAGGCCGGTCATGCGGTGATGAAGCTCCTGGAGCGCAATTTGCGTCCGCGCGACATCGTTACCCGCAAGAGCTTCGAGAATGCGGCCATGATCGTGGCCGCCAGCGGCGGTTCGACCAATGCCGCCTTGCATCTGCCCGCGATGGCGAACGAAGCCGGTATCAAGTTCGACCTGTTCGATGTCGCCGAGATCTTCAAGAAGACGCCCTACATCGCTTCCATGAAGCCGGGCGGAAAATATGTCGCCAAGGACATGTGGGAAGCAGGTGGCGTGCCCATGCTGATGCGCGCGCTGCTGGATGCGGGCCTGCTCCATGGCGACCAGATGACCGTCACCGGTAAGACCATCGCCGAAAATATCGGGGAGCTGGTTTTTGATCCCAACCAGAAAGTCATCGTGTCCGTGAGCAACGCCCTGTCGCCGACCGGTGGCGTGGTGGGGCTCAAGGGTAATCTCGCTCCCGAAGGCGCCATCGTGAAGATCGCGGGCTTGAAGCACATCAAACACAAGGGCCCGGCACGCGTGTTCGACTGCGAGGAAGATTGTTTCGAATTCGTTCAGGCCCGCCGCTACAAGGAAGGCGATGTGTTGGTGATCCGCTGGGAGGGTCCCAAAGGCGGGCCCGGCATGCGCGAGATGCTGTCCACCACGGCGGCGCTGTACGGGCAGGGCGTCGAAAACATCGCTCTCATCACCGATGGCCGCTTTTCAGGCGGCACACGCGGTCTCTGCGTCGGACATGTCGGACCGGAAGCAGCCGATATGGGCCCGATCGGATTGCTGCAGGATGGCGACATGATCACCATCGACGCGGAAACCGGCGCCCTTTCGGTCGATCTCAGCGATGCTGAACTGGAAGCGCGCAAGAAGACCTTCAAGGCCAAGCCGCCGGGATACAAGACCGGCGTCCTGGCGCGTTACGCCAAAAATGTCGGCCCCGCGCGGCACGGCGCGGTAACGACGCCCGGCGCGGATCAGGAAGTGCGCTGCTACGCGGATATTTAGAAAATCCTCACCCTGAGCCTGTCAAACGATAGGGATCAGGCTTTCTTTCGCGCGTCATAGGCCTTGCCGAGAACGCGAAGCGCATTGCCGCCCCAGAAATTCTGAAGCTGCGCTTCGGTATAGCCCGCCTTGACCAGGCGCTCGGTGATTTTCGGAATTGCCGTGATGTCTTCCAGCCCGGCCACACCGCCGCCGCCGTCCCAGTCTGCGCCGATACCGACATGCTCCGGGCCCACCAGATCAAGGGCGTGGAGAATATGTTTCATATAGTCGTCCAGAGACGCCCGCGGTGCGGGATATTTCTTGTCCAGCGCCTTGGTGTCGGCAGCGGCCTGGCGCACGACGGCGGTCGCTTCTGCCGGCGTCAGTCCGCTGAGATTTTCCAGCTTGTCGGAAATGGCGGATTCGGCTTTTGACCGTTCTGGATTGCGCGGAACCGTGATCAGATAAACCGAATTCATCTGAATCGTCCCGCCCTTGGCGGCAAGCTTCTTGATCCGGGCATCGTCCAGATTGCGGGGATGATTGTTGATCGCCCGGCAACTGGAATGAGAGCAGATGATGGGCGCGCGCGACATTTCCAGCATCTGGTCGAAGACATCGTCCGACGCGTGACTGGAATCCAGTATCACGCCGAGATCGTTCGCCTCTTTGACGAATTCCTTGCCCAGCGGAGAAAGCCCGCCCCATTTCTTCTTGTCGGTGGCGGAATCGCCAAACTGATTGTTGAGGAAATGGACCGGGCCAGCCAACCGCACCCCAAGCTTGTGAAAGCTTCTGAGCAAGGTCGGATCGTTGCCGAGAATTCCGGAATTCTCGATCGATTGATAGACGACAATCTTCCCGCTCGAAGAAATGCGCTTGGCATCCTCGGCCCGGAAGGCGAGTTCGAATTTGTCGGGATGGGCCGCGACCATTTCGCGGATCTCAGCGGCCCTCAAAAAGGCCGCATCGCGCATGGCGCTCATGCCTTCGGGCGTTACCGGCGCCTGCGGCGTGTAAATGGCGAAAAAGCCACCCTTCAGACCGCCTTCGACGGCGCGAGGATAATCAACCTGGGTGAAGTCTTCCTCAAAACTATGCCGCTTCATCACGTCCCAGCCGGGCCGCGCAAGGTTGGCCGGCATGTCGAGATGCGTGTCCAAGCATAGAAGCCGTTTGTGCAAAGCGCGCGCATCCACAGCCGCCCGCGCCAACCCTGGCGCCATTGCCAGTGCCGCAACTCCGTTTGCCATAACAGCACGCCGTGAAAGTCTCATCGTCCCCTCCGCCCCCGATACCGGCCAATGCTAGGTGATTTGGGTGGCTTTCGCCAAGGAAAGTGGCGGCAGGATGTGACGATCAGGCCCGATCATGACGGTCAAGTAAGGCTGGAACCGAGCGCAAGAACACCGTCGGCGACATATTGAACAGCAAGCGCCGCCAGCATCACGCCCAGCAAACGTCCAAAGACCGCCTGGCCTTGCCTGCCCAGAAACCGTTCCAGGTAAGACGACGTCAAAAACACGATATAAGCCGCCAACAGCATCATCGCCATGGCCGCGATCAGCAGCAAAAGCCCAATAGCGCCCCCTTCCATCCGTCCCGCCAAAAGTACCATGGCAGTTATCGCCCCTGGGCCCGCCATCAGCGGAATGGCGAGTGGAAAGGCCGCGATATGCGCGCTCGCCCCGGCGGACTGATCGGTCTTGCGCTCGCTCCGGCGCTCGAACACCATTTCGAAGGCGATGGCGAACAGAAGCAATCCACCTGCAATACGAAACGCCGCCAGCGAAATACCCAGCTTTGTCAGGAGCCAGTCGCCGAAAAGCGCCGAACCGGCCAAAACGAAAAAAGCGATGATGCAGGCTTCCAGGCCAATCTTTTTCTTCACATTTTGCGGCAACCCCGAGGTCAGGCCGATAAAAATCGGACCCAGTCCGATGGGATCGATCACCACAAACAGGGTCACAAGCGCGGAAATCAGGGCTGTGATCATCTGGCGGACGGGGTGATGGACATTGATACAGCTTATCCCAAGCCGCAGCCGGCACCAGTATCGGCCAAGCTATTGAAAGCGCCCCGCCAAAGGGGCATCGTTCGGCCACAAAAAAGGGGAGGGTTTCAATGAGTCATTTGTCCGGGCGCCTGCTGGGAACGGCCGCGTTGTTTGCCACGCTGGCGGTTCTGCCGGCCCATGCGGCCGGTGCGGACGACGCCCGGCTCAAGGCCATCGCCGACAAAATTCAGATCACGCGCGACACCTATGGCATTGCCCATGTCAAAGGCCATACCGACGCCGATGCGGTGTTCGGGATGGTCTATGCCCAGGCGGAAGATGACTTCAATCGCGTCGAAACCAATTATGCGACCAATCTGGGTCTGACCGCGAAGGCGGACGGCGAAAAGGCGATCTGGAGCGATTTGCGGCAGCGGCTGTTCATCGATCCGGAAGTGTTGAAATCCGATTACGCCAAGAGCCCGGAATATTTGAAAAAGATCATGATCGGTTGGGCCGACGGCCTGAATTTCTTCCTCGCCAGCCATCCCAATGTGAAGCCGAAATATATTACCCATTACGAGCCCTGGATGGCGCTCTGCTTCACCGAAGGCAGCATCGGCGGTGACGTCGAGAAAGCGCGCCTGAGCCAGCTTCAGGCCTTTTACGAAAAGCGGACTGTGGCCCTGACCGACGTTGAAAAAGGCTTCGTCTATGTCGAGCCTGTCGGTTCCAATGGTATCGCCGTCGGCCCGAAAGTGACCAAGGACGGTCATGCGCTGCTCTGGATCAACCCGCACACTTCCTTTTATTTCCGCGCCGTTGTGCAGATGACCAGCGACGAGGGGCTGAACGCCTATGGCGCCGCCACCTGGGGCCAGCCCTTCCTGTATCAGGGCTTCAACGAGCATCTGGGCTGGATGCACACCACCAGCTCGGCCGACACCACCGACGAATTCGCCGAAACCGTCACCCAGAAGGACGGCAAATATGTCTACAAATACGGCAACGAAGAACGGCCTGTGACGGTGAAGAACATCACCATCGAATATAAGGCGGCCAATGGCAGCATGGCGAAGAAGACCTTCACCGGCTATTTCACCAAACATGGCCCGATCGTGCGCGAGGCCGACGGCAAATGGATCGCGCTCTCGATCATGAACAAGCCGATCGACGCGCTGGAACAGTCTTTCGGCCGCACCAAGGCAAAGACTTTCGCCGAATACATGAAAGTCGCGGACCTCAGGGCCAATTCGTCCAACGACACGCTTTATGCCGACGACAAGGGGAATTACGCGCTCCTGTTGCCGCAATTCGTGCCGCTGCGCGACAACCGCTTCGACTACACCAAGCCGGTCGACGGCTCCGATCCCGCGACTGATTGGAAGGGGATGACGCCGGTGAACGACATTCCCCATGTCGTCAACCCGGGTTCGGGCTGGGTGTTCAACAGCAACAACACACCGCAGAACGCGGCCGGCCCCAACACGGTCGATATGACCAAATTCCCCAAATACATGGATGCATCGGGTGAGAACCCGCGCGGCGTCCACATGGTCAAGGTCTTGACCGGAACCAAGGGCATGACGCCGCAAAGCTTGATCAAGACGGCATTCGATCCCTATCAGCCGGCCTTCGCCGAAATGGTGCCGGTATTGGTCAAGGATTATGACGCACTGCCGTCTTCGAGCCCGCTGAAGGCCAAGCTCGCCGAGCCAGTCGGCGTTCTGAAATCCTGGGATTACAAATGGGGTTCGGAATCGGTTGCCAATTCGATTGCGATCTTCTGGGGCGATGCGCTTTACAACCGCAAGATTCGCCCGATGCGGGCCGCCGGCATCCGCGAAGATTATGTCGATTTTCTTGCGCACAAAGCGTCATCCGAAGACCGGCTGCAGGCGCTTTCGGAGGCGGTCGACAAGCTCAACGCCGACTTCGGCACCTGGAAAACGCCGTGGGGCAACATCAACCGGTATCAGCGCATCTCAGGCGCGATCGATGCCGGTTTCGACGACAATGCGCCGAGCGAACCGGTGCCGTTCGATACGGCGCAATGGGGATCGATTGCCTCCTATGCCACCGTGCACGACAAGACCAAGAAGTGGTACGGCGTCAGCGGCAACAGCATCATCGCGTCGGTGGAGTTCGGCCCCAAAGTACGCGCCTGGGCGGCCACGGTCGGCGGTGAAAGCGGCGATCCCAAATCGCCGCATTTCAAGGACCAGGTCCACGCCTACATCACGGGCGATCTTCTGCCCGTGTTCTTCTATCCGGATGACCTGAAATCGCACACTGAGCGCAGCTATCATCCCGGTAGCTGAGCCTGCTCAAGAACAGCCGCCGCCTGAATGATTTTCAGGCGGCGGTCCGTCTTGACGCTGCGCCCCATCCCAAGGCCAAATGCGGCGGCGCGGAAATTCGCGCAACAATACGGGGCCCAGCATGTCGAACCTGCACAGTCGTAGAGGTTTCCTCAACCTGAGCGGTGCGAGCGCCGCGGGCCTTCTGGGCGCATCCGCCTGGACAAAAGCCTGGGCGGCAGAGACACCGGACCTGATCGTCACCAACGCCAAGATCTACACGATCGACAACGCCATGCCGCGGGCGGAAGCTTTCGCGGTCCGCGATGGCAAATTTGTTGCGGTCGGCAAGAGCGACGAAATCAATGGGCTGGCCGGGAAGGGTACTCAGCGTTTCGACGCCAAGGGCATGACCATCGTGCCGGGCTTCATCGACTGCCACAACCACGCGCCGGGCAATGTCCTGATGTTCGAGGCGGTGGTTGGAAATCCTTATGTGGTGGAATTCGTCACCATCCAGAGCATCGTCGACAAGCTGAAGGCGCGCGCCGCCAAGACACCCCCGGGCACCTGGGTTGACGGGTACTTCTTCGACGACACTAAGGTGAAGGACCAGCGTGAGATCAATCTTCACGACCTCGACAAGGTTTCCGCCGACCATCCGGTCTGCGTGCATCATCGCGGCGGGCACACCTCCTATTACAACAGCAAGGCCCTGCAGATGGCGGGGATCACCAAGAACACGCCCAATGCCTTTGGCGGCACCTATGACAAGGATGCCAACGGCGAATTGACAGGACGCGTGACGGATCGCGCCCGCGGTGTCTTCGCCAAGGTTGGCAAACGGACGACCTATAGCCCTGCGGAGGAATTGCAGCGCGACCGCGAAGGGCTGGCCTTCATCTCCAAACAATTCGTCAAATATGGTCTCACCACGGTGCATCACGAGGGCGGCGACCTGATGGCGCTGCAGCAGGTGCGCGCGCGCGGTGACCTGTTGCACCGGGTGAGCTATGAGTGCCAGGACAAGATGCTGGAAGCGATGATCAATACCGGCATCCAGACCGGCTTCGGCGATGAATGGATCCGCTTCGGCGCCACCTCGGAACACACGGTCGACGGCTCTTTTTCCGAACGCACCATGGCGATCAGTCGGCCCTATATCGGGATCACGCCGGCCTATCAGGGCAATCTGACGGAAAAGCAGGAAGATCTCGACGCCTGGGCTGACAGGGTCAACCGCGCCGGCATCCAACTCAACTGCCATGCCAATGGCGACGTCGCCATCGACCATGTGCTGACTGCCTATGAGAAAGCGCTGAAGGCCTTCCCACGCGCCGATGCCAGGCCCAAGATCACCCATTGCAGCCTGATCAATCCAGGCCTGCTGGCACGCATCAAGGCCTTGAACGCAGTGCCAGCGCTATTCACCACCTATGCTTATTACAACGCCGACAAATTCCATTTTTACGGCGAAGACATGATGAAAAACATGATGGCCTATCGCGATCTGCTGGATGCGGGCGTGCGCGCGGCCGCTGGTTCGGATTTCAGTCCCGGCCCGTTCGATCCGTTGATGGGCATCCAGGGCATGGTGACGCGTCATGGCTGGAACGGCGAGACCTGGGGTGCCAACCAGAAGATCACGGTGGACGAGGCGCTGCGCGTCAACACCATCAACGGCGCCTACAACAGTCACGAAGAGAATATCAAAGGCTCGATCACTGCCGGAAAGCTCGCCGATTATGTCGTGCTGGCGGAAGACCTGCACACCATCGATCCGGAAAAAATCAAGGACATCAAAATCGTGCGCACCGTGACCGGCGGCAAGACCGTCTATCAGGCTTGAGCGGTCAGGCCTGTTCTGACAGGCGGCGGAGCGCGTCGCCTGTCAAACGCTGCGTCGTCCAACCGTCCATCGCTTCAGCGCCGAGCCCGCGATAAAAGCGGATCGCGTTCTCGTTCCAGTCTAGCACCGACCATTCGAACCGGCCGCAGCCTTCGGCGACGGCCTTACGCGCGAGCGCCTGAAATATCGAGCGGGCGATGCCGTTGCGGCGAAAAGCGGGGCGCACGAAGAGATCTTCAAGGTAGAGACCAGGCCGCCCCAGAAAGGTCGAGAAATTGTAGAAATACAGCGCGAACCCCGCCGGCGCGCCGTTCCATTCCGCCATCATGGCGTGGGCGCGCGGTTCTTCGAAAAGAAAGCGGCGAAAATCTTCGGCATCGGCGACGCACTCCTGCGTCAACCGCTCGAATTCCGCGAGCTCTTGCACATATGTCACGATGAGTTCCGCATCCTGCGGAACTGCAGCACGCAAATTCAAATCCCTCATCGCGATACCCCCTTCAGATTTGACAGAAAGTCTGCCCCGATTATGCCCCAATCGCGTGCCGATCCGTCACATATCGCGCCGGATCGCATGTTGTCGCGGTCAGCGCACTGTATTCAGGCAAGTTGTGTTTGCAATCGCGGGCAGAATCCGGGAAGTACGAAAAGGCAAACCGGGAGGATTTTGATGCGCGGATTATGCGCTCTCACATTTGGCACCATGATGCTTGTGGTTCCCGTGATCGCCCATGCGGATCCGGTACCCCAGAAGGTCGCGGACGTGATCCGCGCTGCCGCGAATGATGGCAACCCCGCGGAATTGGCCGCGACGATCAAATTCGCCAAGAAAGCCAATCCGCGTTCCGCGAAAGAGATCGACAAACTCGCGACCCAATTAAAGGCCGCTGCCGAAGCACGTCATCGGGCGGAGTTGATGCGGCGCGGTTACTTTGAAGGCTGGACAGGCCAGGGCGAATTGGGCGCTTCCAGTTCCACCGGCAATACCCGCAGCACCACGCTCGCGCTCGGCCTCAATTTCGCGCGGCACGGTCTTTTCTGGGATCATGTTTTCGCCGCGACGGCAGATTATCAACGCGATAACGGCACCGAGAGCAAAGGTCGCTATTTTGCGAGTTACTCAGGCCATTATAATTACAGCGACCGCATGTATGCGCTGGGCCTTCTGAGCTGGGAAGCCGACCGTTTCTCGGGCTTCGACAGCCGCATGAGCGAATCCGTCGGTCTGGGTTATTTCCTGCTCAAGGGCCCGCGCATGACGCTGTCCTTGGAAGCGGGCCCTGCCTTGCGTCAGACGGATTATCTTCTGGGACGCTCCGAGAATGAAATCGCCGGCCGCACGTCGGTGAATTATCTCTGGAATATCATGCCCAATCTGGTTCTGACGGAGGTCACGTCCTATTACGGGCAAAGCCATGACAGCACCCTTACATCCGATACCGGGCTGACGGTGAATCTGATCGGGGCTTTGTCCGCCCGGGGCTCCTATCACATCCAATATGAAACCAACCCGCCGCTGGGGCTGGACCATACCGACAGTTTAACGCGACTCACGCTGGTTTATTCTTTCTGAACCAATGCGGCGGAGCCCGGCGCTTTCCGGTCGGGGCCGGACTTAGTCTCGCCACGTTTCTGCCGCGGGAGCATGTTCCCTTCCGGCATTGTGACGAGCAAAAAAAGACCCCCGGAAAGGCGTTCAGGACGTCCCGCGCTTGCGGCACGTCTGCCCCATTCCGTCGCGCCTGGGCTGTCTCGAACCCAGCGGCGAAGGCGTCTCATGGGCGGCGCGATCAGCGTGGCTGCGCATCTGATCGTGTTCGCCGCGCTGCTGTGGCCCCGTGAGCACCCCGCACGGCCCAAGCCCCCCCCGGCCTCCATAACGGTCAGCATAGCGGAAGAGCCCTTGCCGCCGGCTCCGCCCGCGCCCACGGAGCTCAAACCGGCTTCCGTGCAGCCTTCCATGCCGCGCTTTGCTGTCGTCACGACGGAACCATCCGAAATTCGCGCATCCGACAATTCGGACATCATGAGCGAATCACAATTGGCCGGGGCAGCCGGCGTGGGCGAGGGCGGCGGAGGGGGCGGTGGCTGCGATATCGGACAGCTTGTTCAACAGGCCCTTCGCCGCGACCCTCTGGTGCGCACCGCTGTCGTGAACGCCGGCCGGGTGGGCAAAGCCATTTTGATCTGGGATGGCGATTGGGTGCGTTCGGGCGAACAGGACGGCAAGGGCCTGTCGGCGGTCCGTGAAGCGATCATGTGGGAAGTGGGTTTCGCGCCGCAGGCATGCCGCAGCCAGCGCATGCACGGGCTGGTGCTTTTGTCGCTGGCGGATGGCGGGACCCGCTTTGTGGTGGGCACCGGCGATTGGCGCTGGTCGGATCTGCTGGGTTTGCGCCGGGCCGCGCCGATCCGTTGAGGCGCCAGGCGAAGAAAAATGAGGGGCTCCCGGTGCGCCGAGAGCCCCTGTAACGTCAGGACATCACAACAATCACGACCCGGCGGTTCTGGGCCCGGCCGGCGCGCGTCTTGTTGCT
This sequence comes from uncultured Rhizobium sp., assembly GCA_964461855.1. Taxonomy (GTDB): domain Bacteria; phylum Pseudomonadota; class Alphaproteobacteria; order Micropepsales; family Micropepsaceae; genus Rhizomicrobium. The sequence goes on along the minus strand of CAYWWT010000015.1, from coordinate 11,387 downwards.
CGCAACCGGGTCCTTCTTGCCATACGAAATGGTCGACATCCGGTTCAACGCAACGCCATGCTGGTTCATGAACAGACGCACGGTTTCCGCGCGCTGCTCACCAAGACGCTGGTTGAGCGCATCCGATCCGGCACCATCCGTATGGCCCTGGATTTCCAGATACACATTGCGGTTGTCGTTCTTCAACTTGTCCACGAAAGCCTGCAGACGCTGCTCGGCCTCGGAGGAGAGCTTTGAACTATCCACCGGGAATTTCACCGAATCGTCCGACAGAACCATCTCATAGAGGAATTTTCCTTCAGCCAGCTTGCCGGCGGCAGTGGCGCGGTCAAGCGCCTCCTGGGTCGTCTGGTCAAGCTTTGTCAGATGGCCCTGATGTTCATTGACTTGGTTCTGGGTCGCCTGCGCTTTGGCGTCCACAGTGGCGACTTGCTGGTTCACATAATCCTTGGTCGCGCAGCCACCGAGACTGATAGCGCTAACGGCAACGGCAGCGACGAGGGCGGGTTTAATTTTTATCATTGAGAATCCTTTTTTCGCTCGCAAAAGCATTGTTAATTCTGCCCAGGAGTGTGGCGGAAATGGGGTGTTTTGAGGGGGCAAATGCGGTGTTTGTTCCACCGTCCTGTGTTGGCGGGACCACCGCCTGATCAATTCGTAAAGAAACAGCGCCTCCGGTGGTCCGATCGAGATTCGATACCCGCGAGACCTGTTTAATGCCTCCGCTCTTGGACGGAACAGCCGATGCGTTCAGGAGTTTTCCAAACTGTAATCTGCCTGGTGTGTCTGGGCGTTCGAGAAAGGAATGGTCATGAAAATCTCGCTGAAGATTCTGCTGACGGCAGGGATGTTGTGTGGCGCGGGCATGGCCGGAACCGTGCCGGCGGCAGCCCAGCCCTCGAGTTTCTCTTTCCGGTTCGGCGACATCGGTATTGCCTATGACGATGGCTATTATGACCGGTCGCATCGCTGGCATAATTGGCGGCATGCGCGCGAGCGCGATTGGTACAGGGCGCATTACCGGAGCCAGTATCGTGGCTATCGTCACGACCGCGATCGGGACGGCATTCCGAACCGGTTCGACCGCGACAGAGACAATGACGGCATTCCGAACTACCGTGACCGGCGCCCGAACAACCCTTATCGCTAGCGGCTAACTGAGGAGCCCCGGGAGCAATCTCGGGGCTCTTTTCTTTGCGTGCCGCATCGCAGATCACAGCGCGTCAAGGATTGGCGGATGGGGTGAGATTCGAACTCACGGTGACGTTTCCGCCACGCCGGTTTTCAAGACCGGAGCCTTAAACCACTCGGCCACCCATCCCTGCGCTAGGCATTACTGAACGATGGGGTCAGACGCAATCCCGTCTGCCCGTAGGAAGCAAAAAGCCCGGAGCTGTTTGGCCCCAGGCTTTTCTTTCAATCGGTTTCGGCACTTCACCGGCAGCGGACATTGCCCTTGTCGATGGACTGGCCCAGCAGGGCGCCGCCGCCAGCACCCAACAACGTGCCCAGCGTGTCGCCGCCCAATGCATTGCCCAGAAGTCCGCCCGCAATGGCGCCAACTACCAATCCGGTCGTGCCGTCGCTGCGCCGGCAATAATAGCGCCCATCGCCACCGCGATAGACGCGGTCGCGTCGGCTGAGCCGGTGTTCCCTGTAGCGGCCGGCATGATAATGGCGGGACGGATCCCAATTCCGTCCGTTGCGATCTCCGTCCCAGCGATAGTCATGCCCACGCTGCGCGAAGGCAGGCTCCGGCAATGACACTGGCGCTGCGACAAGAATGGCGAGAAAAACTCCTACAAGATATTTGCGCATTTTTGATCCTTCCCCGTGCTGGCGTGAATGCGGCAACTTCAGACAATGCAACGCAAGATCGCCAGAAACGCAGCGTGTCATCATGATGATCGAGAATTGAGTGCCCGCAAAGATGCAAATCTGGGGAACCATTTCTCCGCTGATGCATTTCGGGACGCCGGTGTCGGCCGCGCAATTCCGTGTGCAGTGGTGAAGCCGCGTTAAGCCCTTGCAACAATGGACGCAAATGCTGTCCCGGCTTTGCACGGGCCGCCGGCATCCTTTAGCGTCTGGCTGTTTCCATGGTTGATTCGGCGTGACACGCGACGGCTTGCGACTTTTCGCCATTTTCGCTCTCGGGCTGGTTGTTGCCGCCTGCGGCACCACCCGTGTTGCGCCGCCGCCGGCAAACAACACCGTCACGGTCCCGCGCAGTGCGGGCATCTACAAGGTCGGCAACCCCTACCAGATCGACAATGTCTGGTACTATCCGCATGAGCAGCCCGATTACGACGAGACCGGGATTGCGTCCTGGTATGGCCCGACCTTCTACGGAAAATCGACCGCCAACGGCGAACTCTATGACGGTAACGCACTGACCGCGGCACACCGCACCTTGCCTATGCCGGTCAATGTGCGCGTCACCAATCTCGACAATGGCAAATCCATCATCGTGCGGGTGAATGATCGCGGGCCTTACGCGCGCGGGCGCATCATCGATCTCTCGCGCCGCGCCGCCGAGCTCCTGGACGTCGTGCAATCGGGGACCGCAAAGGTGCGGGTCACCTATTTAAGCCGTGCAGATCTGGAGGGGGGAGGAGCGCCACCGCCGACAACCACGCCAGAAATTGCATCCGCCTTGCCCGCGGTCCCCGCCGGCAAGGTGGACAGTACAGCGTTGGGCACCGTGCCGGGTGCATCCGTCGCTCCGCCGGTCCAGGAAAAACCGCTGCCCAAACCGGTCTTCGCGCCGCCGCCGGTGCAGGTCGCGGCCAATCAACCCACGGGCCAGGTTATCCGGGAGCCGGTGCCCGCCGCCACCCGCCTTTATGTCCAGGTCGGCGCCTTCTCCAAAATGGAGAATGCCCGCACCTTGCTGAACAAGCTGGGTGGCGATTTGCGGATTTCCAGCATTCAGCGAAACGGCCAAACACTCTATAGAGTGCGAACCGGCCCGCTCACTTCCATCGAAGACGCAGACGCCGCCCTGTCCCGCATCACCGGCGCGGGCAGCAATGACGCCCATATCGTGGTCGACCAATAAGCCGCCACCGGAGTAGAGACATGCGCCGCCTTTTCCTGATCGCTCTATCATTGTCGGCGCTGACCGCGCTTCCGGCGCAGGCCGCCCTCGACACCAATGCCGAGCACGCATTGCTGATGGATGCAGCGAACGGGCAGATCCTCTGGGAAAAGGACGGCCTGACCCCAATGCCGCCGGCCTCGATGTCCAAGCTGATGACCTTGGAGCTTTTGTTCCAGCGGCTGAAGGACGGGCGCATCAAGCTGACGGACACGCTGCCGGTATCGGAACGTGCCTGGCGCACCCAGGGCTCCAAGATGTTCGTGGAGTTGAATTCCCGGATTCCCGTCGAAGCCCTTATCCGGGGCATCATCATCGATTCCGGCAACGATGCCTGCGTGGTTGTGGCCGAGGGCTTGGGCGGCACCGTCGAAGGCTTCGCCGACATGATGAACAAACGGGCGAAAGCGATCGGCCTCGCGCAATCGCATTTCGTCAATCCGGATGGCTTGCCCGACCCTCCCGGCCAGCTGATGAGCGCCATGGATCTGGCCAAGCTCGCGCGTCATCTGATCCGCGACTATCCCGACTATTATCATTACTTCAGCGAAAAAGAGTTCACATGGCACAACATCACCCAGCCAAACCGGGATCTGGTTCTGGGTTCGCTGCCGGGAGCGGATGGGCTCAAGACCGGGCATATCGATGCCTCGGGCTATGGCATCACCATTTCCGCCAAGCGTGGCGATGTGCGCTTCATCCTGGTTCTCAACGGATTGCGCTATCCCCAGTACAAGAATGACTATTT
>CAYWWT010000015.1:0-7439 GCA_964461855.1 uncultured Rhizobium sp. | reverse complement strand
ACCATGACGGTGCCGGTCTATGCCGCCCAGCCGGTCGAACGTGCCAATATCTTCTCACGGCTGTGGAACCGTTATTTCGGGAAGCACTGACGAGGATCATGGCGGGGCGTTTCATCACCCTGGAAGGCGGGGAGGGCAGCGGAAAGTCCACCCAGAGCAGGCGGCTGGCTGTTGGCCTGGAGGCAAAGGGCATTTCCGTCTTGACCACGCGCGAGCCGGGCGGCTCGCCGGGGGCGGAGGAAATCCGCGCCCTTCTGGTCAATGGCGCGCCGGGACGCTGGGATGCACTCACCGAGACATTGCTGGTCTATGCCGCGCGCGCCGATCACATCGGGCGCACGATCGGGCCAGCCTTGCTGGCGGGCAAATGGGTGATCTCCGACCGCTTCACCGATTCCACCTACGCTTATCAAGGCGCGGGGCGCGGGCTTGCGCGCGAAACCATCCGGCGCATCGATTCCGTGGTGCTGGATGACTTCAAACCGGAATTCACCTTGATACTCGACATCGATGTCGAGACCGGCCTCAGCCGCGCCGGCGCGCGCGGGAACGCCGAATCCCGCTTCGAGAATTTCGACCGCGATTTTCACGAGCGCCTGCGCCAGGCCTTTGTCGAAATCGCCCGGCGCAATCCCGACCGCTGTGTCTTGATCGATGCCGCGCAGGACGAAACCGCGGTCGCCGACGCGATCTGGACGGCCGTGGCGCGCCGGTTTGGGTTATAGTGCCGTATGGCCAAACGCGCCCGTATCAGCGAACCGGACGAAAGCGATCGTATCGAGGGCTTTCCCCATCCCAGGGAAAGCGCACTTCTGGTCGGCCAGGATTTGGCGCTCTCCCGTGCGGCGCGCGCCATTCGCGGCGGCAAGCTGCCGCAAGGTTGGCTGATCTCGGGACCTCCGGGCATCGGCAAAGCCACCTTGGCCTACCGCATTGCCCGCTATCTTCTCAGCCATGGCGCCCGCGACACGGGCCCGGAAGATCTGTCCGTGCCGACGAACAATCCCGACGCGATGCAGCTGATGGCGGGCTCCCATCCCGGCCTTCTGGTTCTGAGGCGCCGCATCAACGAAAAGACCGGCAAGCTGATGAGCGAACTGCCTGTCGATGAAGTGCGCAGGCTGACCGGATTCTTCGGCATGACTTCGGGCGCGGGAGGCTGGCGCGTCGCCATTGTCGATACAGCGGACGACATGAATGCGAACGCGGCCAACGCGCTTCTGAAACTTTTGGAAGAACCGCCATCGCGCGCCGTTCTGATCCTTCTTGCCAACCGTCCGGGGCAGTTGCTCCCCACCATACGCTCGCGCTGCCAACGGTTGGACCTGAGGCCGCTGGACGACGACTTGGTGGCAGACGCATTGAAAACCTATCTTCCCGATGCCGATGCAGCGGAACGCCAATCCCTGGCGCGTCTGTCAGGCGGGTCGATCGGTGCGGCGCTCAATCTTGCGAGCGGCGAGGGGCGCGAATTGGCTGCCGAGGCGGACCGGTTGATTGAAAATGCCGCCATGCCCGATACGCTTGCATTGCTGGGTTTGGGTGACCGGCTCTGGCGCATGAAGGATGGTCTCTCCCGGTTCGGAGATTTCCTGATCGAAGCGCTCGGTGCGCGCATTCGGGCCAAAGCACGCACGCCCGGTGCGGATCTGGAACGCTGGACGATGCTGCTGGGCCGACTGGAAAGCGCCTTTGCCCGTGCGCAAGGCCTTAATCTCGAACCGCGTCAGACCATTCTCAGCGCAGCGCGTGAACTCGCCGTGACGGCGCGCCGGGCAGGGCCGCTGACATGACGATGCTGGTCGACAGCCATTGCCATCTGGATTTCCCCGACTATGCCGGCAACGTCGAAGGCGTGATCGCGCGCGCCCGCGCCGCGGGCGTGGGCACCATGCTCAGCATCGGAACCGAATTGGCGCGCTTTCCGGGTGTGCGGGCGGTGGCGGAGAATTTTCCCGAGGTCTGGTGCAGCGTGGGTGTTCATCCGCACGAAGCGGAAAAAGAATTGCTGACGGATGCCGGTCCGCTCCTGGCCGAAACCCGGCATCCCAAAGTGGTGGGCATCGGCGAAACCGGATTGGACTATTATTACGAGCATTCGCCCCGCGGAGCCCAGATCGCGAATTTTCGCGCCCATATCGACGCAGCGCGCCGGGCCGGGTTGCCCTTGATCGTGCATACGCGAGACGCGGATGACGACACGATCGCCGTGCTGGAAGAGGAAATGGGGAAGGGGGCTTTTACCGGCCTTATCCATTGCTTCACCGGCACGCAAAGACTTGCCGATGCCGCGCTGGCGCTGGGCATGAGCATTTCGGTGTCCGGCATCGCCACCTTCAAGAACTCCACCGCCTTGCGCGACGTCCTGAAGACAGTGCCGCTGGAGCGGTTGCTGGTGGAGACCGATGCGCCCTTTCTCGCGCCCGTTCCCCATCGCGGCAAAACCAATGAACCGGCCTTTGTCGTTCACACCGCCCGCATGCTGGCCGAGCTGAAGGGCGTGGACGAAACCGAGCTGGCCGCCGCGACGACGGAGAATTTCTTTCGCCTTTTCTCCAAAGTGGAGCGGCCCGGATGACGGCGGCGGAGACGATCGAAGTCCGCATCCTGGGCTGCGGTTCTTCCGGCGGTGTTCCGCGTCTGGGCGGACCGGGTGAGGCCGGCAATTGGGGCGATTGCGACCCCGCCAACCCCAAGAACCGCCGACGCCGTTGCTCGATCCTAGTCAGGCGAAAATCGCCGGGCGGAGAAACCCGCGTTCTGGTCGATACCGCGCCCGATCTGCGCGAACAGCTTCTGGACGCGCATGTCGGCCGGCTGGATGGTGTTCTGCTGACCCACGATCATGCCGACCAGACCCACGGCCTGGACGATCTTCGCGCCATCACGCTCAACAGTGGCAACCGGACCGATGTCTGGGCTGACCGGACGAGCTGGAAAAGCCTGATGGCCAAGTTCGGCTATTGCTTCGCCCAGTCTCCCGGCAGCGACTATCCGCCAATCCTCAACGCCCATGAAATTCATGAACCGTTCAAACCCTTTGTGATCGTTGGAGCCGGGGGAGCAATGCCGGTTCTTGCCTTCGGGCAGGGACACGGGCAGGTCCGGAGCCTGGGTTTTCGCTTTGGTCCGGTCGCCTATTCCAGCGATGTCGACCAGCTCGACGAAGCGGCCTTTGCCGCCCTGGAAGGGGTCGATTGCTGGATCCTCGATGCGCTGCGGCGCACACCGCACCCCAGCCATGCGCATCTGGCCAAAAGCCTGGAATGGATTGCCCGGGTGAAGCCCAGGCAGGCGATCCTGACCAATATGCACCTGGACATGGACTATGAAACGCTCCGGCGCGAGCTGCCGCCGGGGGTGGAGCCCGCCTTCGACGGCCTTTGCCTGGGCTTTCCAATCGCAGAAAGTTTACGCCGCTAGCCGGGATCCGTGCTATAAACGGGTTGAGGTTTTTGTCTTACGAGCCCAGGAGGTTTGTGATGAAGCGCCTTTCCATTCTCGCCATATTGTTCACTTCCGCCATGGCGATGCCCGCCCTTGCGGGTCCGCCGTTGAACGGACTTGTGCCCGACAAGTCCAACGGGAATCTTACTTTCATCTACAACACCGACCCGGCATTGCAATGCTTTCGCACGGCATCGGAAGGCACGGATTTGAAATACGGATTGGAGCATTGCAACACCGCCGTGCTCGATCCCTTGATGAATTATCGCGCCGAAACCTTCGTCAATCGCGGCATCATTCGCTACGATCTTGGCGATCATGGTGGCGCACTAAGTGATTTCAACAATGCGCTGGAATACAATCCGGCATTGGGCGACGCCTATCTCAACCAGGCATTGGTCCTGGTGGCGGATAAGCGGCCAACCGAAGCGCTTGCTGCGGTCAATCAGGGGATCGCGCTGGGCGCCACCAATCTGCAAGTCGCGTATTACAGCCGCGGCATGATTGCCGACGATGCCGGCCAATATGCCCAGGCCTATCGCGATTATCGCCAGGCGCTCAGGATCAAGCCGGATTACGGCCCGGCGCAACGCCAGCTGGCACGGTTCAAGGTGGTCCCGAAAGGAACCGCCACACAATGACGCTCCGCAGCGCGCTTCCCGGCTGCGCTGCGTTTCTTCTCCTTACGGCGCCCGCCCACGCTCTTGTGACGGTGGTGGGTGCCGGCATGGCGCATGATTGTTTTACCGCCGCCAAGGCCGGAAACGACCCGCGCGGTGCGATCGCCGTCTGCGATATGGCATTGGCGGAAGAGGCTCTTGGTCCTCAAGCGCGTGCGGGTACTTACGTCAACCGTGCCGTGATGAAGGCCGCACTCGGCCGCATTGATGATGCGATGGCGGATTACAATTCCGGTTTGAGGATCGATCCGGCGCTCGGCGACGGCTATGTCGACCGCGGCGCCGCGCTTATTGTGCTGAAGCGCTATGACGAAGCGCTCAGCGACATCAACAAGGGTATTGCGCTAGGCCAGACCTACGATCATGTCGGCTATTACAATCGCGGCGTGGCGCAATTCTATCTCGGGCGGATCACAGAGGCCTATCTCGACTTCAAGAAGGCGCTCGAAATCGCGCCGGATTTTCATCCCGCCGCCGAGCAGCTCAAGAATTTCGTGGTGACGCGCAAGATGGTTCCGGCCGGGCAGGGCAGCGCCCCCTAGCCGCGCTCCACTCGCCCGTGCCGACGAGCGTGCTATAGTCGCGGCCATGACGACGCTCAATCTCGACGAATCCAAGGAACTGATCCGGCTCTATGAAAGCTTGACCCTTGCTGTGGAGCGAGCCTCCGCCGCCATGCATATGCATGGCATAGATTCCGATAGATTCGCCACCGAAGACAACAAATGCGCCGAAATCTGGAATCGAATCCGGACCTTGATCGAGAAAAAGCGCGCCTGAAATTCCAACGGACCTGATTCAAATCCATGAACGACGCGATACGCCATTACGACCAGTTGCTGGCCGAGCATTACAGCTGGATGGTCGGCATACCATTCGAAGAGAAGGTTGCCGAGCAGGCGGCATTGTTGCGCGAACTGGGGCTGAGCGAAGGCCGTCACGGTACCGCCATCGATCTGGGAGCGGGGCCTGGCTACCAGTCGGTTGCTTTGGCCGATCTGGGCTACGCGCGCGTCATCGCGGTCGATACCAGCCGCACGCTGCTTGACGAGCTTCTGGCACAGAAAGGCGTTAAGCCGATAGAAGCGGTTCTTGATGACATGTGCGGTTTTCTTGCCAAAGCCGCACCCGCAAGTGCAGACGCCATCGTGTGCATGGGCGACGCGCTGACGCATCTGGAGTCGCACAATGATCTGTCCGGGCTTCTGACCAACGCGGCTGCGGTGCTGGCGCCCGGCGGCAAGCTCATCCTCACATTCCGCGACATGTCGGAGGCTCTGACCGGCTTGGACCGCTTTATTCCGGTTCAGAGCGACGCTGATCGCGTCATGACGTGTTTCCTGGAATATGAGCCCAAGACCGTCATCGTGCATGATCTGATCCATGAACGGACGGACAAGGGCTGGGCCATGCGCAAGAGCTGCTATCGCAAGCTTCGCGTATCGTCAGGCGACATTGTCCGCCAGCTTGAGCGGTCGGGCCTCCACGTGGCGATCAACCGCGAAGCCGGCCGGATGTGGGCAATCAGCGCCAGGCGGCCATACTAGGCGGCGCTGGCGTTACCGCTTGCGCATCCGCTTGATGACCATTTTGTCGACCCGCATGCGCGCCGCGCGCTCGGCCTTGGTCGTGGGAAGCCCGGGACCAGGCTTGAGTTTGACCGGAGCAGGCTTCGCTGGCGCGGACGACGGCGTTGGAGAACCGGACTGGATATCGTGGGGAGCTTTGATCATCTGCGCGCGATCCAAGAGGAAGAGCCGTCCTATACAGCCGCCATGCGGCGCTGATAAGCGCGGCAAAAATGCCCGCGCCGCCATCACGGCAGTAGTTATTTTACATAATATTACTTATACGATAAATTGAAGCCTGTGCCGATATGCGGCTTGCGGCCCGGACCCCATCCCCGTCCAATCCGTCCATGCCGAATCCCAGCCGTGATATTGCCGACCTGCTTGCGATCATGCGGACCTTGCGCGGTCCTGACGGCTGCCCCTGGGACCGCGCCCAGAGCTTCGAGACCATCGCGCCTTACACCGTCGAAGAAGCTTATGAAGTCGCCGCCAGCATCGAGGATCGCGACTACAAGGCACTCCCCGATGAACTGGGCGACCTTCTGCTTCAGGTGGTTTTCCATGCCCGGATGGCGGAAGAAGCCGGACTGTTTGATTTCGGCGATGTCGTGGCGGCCGTCACGGCCAAGATGATCCGGCGCCATCCGCACGTCTTTGGCGATGCCCAGGCCCAGGCCGACGCACAAAACCAGAAATTGGCCTGGGAAGACCTCAAGGCGCAGGAACGGCAAGCCAAGGCCCAAACCGGCGTGCTGGACGATGTTCCCGTCGCCCTACCCGCATTGTTGCGTGCGGAAAAACTTCAACGTCGCGCTGCAAGCGTTGGATTTGATTGGGATAACGCGCACAAGGTGGTCGAGAAAATCGCCGAGGAAGCGCGCGAAATAGTGGACGCCGGATCCGACCCGGCCAAATGCCAGGAAGAAGTCGGGGACCTTCTGTTCGCCGTCGCCAACCTCGCCCGGCATTTGAAAGTCGATCCGGAAGCCGCCTTGCGGACCACCAATGCCAAATTTACCCGGCGCTTCCGGTACATCGAAACCGTGCTGGCTGCCCAAGGACGCGCTCCGACAAACGCCAGTCTCGAAGAAATGGAGGCGCTGTGGCAGGCCGCCAAGCGCGGCGAACCGAAATAATCCCCCAACTTATCCCCATGACAATTCACAGCAGGATTATGTCGCAGAATTCTGTTTTTGTTTGATTTTTCCAGAAAATCGATCCTGAAAACGGGCTAGGTTCTGTGGAGAAGTCCGAAGCGATAACGCGATCCGTCCCGCGCGCTCCCGCCGGCCCAGGACTTCGGCATGCCGATATGCCCAGGCCAGGCCGGCGCCGTCGCTGATATCCAAGCTGAGATCCAGATCGATATTGTCATGGGAAACTTCGCCCTCGAACCGACCGAGCAAGGTTTCAAAACCCTCCCCGGTCAGTGCCGAAACCGCCACCGCCCGTTTGCCCTGCGCGTTGCCTGCCAGGAGGCCGGAACGCACATCCGCCGGCAGCAGATCGATCTTGTTGAGAATCTCGATCACGGCCCGGTCTTCAGGCACACCCAGCGCGGCCAGAACCTTGAGCACATCGGCCTTCTGGGCCTCGCTCTCGTCATGGGCCGCGTCGCGGACATGGGCGATGACGTCAGCGGCCAAGACTTCTTCCAGTGTGGCACGGAAGGCCGCCACCAGCTCGGTGGGCAGGTCCGCGATAAAGCCCACCGTGTCGGACAGAATGATTTTCGCGCCAC
>CAYWWT010000014.1:7039-25459 GCA_964461855.1 uncultured Rhizobium sp. | reverse complement strand
CGGACCCAGCATCTATCGGCCCGTCCGTGCCGCCTTCGAAACAAGGACGGCCTGGCGCAGGGCACCCAGATCGTAAGCCAGCGCCCTTGTGTATCCCAGGATCCGTGCCTTGTTCCCGCACGGCATCGACGCCAGAAGCTTGAGGAGGTTGGTTATCACGCGGCGGATGCGCCAACGCGGAAAGATGAAATCCAGCCTTTTTGTTACGGCGTCTTCGCGCACCTCCTCCAGCATGAACATGGTGCGGCCATGGCGGAAAAAGCGGTGATGCATCCAGCGCAAGGACATTTGGTCTTTCTGCACGATGTGACGAACGCGGGCGCGGGGCGCGAAACCCACTTTATGACCATGCTCGCTCGCTCGCCGCACGAATTCGGCATCCTCGCCCATCAATCCGTATTTCCCGACCAGGAAACGTTCGTCCAGGCGCTCACCCCGATCCCAAACCGACCGGCGGATCGCCATGTTGGGACCTGACACATTGAAAGGTTCTATCTCTCCTTCCGCATAGTCAGGCGTCTGGGCGTAGAGGACCGTCAGCCATGTGATGGGCATGGCCCAGCTTGGCGGGTTGGCACCGAACTCGGGAGTGATGGCGCCGCCAAAAACCGCGCATTGCGGCAGCGCATCCACTGTGCGCCGCCATTGCACCAGCCAATCGCGCTCCGGCAGAACATCATCGTCGGTCATCACGATGAGATCGCCTTCCGCCTTCGAAAGGGCCATGTTCATTGCCTTGGATTTGCCCAGGCGGGGTTCGACCAGATATTCAAGCGGCAGCTTGTCCTGCCATTTCAGGACCCGTGCCTCGGTATCGTCGGTGCTGCCATTGTTGACCACCACCAATTTCCAGCCGCCGGGGGGCGATTCCATATCGCTCATGGCCGCCAAGGTGCGCTCGATCGTATCCGTCCCGTTGTGAGTGGCCATCAGGACGGAAATTTTCTTGGGTTCGCTCATGACTGCAATCTCTTGCGCAAGGCCTGTTTCCAGGACAAGAGAACCGCCTGTTCGATCGCGGCAATGTCGTACATCAGGCCGTGCGATTGGCGGAACGCGTTTTTTTCATCGCCCCTGGCCGTGGCCAGAAGCAGCCGCAAGTAAGACCCCAGCGCGGCTTTGAAGCGGGCCCAGGGGAATTTGAATTTGAACTTTTCCGCGGCAGTATCCCAGCGCACATGGAGCAGCATAAAGACGGCGCGGCCATGGCGATGAAAGCGATGACGGATCCAGCCCGGGGACGATTGGTGCGCATGAACCAGGTGGCGCACCCTGGCGCGGGGCGCAAAGCCGATGCCATACCCGCTCATGCCCAGGCGCCTTACAAAATCGGTATCCTCTCCCATCAATCCGGCCGATCCGACAAGAAAGCTGGTGTCGAAACGATTGCCCTTTTCATAGACGGCCCTGCGAATGGCGATATTGGCGCCGGCAACGTCGAACAGTCCCAGAGGCGAAGGGGCCAGAGGGCCTTCGGAAAAATTTTTTGTGGCGCCATAAAGTATCCCATAATAGTCGATAGGAATATGGAGTGGTGGGCGCACCGCGGCGAATTCGGGAATGACGGCCCCCCCGAAAACCGAGCACTGTGGAAAGACGTCTGCGGCGCGGCGCCATTCCAGCAGCCAGTCGCGATCCGGGAGGACATCGTCATCCGTCATGACGATGAGATCGCCCTTGGCATGGGCCAGGCCCAGATTGAGCGCGTTGGATTTTCCCAGTTTCGGTTCGGTCATGCACTCCAACGGCAGCCGGTCGGCCCAAGCACGGGCGCGGCTTTCGGTGTCGTCGGTGCTGGCATTGTTGACCAATAGCAATTCCCACCCGCCTTCCGGCGCTTCCATTTCCGCCATGGCCGCCAAGGTGCGCTCGATCGTATCGGCGCCATTATGCGTGGCCAGGATGACACTGATCATGGCGCGCGCCTCAAAGAGGAGAGGGTTTGATGGATGGCGCCAAGATCATAAGCGAAGGCGCGGGACTGCTTGAAAGCGCTTGCCTTATCGTTCTCGGCCAAGGCGAGCAGATAGCGGACTGCCGATCCCAAGGCGCCGCGGACCTGACGCCAGGGAAAGCCGGGCCTCTCACCACGCGCTTGCGCCTGCAGAAAGGCGGTGTGGCCATGCCGGAAGAAGCGATGATGAATCCAGCGCCAAGATGTCTGATGCCGATGAACGATGTGACCGATGCGCGCCTTGGGCGCGAAAGCCACCTTGAACCCCAGGGTACTGGCCTGGCGGACGAATTCAGTATCTTCGCCCATCAATCCGCCGCTTCCCACCAGGAAATTGTTATCAAACCGGCAGCCCGCGTCGCGGACGGCATCGCGGATGGCGAGATTCGCGCCGGAGACATCGTAGAGATCGCTTCCCCGCATCGGCGCGATCTCGCCTTCCGTGTGAACGGGGGTCAATCCGTAAAGCACGCCATAACACCAATCGGGAACGTTGCGCGGCGGTCCGTCGGCGAACTCTGGAACGATGGTGCCGCCGAAAATCGCGCAATGCGGAAAGGCATTCGCAACGCGCCGCAATTCGGTCAGCCAGTTTCGATCGGGCAGGACGTCATCATCGGTCATGACGATAAGCCCGCCTTTGGCGCTATCGAGGCCGGTGTTGAGGGCAAAGGATTTCCCCAGCCGCGGTTCTTGCAGGTAACGCAGAGGCAGCCGGTCCCGCCATTTCAGAACGCGCGCTTCGGTGTCGTCGGTGCTGGCATTGTTGATCACGATCAACTCCCAGCCTTCGGCCGGTGGGTCGAGTCCGGCCAGGGCGGTCAGGCTGCGCTCGATCGTATCGGCGCCGTTATGGGTTGCCATCAGCACCGATATCATGGCGCGCTCGGTTCCAGATGGAGAGCCCGCTTCTTGCGGTCTGCCGAAGCGATCATCTCTTCCAGGATGGCGCTGAGCCTGGTGACGATCGCGGCTGGCTGAATTTCCGTGCGATTGCTGCAGGCGCGCGCGGCCCGGACAAAGCCTTCATAGCGTTCCGGGTCGTCCCAGATGCGCGACAAGGCTGCCAGCCAATCCTCCACCGGTGCCTTGGCGGGCAACGTGAGCCCGCCCGCGCCGATGGATTCGGGCAGGCCGCCCCGGTCGCTGCCCAGGACCGGTATGCCGTTCAGATGGGCTTCGGTCACGACACGGCCCCAAGCTTCTTCCCATTGCGACGGCACGAGCAGAAGCTTGGCGGTGGCATAGAGCGTTCGCATGTCATCGGTCGGCGGGTGCAACGTGATATTGCCCGAGCGGCTGGCCCGCGCCTCAAGCTCGGCAATGCGCTCGGGCTTGAGAATCCAGCTCAGCACGAAATCGAACTGGATATCGGGACGGCGCTCGGCAAGGGCGAAAGCCGTTTCCAGGCCTTTGCGCGGAACCGTGTTGACGAACAGAACCCGGCTCCGGCTGGAGCGGGTTTTGTAATAGCGCGGGTCGATCAGGGGCAGCACGACATGGGAATCCAGGCCGACATAATTCTTGATGCGCCGCGCGGTAAAATCGGAATTGGCTATCAAGGTGAGATCGAAGTCGCCGAGTTCGCGCAGATAATCCAGGGATTCGACTTCGTGGACGTAAAGCGCCATCGGCACGCCGGTCCGCGCCAGGGTGCGCAGGATCGGGTCGGGCGCGGTGGATTGCACCACCGCGACATCGGGCCGGAAGCGGCGGACGACTTCGTCGCTTCGCGTCATGTCCCAGCCACGGAACACCGGATAACCGCACACCGTATCGCAGGGAAATTCCACCCGCGGCGGCACGATCCGGCGCAGACGGTTGCGCCAGCTCAGCCAGGAACCATCCACCCACATCGCGGCCAGGACCGCGGGCGAAAAACCTTGTTCGGAAAGAACCACGCTCAATTCATGCGTGTTGCGCTCGCCGCCACCGCCGCCTTGCGGAAAATGGATGTGATCGGTGGCGAAGAGTATTCGCGGTGTCATGACCCCCAGCCCGCCCCGTCTCTATGCTGACGAAGCGGCGCGAGATGATCCCTTCAGGAGATCGAGATAGATGCCGGATCTTTTGCGCAGATTGGGCCAGCCGAGCGTTTGCTGTGGTGTCTTTGCCAGTCTTTCATAGGTGTCGTGAAATTCCGCGGCCATGCGTTCCGCCGAGAAGACATTCACGGCGCGCGCGTATCCGCCTTCTCCCAACGCGCCCCGCCAGCCGGGATTTTCCTGCAGGCGCGAAAATGCCTTCACCAGTTCTTCCACATTGTCCGGCGGCACCAGGAGGCCGGTCTTTTCATGAACGATGACTTCGGGAATTCCCCCCACTCGTGTCGCCACGACCGGGCGGCGGCAATAGCCGGCTTCGGCCAGGACCAGCCCGAAGGCGTCCGCGCGCGACGCGAGCGCGATCACATCGCTGGTCTCGTATAGGTCCACGATCGGATCGTGATACCCCAGAAAATGAACCCGGCTTGAAACACCCAATTCGGCGGCAAGCTTTTTCAAGGGCTCGCGTTCCGGGCCGTCGCTGGCGACCAGGAGATGCGGTGCTTTCCCGCCCGCCATGGCTGCCATCGCGCGCACCAGAAGGTCGTGCCCCTTGCGCCGGATCAGGGAGCCGACAGCGCCCACCGTCAGAACATCCGCCGGTATTCCCAGCGCGCCACGAAGATTGGTCGCGGGCTTCGCCGTCAGGCGCTTGAAGTCGATGCCGTTATAGATCACCTGCGTGCGGCTCTCCGGTACGCCATCCTGAATAGGTCCCTCCAGGACCTGAGCCGAGACGCCGACCAGAAGGTCGGCTTGGTGCAGCAGCAGCGCATAGCGGCTGCGTCGAAGATAGTCGATGTGCATATGGGTGAGCACCGGCAGGCACAGCGACCGCGCGGCCGGGACCAGCCATTGGGTCGGCGCCGCGCTGTTGGCGTGCAGGACGGCGACGCCGTACCGGCGGGCAATCTCCTTGGCTTCGCGGACAAGCGCGGAATATTTGCGGAAGGAGAAGCGCGGCGAACCGGCATCCAGATAATACTCGAAGTCGGTCTTGTGCGTGATGTAGCCGCTTTCGCGGCAGACCTCGGCCATCTCGGCGCCGTTGCACCAGACGATGGGCTGGATGCGGGACCGGTCGAGATAGCGCAGCAGGTCCAGAAGAAGCGTCTCGCTTCCGCGGATCCATTGATCCCCGAAATGGGTGAAGAGCACGGGGAGGGGGCGATGCGGTTCCATTTGTCTTTCAGGTGCAAGAAACCTGCCATGCGGCAGGACAGGATTTAGACCGTTCCGATGATCCGTGTGCGAAGGCCTTCAAAACGCAGACGAGAAAAACTCCTGTTAAAACAGCCGGATAATCGGAAACCTACGCCGACGATTAGACACAAATTCCCTCTATA
Organism: uncultured Rhizobium sp.; assembly: GCA_964461855.1. GTDB lineage: Bacteria > Pseudomonadota > Alphaproteobacteria > Micropepsales > Micropepsaceae > Rhizomicrobium. The sequence goes on along the minus strand of CAYWWT010000014.1, from coordinate 20,114 downwards.
GAACGTCAACGAACGGGATGATCGGTGTCCCGAAACGGCAAATCGCTTTCTCCTTTCGGGATACATTTCCTAAGAAGGTTGACGCCCGTTAACCGCAACCAGACGATCGCATAGGGCCAGGAATTCCGTGGTGCGGCTTTTCCAATCGCCACGGCGCGCCGCCTCCAGGCCGCCATCGGCCAATCTGCGGTAAAGCGGAGCGTCGGTCAGGAGGCGCGAGACCGCCTTGGCGATATCGCCGATATCCTCTCCTTGGACCTGAAGGCCGTTGACCCCGTCGCGCACTGCCTCGACCACCCCGCCGGCGCGGCCGGAAACAACCGGTTTGCCGCAGGCATTGGCTTCCAGGAAGACCAGTCCAAACCCTTCGGTATCGCCGTCCGGCATTTCCCGGTTCGGCAGTGCGAAAATATCCGCCTGGGCGTAAAGATCGGCGAGTGCCGCATCGCTCACCGCGCCCAGAAGCGTGACATGCGCTTTCACCTCATGCAGGACGATCAGCGCTTCCAACGCGGCGCGCAGCGGGCCTTCGCCCGCGATGAGAAGATGCGCGTCCGGGCAACAGCGCAGGATTTCCGGCATCGCCTTGATCAGATGATCCTGGCCCTTGCGCGGCACCAGGCGTCCGACGCTCAGGATGACGCGGCGGCCCGACACGCCATAGCGCTGTGCGATGTCGGCCTGCGGCGGCCGTGGCTGAAACTTCGCGGTATCGACGCCATTGGGAATCAGCACGATCTTGGCGGGATCGGTTCTCATCAAACGGATCAGCGCATCGCGGGTGAAGCCGCTGACCGCGACGACGCCATGGGCGTGAGCCAGAAATTGCGCGCGCCAGCGGTCGAACAAGCCACCGCCGTTGCGGGTGGTGACTTCCTCGCCATGCACATACAGAAGGACCTTGTATCCAAAGAGATAGCGCAGCGGGAAAACCAACCAACCGCCATAGACCAGGTCGCCCAGGCAGATCACCTGCGCGCCTTCGCGGCGCGCGATGGCCAGGGTCCGCGCCAGTAGCTTTATCATCAGGCCCAGATCCTTGAACCGGCCACGAAAGCCTGACGCCGAAGAAACTTGCGCCGGACGCAGGAGGTCCATCCGGTACATCGGATAATCGGCATGCGCGTCATGCGCCTCGACGCAAGGCAATTGTTCTGCGGTAGCGTAATCGCGGCGCGCGCCCAAGCCCGCCACCGCGCCAGCGGCGCAGCGGCAGATATTCTCATACACGACCGCCGACCCTCCGGTGACGGGCGGAAAAGTGCTGGAAATGAGAAGCACGCGCGCCAACTTGTCTTGCCCCTTCGAATCGCATCACCCCATCACGGCGGACTGGACCGGAAGGCGGATCCGCAGCCTTTCCGTCCATCGTGACAAAGCCATGACGCGATGTTGACGGGATCCAGCTAAACCATTCTGAAGAAATGCTTTTACGACGTCTATCGCGACCGCGGCCTATGCTTAAGACTTTGCGTGATGCGCTCCGGACTTAACCATCTCTTCACGTCCCCGATTGCGCCCTTCATGCGCCAGAGAGATTGTCCGGGAAATTGGTGACTTGGAAGGATTCGCATAATCATGACCTGGAGACGGGCGCCGTTCGCGATCCTTCTGCTGCTGGCAGGCAGCGTTCCCGCCTCCCATGCCGCCAATGAGTCGGCGCCGGATGCAAATGAAGTGGGCCATTTCGCGCTTCACGCCGACACATCGCTGCCTGCGCGCACGGTGAGTTTCGGGCAGATATTCCTGCCGGGCACGGTGCGGCCCGGCGAGCCCCTGCAGGTCGTGCTGGATGGCCATCCAGCACCTATCCAGGTCGATCCCAAGGCCTTCAATCCCGACGGCTCGGTTCGTCACGCCATCCTGACGGTGGAATTGCCCAAGCTGCGCTCGGGACAGGATCTGAACGCGACCATTCTGCGCAACCCTAGTGCCGCGCCGGTCGCGGCACTGCCCGTCGATATGGCGCTGCCGGCCCTTGGCCTCTCCGTGACTCTCAAGGCCGCGGGCGGCGCCGCGCATAAGGTCGATCTCGATCTTCAGACCATCGCGCGCAATCCGAAAAACGTGGTGCCCGGCTTTTGGCTGAATGGCCCGTTGGCGCAAGAGCGCCGCTACATGGCCGATATCGACGACCATCTGCAGGTCCTGTTCGATGTCTTCGTGCCGAAGAGCGGTCCTGCCCGTGTCGATGTGATCTTCCACAATGATTGGACGGGTCTGGGCCGTAACGACAATCTCGATTACGACGTTGACATCACGCTGGGCGGGACGCCGGTCTATCAGGCGCGGGCCGTGCACCATTACACCTTCGCCGACTGGCACCATTTGCTGTGGACCGACGGCAAGGATTCGGTGCGCGTCACACAGGATCTTGCGACCTTGGAGGCGGCGGCCGCGGTGCCGCGTTACGTCGCGAACTTTCCGGTCGCGCGCGAGATCATGAACGACCTGGAAGGGTCGACGGACAAGCTCGGCGACAAGCCGATGTCGGCCGGTACCGTCACGCGGTACATGCCCAGCACTGGCGGGCGCTGGGACATCGGCCCCTTGCCGACCTGGTCGGTGGTGGATCTGCTGAACAGCAGCGAAGAGACCCGCAAGCTGGTTCTGGCCAATGGCGATGCCGCGGGCGCCGTGCCCTGGCATATCCGCGACCGCAAGACGGGACTGCCGCTGAGCATCGACGCGCATCCCAAGACATGGCTGGACCAGCGCGGGCAAGGCACCGTGGCCGAAGGCGTGCTGCCCGAACCCTTCCAGGAAGAAAATCATGGCTGGACCATGGACGACGCGCATCAGCCGTCGCTTTCCTACTATCCCTATCTGCTGACCGGATCCCAATATTATCGCGACGAACTGGCGGCGCAGGCGGCGTTCGTCCTGCTGTCCTATGACGATGGCTATCGCGGCGGGGCTCAGGGCTACATCATGGGCAAGAACGGCGAAGCCTGGACACAGGTGCGCGGCCTGGCCTGGTCGCTGCGGACCTTGGCCAATGCCGCTTTCATTTTGCCGACCAGCTATCCGATGCGTGGCTATTTCGACGCCAAGCTCAAGGCCAATCTCGCCAAGCTGACGCAGATCTTCATCCAGGAACGCCGGATGAAGGCTGCCGGGCCCCTGGAAGGTTGGGTTACGGGCCCCTACCGGCCGGAATATGCCACAGCACCCTGGCAACAAGGCTTTCTTGCGGTGGTTCTGACCTGGACCAATGACATGGGCTATGCCGATGCGGGCCGGATGGTGACCTGGATGTCGAATTTCCTGGCCGGACTATTCACCAGCGCGGACCAGGGTTTCGATCCCATGCGCGGCGGCCCCGCCTATATCCTGGCGGTCTCCGACCCCAAGGACGGACGGCTGATCAGCAATTGGGGCGAAGCGTACAAGGCCAGCGAGTTGGACCAGAAGCCCGACAAGGAAATCGTCGAGACATGGCAGAATTACGGGCGCATCCTGCAGGCCGCGCTGGGCGGCGCGCTTTCGATCACGCACGCGCCGCGCGTCCAGACGGCCTATGATCTGGTCCGCGACCGGACCGACAGAGTGACCTATCGCTATTCCCGGGGAGATCCCACCTTCGCTATCGTTCCGCGTTCCGGAGCGATGCGCTAACTCGATCCGGCATAATCTTGCGCTGCCGGGCGCGTCATATTTCTGCGCAGGTGCGCCTGCGCGCAACAGGACTTTTGAAGCCCATGGTCGACATTCCAGTCAGGGACAGCCGGATCGCCGCTCCTGCCGTTCCGCGGACCGAGGGGCGCTTTCCCATCTCCGGCAAGCCCGAATATGCCTATATCGACAGTCTGCGCGGCTATGCCGTGCTGATGGTCATTATTTGCCACACCACTTACGCCGTCCCGGAATTGCCCTGGCGGGTGCACCAATTGGGTGCGTTCGGATGGCATGGCGTGCAGCTTTTCTTTCTGGCCAGTTGCATCACCTTGCTGATGTCGTCGAATTACGAGCGGACCCGCATGGGCCGCGTAAGCTTCAGTGATTTCTTCGTTCGGCGCTTCCTCAGGATCGCGCCGATGTATTATCTCGCCGCCCTGCTTTACTGGGTCATGTTTCCCAGTGTTCAGGCGAATTTGACTCAGCTTTTGACGTCGCTCGCCTTCGTCAATGCCTGGCATCCGGTGACCACGACCACCACAGGCGACTGGCAGGTCGTGCCGGGCGGCTGGAGTGTCGGCGTGGAATTCACATTCTATTTTCTCTTCCCCCTGTTTCTTTATGTCATCACCAGTTTCCGGCGCGCGGCGCTGGCTTTCGTTCTGGCGCTGGCGTTGGGAGGCATCGCCGACAGCCTGGCGATGCCGGCTCTGACCGCCAAATACGGTACGGTCGCCGCCGACAATTTCCTCTATTTCTGGTTCTTCAACCAGGCGCCGGTTTTCGCGATGGGGGCCATGGCCTATTTCACCATTCGCGGCATCGAGGCGAATCCCGATTGGAAGCTGACCCAGCTTCTGCGCCGGCGCAGTGGAACGGTGCTGGCGGGCAGCCTGCTGCTTCTTGCGGTGATTGCGTTCGAGCCGGTTCGCTTCGCGCATCAGCTTCTGTTGGAGCCCGAATTGCCCCAATTTCTGGCGGCTTCCGCCGCTTTCGTGATTTTCATTCTGGCGATGTCGCAGGCGCGGCGCACCGTCTTCGTCAATCGTTTCAGTTCCGCGCTCGGCAAAGTCAGCTTCAGCGCCTATCTGCTGCATTTCGCCGTCATAGATCTCGTCCTCGACAGGCATCAGGCCCTTTTTCATCTCCATGAGACCGGCTGGAAAGCCGTTGCCGCGTTCGTGTTCGCGATTATCGTGGTGACGGTCGTGACCTTCCTGGCGTCCGCCGCGACCTATACGGTGATCGAGAAGCCCATGATGGACTGGGCCAAGCGCCTGACGCGGGGACCCAACCGCGCCGCGCGTGCCGTATCATGATGGAGCGGGCCGTCTTGCTTGATGCGCCGGGACGCCATCCGATGTTAGGCTCGCCCTAACGACAGCACCGGTCGGCGAAACAGCGTGGCAACGGTCATCTCTCTTTCTCTTCGCGAACTGGGCATGCGGGCGCTGGGCCGCCGCCTGGAACATGTGCGCGACGATCCCAGCATTCCGCTTTGCGTGAAGCTGGAAGGCGCGGTGCTGCGGACCGGAACCACCGGCGAATTGGCGCTGGCCTTGCTGCGCCGCCGCCCCTGGATGGTTTTTTCGCTTCTGGCCTGGGCTTTTCTGGGAAAGGAAGAATTCCGCAGCCGGGTGGTGGAGCGTGCCGCTTTCGATCCCTCCGGGTTGGCTTATCGGGGGCCGTTTCTGACCTATCTGCGGCATGAGGCTGCTTCGGGACGCAATATCTGCCTGGTCGCCCGCGCCAAGTCGCCGGTGGCGCGCGCCATCGCCAATCATCTGGGCCTGTTCTCGGACGTCATCGAGGTTGAAGGCGGCGACGAACCTTCGGGCGAGGCCGTCGCCAAAACGCTTTGCGCCCGCTTCGGTTCTGGCGATTTCGATTATGCCGGCCATGAGCATGACGATCTGCCGGTCTGGCGCACCGCGCGCCGCTCGGTCATCGTGGCCCCTCCGCCCCGGCTGCTCAAGAACCATCTCTGGAGCAGCCAGACCGCGAACGTGATTTGTCCTGACGACTGGATTTCCGGCCGCTATGCCGAGGCGCTGCATCCCAGGCGCTGGTTCAAGAATCTCCTGATCTTCATTCCCCTATTCGATGCGGCCAACCGCTTGGACGTCCATTTCGTCGTCGGCCTCTATCTGGCCTTCTGCGCCTATTGCCTGGTGGCGTCGTCGGGCTATATCGCCAACGACCTGATCGATCTCAATGCCGACCGCCGGCATGTGCTGAAGCATCGCCGCCCCTTCGCTTCGGGGCGGCTTGCGATCGCCAAGGGGCTGGTGCTTTCGCTGAGTCTGGGCGCGGTCGGTTTGGGGATCGGTTTCTTCCTGTCGCCGTTGCTGGCCGCATGGCTTTGCATCTATCTGGCGCTTTCGCTGGCCTATTCGGCCTGGATCAAGAAAACTTTGGTCCTGGATGTTTTCGTTCTGACCGCGCTTTCGATGCATCGTGTGTTCACCGGCCTCATCGTGGCCGGCGCGGTGCCGTCCTTCTGGCTGGTGCTGTTTTCGGGCTTCCTGTTTTTCGGCCTGGCGGTCCTGGGCCGGTATGGCGAGCTCAAGAGCAGCAGGCTTTGGGCGCGGCGGCGCGCGACACGGGCGCTCGCCTATCGCTCCAGCGATCTGGATTTCCTGGCAAGTTTCGGCCTGGCGAGCTGCTATGTGTCGGTCGGCATCCTGGCGCTCTATGTCCTGACGCCCGATGCGCATGCCGCATTCCGGACCCCCGAAGCGCTCTGGCTGGTCTGTCCGGTGCTGCTTTACTGGGTCGCGCGGATCTGGATTTTCGCCCGCCGGGGCAAGGTTCCGGAGGATCCCCTTCAATTCGCGGTCCGCGACACGGCCAGCCTTTATGCCGCAACCGCGGCGACCGCGCTGCTGGGCGTGGCCGTCTTCGTCACGATACCATTGCCGGTCTAGTGTCCCATTCCGGGAAAATGTCAGCCGCGCCGCAGATCGCGCTTCCAGCCGGGATTGGGCCCCGCCGGAAGGCTCAGGGGAGTTTTTTCAGCCGGCGGTTTCGCGGCCTTTTTCCATTTGGGCACAGGCTTGGTTTTCGGGCCATCGACCAGCATGGCGAGGAGGCCGGAACCGCTGTCGCCGGCGCCCATCCCGTCATTGCGGTACGCCCAATAGGCGAGGGCGACAAACGCCGCAACCGTGAGCAGGAATAGCAAGCCAGACATTTTCAGCCTCCGGGCGGGACGCTCCCACGCCCCGCCGGGTTGTACAAGACAAGCCCTGACCCTTTGGTTAACCTCTTAGCGTCATTGTCTTTTGCGCGGGCATGGTTTCTGCAAGGCTCGCGGCAAAATCTCATTTTGGGGAGCCTCTGCAGGTGCGTGATCTTATTCTGCTGGGCGCGCTGCTAAGCGTGTTCCCTCTCATCCTGCGCGCACCGCAGATCGGCATTCTGACCTGGATCTGGGTCACGCTGATGAACCCGCAGCGCGAAGTCTATGGCTTCCTGGCCAGCTTCCAGCTCAACCTCTATATCGCGATCATCACCATCTTTGCCTGGATCGCATCCCGGGAAAAGAAATTCGCGCCGATGAATCCGGTGACGGTGCTGCTGTTCCTGTTCGGATTCTGGACCTGCGTCTCGACCTATTACGCGCTGCAGCGGAGCTTCTCCTTCGATCTGTGGGAGCGCACGATGAAGACATTCATCCTGCTGTTCGCGATGGTCGCCATTTCCAACAACAAGGCGCGCATTCAAGCGGTGGTCTGGATGATTGTGCTCTCGCTGGGCTATGTCGGGGTCAAGGGCGGCGGCTTCGTCATTGCCACCGGCGGTCACCATCATGTTTACGGCCCCGAAGGCAGCATGATCACCGACAATAACGATGCGGGTCTCGCGCTGGTGATGATCCTGCCCTTCATGAATTATCTGCGGGTGACGACCCAGGCCTATTGGGCCCGGCTTTGCATGGCGGGCGCGATGGGACTCACCATTGTCGCCATCATCGGCACTTATTCGCGCGGCGCATTGGTGGCGCTGGCGGCCTGTGCGGCGGTCTATACCGTAAGATCCAAGTCGGGAATCATTCCGCTGGTGCTGGGAGCCCTGGTTCTGGTGGCGCTTCCCAGCCTGGTGCCCAGTCAATGGTTCGACCGCATGTCGACCATTCAATCCGCCTCACAGGATCAATCCTTTCAGGAGCGCCTCGGAGCCTGGAAGACCAGCTTCAACATCGCCAAGGCGCGTCCGCTTGTCGGTGGCGGCTTCTCCGCCGTCAATCTGGATTGGGTCGGAAAGCGGTTCCACTCTCCCGGCAGCTCTCCCGGCGGCAGGGCTTCGCACAACATGTATCTGCAGGTCCTGAGCGATCACGGCTTTGTCGGCCTCGCACTTTATCTGATGCTGCTGGCCGCCGCCTGGTACAACACGTCCGGCATCATCAAGCGCACGCGCGACCGGCCCGATCTGGATTGGGCCAATCGCCTGGCGCGAATGACGCAAGTGAGCCTTGTCGGCTTTCTTGTCGGCGGTGCCGGCCTGTCCATGGCCTATTATGATGGGTTCCTGCTTATCCTGTCGCTGACCGCCGCGCTTTCCACGGTCGTGCACCGCTACATGCTGCCGGAAGGCGCTTTGACGGCGCCGCGCTGGAAGATGCAGCCGGACCCGCTTCAAAAGCCAAGATTGTCGATCGGCAACGCAAGACAAAACTCAGCCTGACGTATAAAAGCCGCGCAGCTGCATATGGGACCGGGTGCGTTCGGCAGCCGGTTTCCGGAAGATTTCGCAAAGCCTGCGCCGCAGGAAAAAGCAAGGTCAAGGAACACAATGTCGGCATCGCGTCAGGGATCTGTCCTCGTCACCGGCGGCGCCGGCTATATCGGCAGCCATATGACCCTGGCCTTGGCCGACCAGGGCGACAAGGTCGTGGTGCTGGACAATCTCACCACCGGGGTTAGGGCCCAGGTCGCGGAAGCCGCGACGTTCGTGCAAGGCGATATCCGCGACACCAGGCTGGTGCGCGAAGTCCTGGAAAAGCATCAGGTCGAAGCCGTGATCCATTTCGCCGGCTCTATCGTGGTGCCGGAATCGGTCGAGAATCCGCTCTTCTATTATGCCAACAACACCGCCGCCTCGCGCGACCTGATCGAAGCCTGCGTCGCCAGCGGGGTGAAAAAGTTCATCTTCTCCTCCACCGCCGCCGTTTATGGCGTGACCGACCAGCCCGCTATCGCCGAGGACGGCCTCAAAGACCCCGAAAGCCCGTATGGCCGTTCCAAGCTGATGACGGAATGGATGCTGGCCGATACCGCGGTGGCGCATGATTTCCGCTATGTCGCCTTGCGCTATTTCAATGTCGCGGGCGCCGATCCCAAAGGCCGCAGCGGCCAGTCGACGCCGCGCGCCACCCACCTGATCAAGCGTGCCTGCCAGGTCGCGTTGGGGCGCGTGCCGTATCTGGGAATTTTCGGCACCGATTATCCGACCCCAGACGGCACCGGCATCCGCGACTATATCCATGTCTCCGACCTGATCGGCGCGCACGCCCTGGCGCTCGGCCATTTGCGCGATGGCGGCGAGAGCGGCACCTTCAATTGCGGCTATGGCCATGGCTTTTCGGTGCGCGAAGTGGCCAAGGCGGTGGAGCGCGCCGCCGGCAAATCACTTGCGGTCAAGGAGATGCCACGCCGTGCCGGCGATCCGCCGATGATCGTTTCCAATCCCGCCAAGCTCAAGGCCACGCTGGGCTGGAAGCCCGAGCATGACTCGCTGGACGAGATCGTGGCCGGCGCATTGGCCTGGGAAAGCCGCCTGAATTCCACGTAAGGCCGGCGGCGCGGCTTGTCGCTTCCTGCCGGGCGGTGTTAGTGAGAAACAAGCACTCGACCGTCCGGGAGAAGCCGATGGGAAAGCCGTTTCTATTCGCCGCCGCCGCACTCCTCTTTGCCACGGGCGCGCACGCGGCCACGCGGGATCAACTGGTGGTAACGCCGGCCTGGTTGGCGTCCCATGCCAGTGACAAGACACTCGTCATTCTCCATGTCGGCTCTGAAGCCGGATACAAGGCGGGTCACATTCCGGGCGCGCGGCTGGTCGATTCCAAGCTGCTGCAGGTTTCCCAGCCCAATCTCTCCGTCGAGGTCCCGCCCGCCGATGTGTTGCAGAAGCAGTTGGAAGGCTTGGGGGTTTCCGACAATTCGCACGTCATCGTCTATAACGAGACGGATGAATTTCAGCGCGCCACCCGGGTTCTGTTCACCCTGGATGTGGCCGGGTTCGGCGATCATTCCTCGCTGCTGGATGGCGGCCTGGCGGAATGGAAGAAAACCGGTCATGGCGTCAGCACCGAGGCGTCCGCACCGGTTCAGGGCCATCTTTCGCCGCTGCAGCTTCAGCCCAAAGTGGTCGATGCCGGGTTCGTGCAGGCCCACGCCAAGGCGCCCGGCTATGATCTGATCGATGCGCGGGCCGCCGTCTTTTATGGGGGGATTATCGCCAAGATGAGCGGCGACGGCCATATCCCCGGCGCCCGCAGCGTCCCCTATACCAGCGTCTATGAGTCCGACGGCAAGCTGAAATCCGCCGCGGAATTGAAGAGCTTGTTCGCCCAGGCCGGGGTCAAGCCCGGCGATCATGTCGTGGCCTATTGCCAGGTCGGCGGACAATCCAGCGCCGTGGTCTTCGCCGCCCGCACGGTTGGCATCGAGCCACAGCTTTATGACGGCTCTTTCCAGGACTGGACGGCACGCAAGCTGCCCGTCGAAACCTCGAACGCACCGGGCAAGTGACGCCCAGCCGCCGGCCGTGCTAGGTTTTCTCCAAACGGTCTGTTCGTGAGGGGCTCATGCTGAAATCGCTTTTGTTCGCCGCCGCCATTGCCACGGTATCGGTTAGCGCCGCATCGGCCGCCACCCGTGACCAATTGCTGGTGACCCCGGCCTGGCTGGCCCAGCATGCAAGCGACAAGGATCTGGTGATCCTGCATGTCGGAACACCCGCAGGTTATCAGGCCAAGCATATTCCCGGCGCGCATCTGCTCGAACCCAATGGCCTGACGGTGAAAAGCCCCGAAGGTCTGGTGACGGAATTGCCGCCGCCCGACGAATTGCGGGCCCAGATGCAGGCGCTGGGGATTTCGGACAAATCGCACGTCATCGTCTATAGCGAGAATGACGGCATCGCGCGGGCCACGCGGATCATCCTCACCATGGACGCGGCGGGTTTCGGCGACCGTGCCTCCTTGCTGGATGGTGGGCTGAAAGCCTGGGAAGCGAGCGGCCATGCCACAACGGCGGACGCGCCGCCTGCCACGACCGTGATGCTGTCGCCGCTCAAGATGCAGTCGCGCATCGTCACCGCCGATGTCGTGCAGTCGCATCTGAAAGCGCCCGGCTACACCATCGTCGATGCACGGGCGCCGGAATTCTATAAAGGCGAGAAGCCCGGCATCGAAGGTGCGGTTCCCGGCCATGTCCCCGGGGCGCATAATATTCCCTTCACCAGCGTCACCGACGCCGACGGCAAGCTGAAATCGCCGGAGGAATTGAAAGCTTTGTTCGCCGAAGCCGGCGTCAAGCAAGGCGATCATGTCATCGCCTATTGCCATATCGGTATCCAGGCGACGGCCGTGGTTTTCGCTGCCCGGACCTTGGGGATGGATGCTGAGCTTTACGACGGCTCCTTCCAGGACTGGTCCAAGCGCGGCCTGCCGGTCGAGACCTCCATCGCCAAGTGAACCGCTCCAGGCGTCAGGCCCAGCGTAAGGGCTCAAGCGTACGGTAAGTTAACGTGACCGGAAGGGAGTTTTCGGTCAGTCTGTGATGGTTGCGTTGCGTCACCAGGGGGCTGGCATGGCGAAGTTCATCACGGGGCTTTTGGCGGGGCTCGTCATCGGCACGCTCGTCACGTCTTATTTTTCCGAAACCAGCTTGAACAACACGACCTACAAGCTGCGCGCCGGGATCGCGCGATTTGTGCCGGGCACGAATTAGCGCCTTCATCCGCAGACCGCGACGGCGGCAGCATTATTTCAGTTCGACCACCGCGACACGCACCGCGCCGCCGGTTTGCTGGATGGTGCGGGTATGACCGCCCGGCAGGAAGATCACCTGACCGTTCGCCACCGGCAAGGTGCGGGCTGCCTCATCGCCGCCGACCGTCAAGGTGCCGGGCTCCATCGGTACCAGGAACATGTCGCGGCTCTGGAAGAAGGTCTTGGTCGGGCCGGCCGTCCAGTCCCAGAGGATGACGCGATTGTTGTCGGTCACCTTCTTGGCGCCATCGGCGGCAAAGCCCGCCTGTGCCTTGCCGTTGTTGGGATATGTGCCCGGACCGCCATCCTTGAGTTCGATCAGGATGGAATTGCGCTGCGGCTTGCCGATGACATTTTCCTCGATATGGGTGAGGCCCTTGGGCAGCATGTAGATCTGGCCGCGATGGATCGGGCTGACGCGGACTTTTCCGTCAGGGGTGGTGACTTTCAGCATGGTCTCGATCAGCTCCACCCCCACAAAATCGGTGGGATGGCGGTGCATGCCGGTGGCCATGCCGGGGGGATAGATCACGTCCCACACCCTGCCGCGATTGTTGTCGAGAATTTGTGTCGCGCCGGGCCGGGGCAGGGCGGAGACCAGCGGATATTTGCCCACCATTTCGGCGCTCGCGGACGAAGCCGCCAACGCGCCTATCGCCGCCAGAAACAGACGGAATCCCAGTTTCATGCTTCCCTCCCGATCAGCCCTTGAGGCATTCTTTGCAGGAAGCCTAACATGAAGTTTCGGCGCGGCACTGCCTTATTTAAGTCGCCCGCGATTTCTATAGACTTTGAACACGGGTCCTTGAGAGGCAGTGCCACATGATGTTTTCGATTGTCCCGATATCGCGCCGCGCCATTCTGGCGTCCGCCCTGGCGCTGCCCGTGATCGCCGCGATACCGGCCCATGCCGGCACGCCGGCGGAAGATTTCATTGCCGCCAACATTCAAAAAGGGCTCGCGGTCCTGAACGACCCGCAGCTTTCGCCGCAGCAGCGCGGCCAGCAATTCGAGCAGGTTCTGCTCGGCCTCACCAACATGAAGCGCATCGCGCTTTTCACGCTCGGCCAGTATGCGCGCACCGCTTCCGACGCGGACAAGGCGGAATTCGCCGCCGCGTTCCAGGATTATGCCGTCGCCGTCTATCGTTCCTATCTGGGCAATTATGCCGGCCAGACTTTGAAAGTCGTCGGTTCGAATGCGCGGGGCGCCGACGATTTCATCGTCGATACGGTGATGGTCGATCCGCGCGGCAACAATGGCCAGCCGCCGCTGCATGTCAGTTTCCGCGTCCGCACCGATAGCGGCAAGCCGGAGTTGACGGATTTCAGCGTGGCGGGCGTCTGGATCGCCATTTCACAGCGCGACCAGTTCGTCGCCTTCCTGGCGCAGAACAGGGGCGACGTAAAAGCCCTGACGGCGCATCTGCGCCAGACCGCGTCGCAATATCGCTGA
>CAYWWT010000014.1:0-6939 GCA_964461855.1 uncultured Rhizobium sp. | reverse complement strand
AGCGCATCAGCATCCACAGCGCCATCGCCACCATCATCACATTCTCGGTGAGCGAAACGAAGCCCAGCGGAACATTGGTATCGCCGCCGACACAGGCGCATTTGAGTTCGCGCCGGTCGATATAGACCGCCTTGAACACCGACACTCCGCCCACCGTGCCGATAAACAGCGCCACCGGGATCGAGACGAAGGTCAGCACATGCGTGATCATGAGAATGCCGGCCAGCGCCTCGGCGAAGGGATAGACATAGGCGTAAGGAACCCAGCGCTGCGCCAAGAGGTCATAGCCCAGGAACATGCTGGAGAATTTCTCGATGTCCCGCAGCTTGAGGATCGCGAGCACGCACATGCTGAAAGCGATGAACCATTCCGCCGCGCGGATGGTGAGGGGATTGGCGAATGCAGCCTGGCTGGCCGCCAGCGCCATCAAGGCCGTCACCGCGAAGACCGCGATCACCGGCTTGTAGGTCAGCGCCTTCGGATCGGGTACGCTCTTGCCCAGGAAGCGCCGAAGATCGTCATAGCCGCCGACACGCGCGCCATCGACATAGATCTGTGGCGTGGTCTTGACCTCGCGCTCCGCCTTGAAGGCGTCGGTTTCAGCCCGGGTCTTCAGCCAATGGTCTTCGACCTTGAAGCCCTCGCGTTCCAGCAGCGACTTCGCTTTGAGGCCGAAGGGGCACAAATGCTTGTCCATCACCATGCGGTAGAGCACGGCCTGGCGGGGGGCGGTCATGGGGAGCTTCTCTCTGGCGTCTTGCCTTGGGGCGTCACCCACCTCATATAGCTTCCGTACCACGGTACGGAGTCAAGCATGACCAGCCATACAATCGGAACCCTGGCGCGGGCCGGCGGGGTGGGGGTGGAGACGGTCCGCTATTACCAGCGCCGGGGCTTGCTCGAGACCCCGTCGCGGAACCCGGGCGGTATCCGGCGTTATGGCCCGGGCGATGTCCGGCGGCTGCACTTTATAAAGTCCGCCCAGGCGGCGGGTTTCACCTTGGAACAGGTGGCGGAACTTCTGGCGCTGGACGCCACCGAGGACCGGGACCGGGCGCGGGCCCTGGCCCGGGAGCGGATTGCTGCCCTGGACGCCAAGATTATGGAACTGGAAAAGGCCCGCGATGCCCTTGGCCGCCTGGCTCATGATTGCGCCTCTTCCAAGGGACCCTGTCCGATCATCACCGCATTCGACCAGGGCTGAAACCGTGTGGATCGAAGGGGTTTGGCCGGGCTGGCCAAGTGCCGACTCATGCTGTAGTTCCGCCAGGGATTTCGGACGCCAGAGGGTTCATGCAGCGCTTCTTCCAGGCCCTGATGCCGCGCGAGGAAAAATTCTTCGCGCTATTCGACCGGCATGCCGCCACCCTGGTCGCCGGCGCGACCGCGTTGCGCGACCTTCTGGAAGGCGGACCGGTGGTGCCGGAAGCCTGCCGCCGCATCATCAGCCATGAAAACGATGCCGACACCATCGCCCGCGAAGTCCTGGTCACGGTCCGCCGTTCCTTCATCACCCCTTTTGATCGGGGCGACATCAAGGATCTGATCGGGCTTCTGGATGACGCCATCGACCAGATGCAGAAGACCGCCAAGGCCATCACCCTGTTCGAGGTCTCCAGCTTCGAGCCGCATATGCGCGAGATGGCCGATATCATCCTGCGCTGCGCCGTCTTGACGGTGGAGGCGGTAAGCCTGCTCGGCGACATGCGCCAGAAGGCGGCGCGCATCAACGCCATCGCCGAAGAGATCACCAAGCTGGAAGAGCAGGTGGACGAGCTCAACGATGCGGGGATCAAGGCCCTGTTCCTCAAGCATCGCGAGGGCAACGCCATGGCCTTCATCATCGGCAACGAGATTTACGATCATCTGGAAAAGGTCGTGGATCGTTTCGAGGATGTCGCCAACCGCATCAGCGGCATCGTGATCGAGCAGGTCTAGGCGTGAGCCTTCTGATCATCTTCCTGATCGCGGTCGCGCTGATCTTCGATTTCCTCAACGGCCTGCATGACGCGGCCAATTCCATCGCCACCATCGTGTCGACCCGGGTGCTCTCGCCGCGCTATGCGGTGGCCTGGGCGGCGTTCTTCAACTTCATCGCCTTTCTGGTGTTCGGGCTGCATGTGGCCGCCACCGTGGGCACGGGCATCGTCTCGCCCAGCATCATCAACGATCAGGTGATCTTCGCCGCCCTGATGGGCGCGATCATCTGGAACATCGTCACCTGGCTGGCGGGTATTCCGTCTTCGTCCAGCCATGCCTTGATCGGCGGGCTGGTGGGCGCGGGCATTTGCGCGGGCGGCTTGAACGCGGTGGTCTGGTCGGGCCTGGGCAAGACCGCGGCGGCAATCGTGCTGTCGCCCGCCTCGGGCTTTGTGCTGGCTCTGATGCTGGTTCTGTTCGTGTCCTGGGCCTTCCTCAAGGTCACACCGTTCAAGGCGGACAATATCTTCCGCAAAGTGCAGTTCATTTCCGCTTCGGCCTATTCGCTGGGTCACGGCGGCAATGACGCGCAAAAGACCATGGGCATCATCGCGGCCTTGCTGTTCGCGCACGGCCTGTCGGGCGATCATTTCGTCGTGCCTTTCTGGGTGGTGCTGGCCTGCCAGACGGCGATGGCGCTGGGAACGCTTTTTGGCGGCTGGCGTATTGTGCGTACTATGGGATCGCGAATCACCCACCTCACGCCCACCCAGGGCGTTTGCGCGGAGACCGCTGGATCGATGACCCTGTTCGCCGCCACCTGGCTCGGTATTCCGGTTTCCACCACCCACACCATCACGGGCGCCATCGTCGGCGTCGGCACGGCACGCCGCGTTTCCGCGGTGCGCTGGAATGTGGCCAAGGACATTGTCGTCGCCTGGGTCGTGACCATGCCGGCGGCGGCACTTCTCAGCGCCGGCTTCTATCTGATCGCCAACGCGGCAGGCATGTGATGGCCCAGCCGCAACCTGGTCTGGCGCCCATTCGTGGCAGCAGAACACAGGTGGCGGCCTTGTGCTGGCGGCGCATTCCGGCACTGGAAATCCTGCTCGTCACCTCGCTGCGTACCCGGCGCTGGATCCTGCCCAAGGGCTGGCCGCACGCGGCGCTCTCCCTGGCGCAATCCGCCGCGCGCGAAGCGCTGGAAGAAGCCGGCGTCACCGGCGAGGTCGCAGAGGAACCTTTCGGCCACTATCACTATCTCAAAGAAAAAGGCGGCAGCGCGCTGCCCTGCCGGGTGGAGATTTTTCCGCTGCAGGTCACCGGCAATCGGCGGGCCTTTGCGGAACGGGGTGCGCGCGAACTTATCTGGCTGCCGGCAGAACAGGCCGTGGCGCGCGTGGATGAGGCCGGCCTGAAGCGCATCCTGCAAAGCTTCAGCAAGGCACGCGGCCTTGCCTGAAATTCACCTTGCCGAAGCGCGCCAGACGTCGGCACCACCGTCCGGATGATCATTCCGCTGCAGCCTGTGGGGCAGGCTGCCCGAAGCCGGATCAGAATTGCGACGTCAATCCGATCTGGAACTGGTGGCGCGTATAGCTGTAGAGCGCCAGATTGCTGTGCTGATCGGTGAAAGTATAGGAAAAGCGCGGCGTGAAGCCGTGATAGTCGAAGCGCCGGTTCAGAAGGGTCGCATTCAACATCAATGTATCGTCGGCCCGCGTCTTGCCGAAAGCGGGCAGGGCTTCGTCATACCGGGTGACGAACCAGGCGGGCTGAACACTGGCGGAAAATCCGAAGGGCAGGTCGCGCTGATAGGCAGCGCTGGTCCAGACGCCGGAATAGGAATAGGCGCCGATCCTTGCGTTCTGGCGGTTGAAGCCGATCTGAAGCTGCGCCAGGCTGGAAGGCGAAAGCACATAGGCCGCCTGGGCCTGGGTCGTATAAAGCGTGCCGCTCTGTTGGGGCGTGAAACGATCGGTCACCGCCTGAATGCCGACCGATCCGCCGGCCAGGATGTTCGAGGTGATGCCATATTCGCCCGCCAGCTTGCCGCCGATGCCGCTGACAAAAGTTTTGTTGGCGTACCAGCGCTGAAAACCGGTGGCGAGGACACTGAAATCCCAGTTGGGATAGAGGAATTGCGGCCCGGCATAGCCGGAGAAGGTCATATCGTCGAACTGCCCGCCGCTATATTCGACCCGTGAAATCCCGGCGCCGATCCGCGCCTTGATATTGTCCGAAACAAGTGGCGACCATTCCCCGCTGGCCGATCCCGCAAGGCCTACGCCGCTCTGGCTGCGCGCATTGGGATCGAGCGTGAAGGGCAGGCCGAAAATCTGAACCTGTGAGGCGCTGGTGGCGGCGTTCTGATTGGTGTCGGGCGCCAGACCGAGCCCGAAATCAAAGGTCCATGTCCTAAGGCGGCTGATGGCGCCCAGAAAGTGATCGATATTCTCCTTGGCGGTATCGGGAATGTCGCCCGCCCGGGCGAAGCGGAATTGCCGGTCGGCATTCTGGTAATCGCCCTTGAGGAAAAAGGCGCGCGCCAACTCCAGCCGGACGCGTTCGGCATCGGGCTCCAGCACCAGCAGGCGGCGGAAAAGCGAAATCGCTTCGTCATACTTTTTCTGGCCGATGGCGACGTTGCCCAGAAGAAACAGCGCGTCCCGGTCATCCGGCCGCGACGAGAGGATGTATTCGAGCAGCTTGCGGGCATCATCCAATCGGTTGTTGACGACCAGCAACTGCGCGGCGGCGATATCCGTGATCGCCTGTTGTTGCGTTGCCGCTTGCACGTCTGCGCCCTGCGCCCGGGCGGGCATGGAGGCAAGGAGTGCGCACATCAGCGCCGCTGAAAACCGCATGTACAGGATGCTTATTGTTTGGTGGCGCCGAAGATGCCCATGGCAGTTCTGGGGCTGTTGTCGTAAAGAGACCAACCGCCCGCTATTTCGTTGGCGTTTGGCCCGAACAGTGCGCCCCCGACGCTGCCTTGAGCGGAGGGATCCATGCCGAATGTGGCGCCCGCGGGTGCGGCCTGAATCTGGGCAGCGCCCTCCAGATAGGCACCCGTGCCACCTGCGGCTCGCGACCAGGTCGCATGGAGTTTGCCTGTCAAGGTGACGTTGTTCCAAGGCGATGTGGTGCCGGAGATCACGTCCTTAGCGGTCATGTCGGTGAGCGTGCCGTTGGCTTCCTGGGTGGCGAAATTCACATTGAAATTGACGTTCCCGCTCAAGGTCGCGACGGCAATATTGTCGTTGCCCGATTTCATGATCACAGTCCCCAGAACGCCCCCTGCCTTGGCACCGCCGGACGCACTGCCAACATAGGTAGCTGTCCCGGTGGTGGGGACGTTCCCGGCCGGCGTTTGATAGCCGGCGACCGTCAGGCCGAAAGCCGCGTCGGTCGCATTGGGAGCCTGATAGGTCCAGGCCCCCAAAAGCAGATAATTCATATTGGTCGCCGCGATGGCGACCTTGCTGCCGTCGAACTGAGCGGCGGCGGTGCCATCGCCTTTCAGCCCGATGGCATGGATGTTGAGGCCGGGAATGTTCAGTCCCAGCAGAGGATAGGTGACGCCGCCAGCGGTGGTGAACCTGCCCTCGTATATTTCGCTGCCGTCGAATCCCGAGACGCTGGAAACCGTTATGCTGTTGGGCGGTATCGCGCTCGTGCTGCTCAGGCGCGTGATGGATTGTCCCGTCATAATCAGAGGAAAACTGGTTCCCACCGGGGGCGGATCGGTCGAGAAGTTGGGGGCGGCGTTCGTGGCCAGGACCGGATTGGCGGCATAGCTGACACCGGAACTGCCCCGGAATGTGATCAGCGTCTGAGGCGAGCCGGGAGGCGTGGCCGGCGCGGCATTGAGCGCCGTGCCGCTACCACCGCCGCCGGAGCAAGCCGCCAACGCGAACAGGCTAATGGACGCAAAGAGATGCGCGCTTCTGCGGATTTGCATGAAAACCCCAATAATCCCGTTTTGGCGGACCGTGTTACTGCTTGGTGGCGCCGAACATCCCGAACGCGGTTTTTCCCGTCGCCCCGCTGCCTTCGTTCACCGACCAGACCGCGCCCGCTTCACTGGCATTGGGGCCGAACAAGGCGCCGCTGAGATTGCCGGTGGCGCCATTGCTCATGCCGAAATCTGCGCCGGAGGGGGCGGATTGAGCCTGAGTGGTGCCGGTGATGACGGCGCCGCGATTGGCGCTACCGGCCGTTTGCGACAGGCTGCCGGTGAGCGCAACATTGTTCCAGGGCGATGTTTTGCCGGAAAGCACGTCTTTGGCAGTCATGTTGCTAAGCGTGCCGTTCGCCTGCTGGGTGGCAAAATTCACGCTGAGATTGACGTCGCCTGACAATGTTGCACCGTTAATGGAGCTACTTCCGGACGGTACGAAGACCGAACCGATCACGCCACCGGCAGTCGCGCCGGTGTTCTGACCGCCGCTTCCGATATACGTGGCAGTGCCGGTGGTGGGTACGCTTGCGGCAGGTGTCTGATAGCCGGCGACGGCCAGCCCGATGGCGCTGCTGCCACCGCCTGCGGCTTGGCGGGTCCAGGCGCCAAGCAGGGTGTAGGAGAGTCCGGTGACTATCACAGAGACACTGCTGCCGTCGGATTGGACCTTGGCGGTGCCATCGCCGCGCAGGCCGGTCGCGTTGATCGATAGGTTGGGAATTTTCAAATCGAAGCCGTTGCTACCCTGATATGTGGCGGTAGCTGCGCCTGCATTGATGCCGCTGACGGATTTACTGCTGATGGAGATCGCACCCTGATCGAGCACAAAGCTCGTACCGGGTGGCGGCGTGCTCCCTTGGAAGTTCGGTGTCGGGCCCGTCGCCTCAATCGGCGCGGCGCCGCCATATCCCAAGGCGGTGACGCCGGTGATATTCACATTGTTAGTGGGCGGCGGTGTCACAACCGGACCGTTGACGATGCTGCCGCCGGTACCGCTACCACCGCCGCCGCCGCCGGAACAGGCCGCCAAGGCCAGCAGGCTGGCGGACGCAAAG
>CAYWWT010000013.1:0-25774 GCA_964461855.1 uncultured Rhizobium sp. | reverse complement strand
CCGCATGCCGACGAATTGGGGTTCGCTGTCGTACGCGATCCCACCATGTTCGCCGATTTTGGCATGGAAAATGGTGTGCCTGTCATTCGTGTCAGCGAAGCTAAAAATGGTTTCAGTGCAACCTTGCTCGCAACAATGGCCCATGAAATGTGCCATTTGCGTCAGGAACTGACCGGTGATCGCGGCCATCATACTGCCGCTTTCAAGCGCATGGCCGCACGCGTCTGCCGCGCCCATGGGTTCGATTTGAAAACGTTTTAGGCCTCCCGGCAGCGCTTATTGCGCTCCGGCATCAGCCGGAGCGCAAAAGTAAGCTGCGAAGGCCCGGAGGGGTAATCAATAAGTGTCCGCTGCCCGCAACCACGCCCCCTTCGCGGTTGCCTGGGCGCGACGGAACCCCGCCGGCGAACGCCGGCGGGGTCTTTTTCATTTCAGCCCTGATCCAGCACCGCAAATGCTTCATGCGCCACGCGCGCGAGACCCTCGCTTATCGCTGCCGATGCTGCGGATGGACTTTCGAATAAGCGTTCGGCGCCGCGCGCCGCTTCGCTCAATCCGGCATAGCCATAGATCGCCGCACTGGATCCCATGCTGTGCACCAGGCGGTGAAGCTCGCGATGTTCTTCCGTGCTGAAAGCGTGCGTTCTCGAATCGGCTGCCGCGCGTGTCAATTCTTCGTGCCGCGCCGCCAGACGACGCAGATAATTGGGCCGCAGGGCAGCCAGGGGATCGGATTTATTCTCGGGCTTTTGCAGGCCGCTCATGGTTTCCAGGCCGTTAATATGGAACCGCCATACACGCCGACTTAAGAAAGCAGAGCGTACTCATATTGCCTTCCTCATCAAGGTCCCCGGGGGCGGGCCGTCACAGAGTGTCATGCATGCCGGCTGATGTAATAAAGATTCTGTCCGTAGAAGATGACGACGACGACGCCGATCTGCTCGCCTTCGCACTGGAACAGGCGGCGGACCGGACTTACGACCTCAAACGCGCGCGCTCCTTGAAGGCGATGCATGATGTGCTGGCCGGCTTTCGCCCCGACATCGTGCTTCTGGATTTGAACCTTCCGGATTCCGGTGGCCTGGACACGGTGCGTCAGGCGGTTCTGGCCTCGCATGATGCGCCGATCCTGGTTCTGACCGGCAGAAGCGATGACGAAACCGGCCGTGGCGCAGTCGAGGCGGGGGCGCAGGATTTTTTGCCCAAGACCGAGATGATGACACCGGTCTTGAAGCGCGCCATCGATTTCGCCATTCAACGCAAAGCGATCGTGCGCGCAGCCGAACTGCGTGCCGCGACCGACACACTGACGGGGCTTTCCAACCGCGCCGCCTTTACCCGCGCGCTGGATGCGGCGGCCGCACAGGCCACACGCCACGCCAGCGGCTTCGCACTGGCCTTCATCGATCTGGACGGCTTCAAGGCGATCAACGACACGTTCGGCCATGCCGCCGGCGATGAAGTTCTGGTCGAGGTCGCACGGCGCGCCAAGGCGATGGCACGGTCGTCCGATCATCTGTGCCGGCTTGGCGGTGACGAATTCGTTGTACTGCTGGACAGTGTCGCCATGCCGGAGTTCGCTCATGCCGCTGCGTCGCGCTACGCCGCCGCGATCGAAGCGCCGATCACGCTCGGCGGCGGTGCAGTGGTCAGCGTGGGCGCCAGCCTGGGCCTGGCGCTGTGTCCGGCCGACGGCATGACGCCGGCCCAACTGGTGCAGGCGGCTGACCGGCGCATGTATGCCGTTAAAGCCGAGCGCAAGCGTGGCCAACGAGCGGTGTCGTGAACCGCACGGCGCAATCGGTGAATACGCTTTGCGCCGCGCTGACGACATTGGGGGCACTTCTGGCGCTGATCGGCTGGGTCTTTCACATCGCGTTTCTGACTCGCGTGAATCCGGCGTTCATTCCCACCCAATTCAACAGCGCGCTTGCGTTTCTGTTGTACGGCCTGGGGTTGGGCGCCTTGAACGCGCATTGGCGTTGGACGGCCCGCGGATTGGCGGCTTTGGTGACGGGAATCGGGCTGGCGAGCCTGTTCGAGCATCTTTCCGGCATCGCGCTCGGCATCGATACTGTCTCGGGCTTTTATCTGACGGGCCCCGGCATCGCGCATCCGGGCCGCATCGCAATCTCCACGGCGGTGGCGATCGCCAGCCTCGGCGCCGCGCTGACGCTTTTTTCGTGGGAAGGAATGGGCGAGCGGCGCCGCGCCGTCCTGGCCGTGTTGGGCAGCGTGACGATGGCTGTGGGGCTGGGCGGCTTTCTGGCGTTTGCGGCGCGGCTGCAAAGCACCGGCGGATGGGTCGGCTTCACCCAGATCGGGTTTCCCAGCGCCACGCTGTGTTTGCTGGCCGGCGGCAATGTGCTGCTCAACCTGGACTCGCGATCCGAACGGACCGCAAGCTGGATGCCGATTCCGCTGGCGGCGGGACTTCTGGCGCTGCTGGTCACGCTGACCAACGCACTCTCCGCCGATCAGGACGCGGGCTTGTCCGCGCGGGTGCAGGAAGCGGCGCAGGACGTGGCACGCGAAAGCCGCGCCGAAATGACGGATGTCTTCACCGCGCTGGATCGCATGGCGGCGCGTTGGAATGCGGCGGGCGGCACCGCGCCGAAGGTGTGGCAGACCGACACCACGGCCTATTTCCGTGGCTATCCGGGCTTGCGTTCCATCATCTGGGCGGACGAGACCGGCCGCATCGGACGGATTGCGAGAAGCCATGCACCCGGCGCCCAGGCCCGCAATTTGGGCGACCAGGCGTTTGCGGACGCCAAACGGCTGGCCGCGGCGCGTAATGTGGCGCGTCTGCGCACCGCGCAAGCGAGCGCCGCGGTCGATCTGCGCAGCGGGGGCACCGGCTTCGTCTATGTCAGCCCGCTGGTCAATCGCGGCGCAAATGACGGCTTTCAGATCGCCACCATCGAACTCAAATCCTTTTTCGACAATGTCTTGAAGCGGTCCAGCCATCCCGGTCTCGACATCATCGTGACCGAAGGCGGCCGGATGATCTATGGCGGTAAACGCGCTGCGGGCGCACAAACGCAAACTGTGGCGTTTGATTTTCAAGGCAATCGCTGGCGGATCGCGGTGACGCCCACAGCGACCTTTCTGGCGACGGGCCGCTCGCATCTGGCGGCTGCATTTTTCGGGGTCGGCCTGATCTTCGTTTTCCTGATCACAGCCAGCGTCTTTTTTGCGTTGCGCTGGCGGCAGAATGCCGATGCCTTGGCGGTGCGCGAGGAGGAACTGGAACGCAGCGAGGAGCGTACTGCGCTGGCGGTGCGTGGTTCCGGCGTCGGCCTGTGGGATCGCAATGCCATCACGAGCGAGCTCTATCTGTCGCCGCGCGTGCTCGAGATCATGGGTTTCCCCCCGGACTATGTCGCCGACCGCAACGCCCTTCTGGGGCGGGTGCATCCGCATGACATCGGCATCGTGGGCCCGGAACTTTTCCGCGCCGTTCTGGAAAAGCGGCCCTATGACGTGGAAGGGCGGGTGCGGCGCCAGGACGACACTTATATATGGGTGCGCTTACGGGGCGTGCCGGTGTTCGACGAGGCCGGCACTCTTTTGCGGGTTGCGGGTTCCCTGGACGACATTACCAAGCTGAAACAGGCGGAAGCGGCACTGAAGGCGAGCGAGGATTCCTTCCGCAACACCATGGAATCCGCCGCCATCGGCATGGCGCTGATCTCGCCCCAGGCGAAATTGGTCAAGGCCAACCGGGCCCTGAGCGCCATCACCGGTTATAGCGAGACCGAGATGCTGGCGATGGATGCGCGTTCGCTTTTTCCCGACGCGTTTGAGGAAGACCGCCGCCAGATTCGCCGTCTGCTGGCCGGGGAGATCGACCATTACGCAATGGAGCAGGTCTTCCAGGCCAAGGGTGGAAGGCCGGTCTGGGTTCTGGTCAACGCCACCCTGGCGCGCAATCCAGACGGCACTCCGCAGCATGTGGTCAAGCAGCTTCTGGACATTTCCGAGCGCAAGGAAATGGATCGCATGAAAAGCGAATTCATTTCCGTCGTCAGCCACGAATTGCGCACGCCGCTCACCGCCATCCGCGGCTCGCTGGGCTTGATGGCGACGGCGATGAAAGACAGCCTGCCGCCCAAAGCGCTGCATCTGGTCGAAATTGGCCATCGCAACAGCGAGCGTCTGATCGCGCTGGTCAACGACATCCTGGACATGGAGAAGCTGGCCGCCAATCGCATGCATTTCGACTTGAAGCGCGAGGACATGGCGGCACTGGCGGCGCAGGCGGTTGAATCCACGGCCGCCTATGCGGAGAAATACAAAGTCGCCTATGTGCTGGAAAATCGCGGCGCCGATATGCCGGTGCTGGTGGACGCCAACCGCATGGCGCAGATTTTCGCGAACCTTCTTTCCAATGCCGCGAAATTCTCGCCCGAAGGCGGGCGCGTGCAGGTGGCGATCCGCAGCCGCGCGGGCCGCGCCCGGGTCGAAGTGATCGATCATGGTCCCGGCATTGCGGACGAGTTCAAGGCCCGCATCTTCGGCCGCTTCGTGCAGGCCGACAGTTCGGTCACCCGCGCCAAGGGCGGCACCGGGCTTGGCCTGCACATCACGCGCGAGCTGGTGGAACGGATGGGCGGGACTATCGGCTTCGAATCCATACCGGGCGAAGGCGCCACATTCTGGGTGGAATTCCCGCTGGTTGAAGGGGCACGTGAGGTCGCGCCCACTTCAGGAAAACCAAGTCTTCCCCATATCCTGCATGTCGAGGATGATGGCGATCTCACCGCGGTTCTGGCCGCGGCCCTGAAAGGCCGGGCCGATATCACGCCCGCCCGCACCTTGAAGGACGCCGATACCCTTCTCCGGTCCAAAAATTTCGACGCGGTCATCCTGGATGTGGGAATGCCGGACGGATCGGGCCTAACCTTGATCGGGCAATTCGGCGGCCGCATCAATCCGCCGCCCGTCATCATCCTGTCCGCGCATGAGATCGATCCGGCAAGAACGCGCGGCGCGACGGCGGTCCTGGTGAAATCGCGGATCGCGGAGTCCGAAATCGCCCAGATCGTGATGGATGTTCTGGCGCGCGGGGGTGATGACCTGGCACGGAGGACCGCATCGTGAACCGTCCCTGTCATGTTCTTTGTGTCGACGATGAAGACGATATCCGTGAAATCGTGCAGCTGTGTCTGGAATTGGATGGCGGCTTTGTCATCGATGCCTGTCGCAGCGGCGCCGAAACGATTGCGATGCTGGAAAAGTCGCGGCCCGATCTGGTGCTGCTCGATGTGATGATGCCGGGCATGGATGGTCCGGCCACGCTTGCCGCGTTGCGCAAAACCGCGCATGGCGGCGGCGTGCCGGTGATCTTCATGACCGCCCGCATCCGCGAGCAGGAAATCGCGCACTATCTGGAACTCGGTGCCGCGGGCGTGGTTCCCAAACCCTTCGATCCCGCCAGTTTGGCCGGCGATGTGCGCCGGCTGTGGCGGGAATCGCTGGAAAAGAATCCGCGCGGGACATAAGACTTAGCCATGGAGACCCCCGCTTGAGCACCGTCGGCCAGGCTTTCGACAGCGCCCTCGAAGGTCTCAGGGTGCGCTATGTCGCCAAGCTGCAGGAGGCGGTCGCGGAATTGAGCAAGCTGATCGTGTTTTGCGAGATGGACGCGCTCACGCCCGAAATTGCGGAGGCCGCGCGCGGTCTGGCGCACAAGCTGATCGGCAGCGGTCGCACCCTGGGATTTCCAAAGGTGAGCGAAGATGCCACGGCGCTGGAGGAAATGCTTGTCGCGCCGTCACCCGATGCGGGCGCCATTGCCAAGGCCGCCAGCGCGTTGATTGTCACCTGCCGCACGCATATTGCCGCAGGGGCTGTGACGCCGGCGGCGCCACCCGTTGCGCCGCCGCCTCCTTCGCCCGCTGCGCCGGAATTGCCGCCCATGGCCGGACCCAGCATCATCGCCATTCACGATGATCCCCTTGTTGCGCGGTTGCTGGATGACGTCTTCGCCAGCCATGCTCATATCGTGACCTATGCTTCCATCGCCGAAGCGCAATCGCCGGCCCATCCCGCCGGGCTGATCATCATCGATCTGGACAATCCGGGCAGCCAGACCAGCATGCTGGGATCGTTGCGCAACCGGCCGGGCCTGCGCGATACGCCGATCCTGGCGATAACCGGGCAACGCAAATCCGCCGCCGTCGCCCGCGCTATTCTCGGCACGCAGTTGGAAGCGTTGCTCAAGCCGGTGACGCCGATCGAACTGGATGCCAGGGCCAGCGCGGCCTTGCAGCGGCGCAAACCATCGGTCGTGATCGGCGATGACGACCGCATCGTGCGCGAATTGCTGAAAGCGCGGTTCGAATCCCAAGGCTATGAAATCCATCTCGCCCATGACGGCGAAGACGTGATCGCGATGGCCCGCGCCCATGGCCCGTCCATCATCATTCTGGACCGGGAAATGCCCAAGATCGAGGGCCTGAAGGTCCTTTCCATGCTGAAAGCCGATCCCGCCACCCACGACATTCCGGTGATCATGCTCACCTCCAAAGGGCAGGCGCATGAGATCGCCGAGGGCCGCAGAGCGGGCGCCACCGATTATATCGTCAAGCCCTTCGCGCCCGATCAGGTGCTGGCCCGCGCCAGCCAGATCCTGGGACTTCCCGGCTGAAGCGTGTAAAGCTCCTTCTGAAGACCGGAGGGGGAAGGACATGGGCCGCCTCTTTGCTTTTGTCTATGGCGTCGCCGCCTATCTGTTTTTTTCCGTCACGTTCGCCTATGCCGCATTCTTCGTGGCGGGCCTGGCCGTTCCCAAGACCATCGACACCGGCATTGTCACGCCGCCGCTGACCGCCGCCGCCATCGACCTTGGTCTGATGGCGCTGTTCGCGGTCCAGCATAGCGTGATGGCGCGCCAATCCTTCAAGCGCTGGTGGACGAAACTGGTGCCGCCCGCTGTCGAGCGCAGCACGTATGTATTGGCGTCCAGCATCGTGCTGGCGCTGTTGCTATGGCAGTGGCGGCCGATTCCGGAGCCGGTGTGGGCGGTGCGGGATCCGTTCTGGGCTACCGCGATCTGGATCCTGGCGGCCACCGGCTGGATCATCGTGGCTCTGTCCACCTTCCTGATCAGCCATTTCGAACTGTTCGGCCTTTCCCAGGTGCTGCGCCATCTGATGGGTGCCAAGCCCGAACCCGCGGAATTCCGCACGCCGCTGCTGTACCGCTTCGTGCGCCATCCGCTTTATCTGGGGTTCACCATCGCCTTCTGGGCTGCGCCGGTGATGAGCGAGGGGCATCTTCTGTTCGCGGTAGCGACGACGGCCTATATCTTTCTCGGCGCCAGCCTGGAGGAGCGCGATCTGGTAAGCGTTTTCGGCGAAGCCTATCGCCGCTATCAGGCCAAAGTGCCCATGCTTTTTCCGTGGAAAAAGCCGCTCTAAGCGAAAGCGTAACCAAATCGTCCCGCTCCCGAATGGCAGGGATGATGTCTTTTGCCGACCGCTATGGATTTCTTCGCGCCTGGGGCTTATGGGCCTTGCCATTGCGCCTGATCGTGGGCTTCGGCTTTATGCAGCATGGCTATGCCAAGCTGCTGCGGGGACCAGAATCCTTCATCCATATCCTCCACGCGCTCGGCATGCCTTTCGCGGAATTGCTGGCCTGGGCCACCATTCTGGTAGAGTTGTTGGGCGGTCTTGCCGTGATGACGGGGCTGTTCGTCCCGCTCGCGGCGATACCGATGGCGATGGTTCTTCTGGTCGCAATTGTCACGGTGCACCTGCCCAACGGCTTTAGTTCAATCAAATTGTTATCGGTGACGGCGACCGGGGCGCATTTCGGCCAACCCGGCTATGAAACCGACCTTCTCTATCTGGCGGCTCTCGGTGCGCTGGTGTTGGGCGGGTCCGGTCCCTGGAGCCTGGACCGCATCCGACCGGGCCGGCGCAATCACACACCATGACAATCGCGCGCCTGTCGAACAGGGCAGGATCGCCGCTGCGCTGCGTAACTTTCTCCAGCGGCCCGCGAACTGGCGGTGCATTCCATCGGAGCCGTCATGTTCAAGATTGCCGCACTGTTTCTGGCCCTGGGCCTGGCCGGGCCCGCCCTCGCCAATCCGGCCTATGATCTGGGTCCGGCGGTCGGCGCCAAAGTGCCTGCCATCGGCACGCCGCAGGACGAGACCGGCATGCCGCGCACATTGGAATCGCTGGCAGGCGAAAAGGGCACGGTGCTGTTCTTCTTCCGCTCCGCCGCCTGGTGTCCCTATTGCCAGCTTCAACTGATCGACCTCAACAAAGGCGTCGCCGATCTGCAGAAGCGCGGCTATCGCCTGGCGGGAATTTCCTACGAGCCGCCTGCGGTGGATGCCGATTTCATTGCCAAACGCGGCTTGAAATATCCGCTGCTCAGCGATCCCAAATCCGAGATCATCGATCGTTACCGCCTGCGCGATCCGCAATACAAAAAGGGCAGCCGCGCCTATGGCGTGCCGCAGCCGGTGATCTTCATCCTGGACAAGGGCGGCGTGGTAAAAGCCAAGCTTTATGAGGACACCTATACCAAGCGCCCGCCGATCGGCCTGGTGATCGAGACCATCGACCGGCTCGGCAAGGCATCATGAGAGGAAGAAAAGCGCCGCCCCCGGGGGGAAGGCGGGCGGCGCCTTCCCGGCATCAATGACGCGGGAGGGAATGTCTCCCCGCCGCCATACTGCCTTCTTTGCGCGCCGCCTTTGCGGCGTGCGCAATTGTTTTGCCGGGGAGGACTGCGGCGCAGCCCCGCGTCGCTTCCCGGGCGGGCGATGCAGACACGGCAAAGCTGGTAATCGTGACCAATTTGTTCATTTCTCAAGTCTCTGGGGTTTGATACCGTCACTCCGCGCCAGGACCGGTCCGGTTACGGAAATGTTTTTCGTAACCTTCCGCGCCCGCCCGCGAATGGACTGGAAACGCCTGTGATCGCGCAAGAAGCACAATATCGCGACTGGATGATCGCGGCGCTTGGCGGCGACGCGGTCGCCTACCGCAAATTGCTGCAGGAACTGACGCGGCATCTGCGGGGCTATTACGCAAGGCGGCTGGGGATAGCCGCGGCGGAGGATGTGGTGCAGGAAACCTTGATCGCCATTCATTCGCGCCGCGCCACTTATGATCCGTCGCGCCCGCTCACCGCCTGGGTCTATGGCATCGCGCGCTACAAGCTGGTCGATGAATTCCGCCGCACCAAACGCAACGCCACCGTGCCGCTGGACGATGGCGGCGAATTGTTCGGCGCCGATGAAGCCGAAGCCGCCACGGCCAAACGCGATGTGGAAAAGCTTCTGGCCAAATTGCCGGCGGCCAAGCGGGCGCTGGTGCGGGCGGTCAAGATCGATGGCCATTCCATCGCGGACATGGCGGCGGCGACCGGCATGAGCGAAACCTCGGTCAAGGTCACGCTGCATCGCGCACTGCGTTCGCTGGGCGCGGGACTTGGCGAAAGGCTGGGAGGCGGCAATGCGGACCGATGATCTGATCGCGGATCTGACCGGCAGGCTGGAACCGGTGCGGGGTACCGAAGTGGCGCGTACGCTAGGCCTGGGCCTCATCGCGGGCATGGCTGGTTCGGCGCTTCTGATGGCGGCCACTATCGGCGTGCGTCATGACATTGTCTTTGCGATGGGCGGCGAAGCCTTCTGGCTGAAATTCCTCTACACGCTGGTAATCGCGGTGGCCGGGCTGTGGCTGGTGGAGCGCGTGAGCAGGCCGGGCAACGATGCGCTGACGCCCGCATTCTTGATTGTGATACCGGTGTTGATTCTGATGGCGATGATGGCGATGCAGATGGCATCAGCCGATGCGCCCACGCGCCATGCGCTGCTGATGGGGCATTCGGCGGATGTCTGCTCGGTCCTGATCGCCGGGCTGGCGCTGCCTTTGTTCGCCGGACTGTTCTGGGCGCTGCGCCAGCTTGCGCCGACGCGGCTGGTTCCGGCGGGCGCGGCGGCGGGGCTGCTGGCGGGCAGCGCGGCGGCCAGCATCTATGCGTTTCACTGCACCGAAAGCACGGCGACATTCATCGCGATCTGGTATACGGCTGGCATCGCGCTTACCACCATATTGGGAGGCTTGCTGGGCCGCTGGATGCTGCGCTGGTAGCCCAAGGAGACACGCCATGCCCGCGAATGTGAAAGACATGCTCGCCGCCGCGAATGAAGCGGTGCCCAAGATCGCGCCGGACGAAGCGCGCGCTCTGGTGGCGGAGGGCAATGCCGTGATTATCGATGTGCGCGACAGCGCCGAACTGGCGGGCGGCAAGGTCAGGGGCGCCAAACATATTCCGCGCGGTTCGCTGGAGTTTCGCGCCGACGCCGCCACCTCCTATCACGACCCGGCGCTGTCGCCGGACAAGACCGTGATCCTTTACTGCGCCGCCGGTTCGCGCGCCGCGCTGGCGGGCAAGGCTTTGAAGGACATGGGGTACAAGGACGTCCGCAACCTGGGCGGATTTTCCGACTGGACCGCTGCCGGGGGCGAGGTCGAGCCGGGCTGATTGCCCGGGTTCCCGCATACTGAGCCCGTCGCAGCATGAGGGGCGCGCATTCCCCGTGCAATTGCGCAACCAAAAGCGTAATCTCGCGTTGCCTTCCCCGGGGGGCTTGGCGCATGCGCTATCTCATTATTGCTCTGTGTACGCTTCTGGTCCTGGCGCTGCCGGTCTGGCCATTCAGCCAAGCCTGGGGTGCGGCGCCCGCGCTGACGGTCGGCTTCCTGCTGATGATAAATCTGCTGCTGTTTCTGTTCGCGCGCGGCGGCGACCGGCAGGTTTAGCGGCGGTCAGTGGGCGGACGCATGGGCGGGGGTCGGATCGGCCAAGGCCGCGTTTGAATGGATGCGCGCCGGATCGACCAGCCCCGCCGGCGTCGGCCACAACCCCACATCCACCACCTTGCCGTTCACGCTTCCGACCTCCTTCTCCAGCGCATAGTAAGCCGTGCTGTAGCGATAGAAGGGAATGCGCGGATAAAGGTGATGCATCAAATGATAGGAATGGCCCAGAAAGGCATATTCCATGATCGGGCGTAAGGGTTTGGGAAACAGCAGGATTGCGGTGCCTTCATAACGATCGCGGCTGGTGTGTGGATGATGCACCGGCCAATCGAACATCAGGGGGCACAGGCAGACGCCGAAATAGGCGGGCAGGATCCACAGCATGATCAGTTCGTTGCCGAAGCCCAGCCAATAGGCGCCCGCGATGATGGGGATGTAGGAGGCGACATAGACCATCTCCCACACAAAGGCGCGCATGATGCGCGGATTGCGCGCGATCTTCCACAAATGCCAGATATAGATCGGCTGGATCACCAGGCAGCGCAGGATCACCCGGATATAGGATGAATCCTTCACCCAATAATCCGGGTCTTCCTTGGGATCGTTGGTGTGCTGGTGATGATGCAGGTGCAGGGCGCGAAAGCCGGGATAGGGCGCCAGCAGCACAAAACCGCTGATATGCCCGATCAGATGATTGACCCATTGAAAGCGGGTGTGGCGGCCCGCGATATTGTCGTGCACCGCTTCATGCAGAGTGGCGAAGATCGCATAGATCAGGATGAAGTCGATCGGCACCGACAGCCAGTAAGACATGTGCCCGTTCAACACCGCCCATGCGACCGCACCCACGCCGGTCAGCACGCCGAAAAACCAGGCGACGCTGCCCCAGGCGAAATGACCGGACAGTTGCTGCGCCACCGCGCGGCCCTTCAATTCGAACGCGCGCGCGGTTTCGACCGACAGCGCCAACTCCCGCGCCAGCAATGCGCTGGGCGCGCCATCCGGCTCCAGCCCGACAATCTGTTCGTCGAAGACGGGGGGTTCCCGGCGGAGCGATTTGCCGCCTTCGATGACACGTATGCGCGGGGCCATGCCCAAACTCCGCCAACCGGTTGAAATATATAGTTAACATTTTATTACCAGCACGGGCAAGCGGGCTGGGGTCGCCGCCGGAATGGCGGAAAAGCGGCATTCCGGCCCCGCCCTGAAGGCCGACAGGACGGTGCGATCAAATGCAAGGCACCAAGACCCTGTGCCCGGACGCGATCCGCGGTTTTCCGATCGCCGCTCTGATATCGTTCGCCACTGAAATCGCCGTTCGCGAGCGGACACGATGCCTCGGATCATCCGGGTTCTGCCGTTGCTTCTTGCTGTGCTTGCCGCAGCGTCGGCGCGCGCCAGCGATCTCAACGCAGAACTCGCGCATTGCATGATCCTGAACGGAGCAGCGGAACGGCTCTCCTGTTACGACCGTGTGGCACATGACGTTGTTCGGACGGCACCGGTGGCGGCCCAAGCGCTGCCTGGTTCGGCGGCCGATCCCACCAGGGATTTTGGGAAAGAGCAGTTGCACCCTGCCGAGCGGGACGATGACCGCATGACGGCGGAGATCGCGGACTTTCGGAAGGATCAGCGGGACCACTTCACGGTTGCATTGCAAAATGGCCAAGTCTGGCGCCAGGTCCCCGGCGACACGGACATCGCACGGTTCCGTTCAGGCCGTACCCATCAGGTCACCATCTCGCGGGGGATGCTGGGGAGTTACGATCTGCGTTTCAACGACCGCAACGCGACCTTCAAGGTGCAGAGATTGCGCTGATTTTTACGGGTCTTTTCTGAAAAATGGACAGAGCGCGATAAACCTCCCGCCGGGAAGTTCGTCATCGCTATGACATAAAGGCAACGCAAGGCAATTATATTGCGCAGGCCCTTTGGCCGCCGGAACCTAACGCCCGGTTGCATTCTTACGCAAATGGTTCTCGACGGAGTCATCCAACGAGATCGACCCCCCGGGACCTCGATGTGGTCTCAACGCGCGCGACCGGCATGCCGGCCGTTGCGGCAAAGGGGGTTTCATGTCTGCTTCAAATCATTTGCTTCGTCATCGCAACCTGTTGGCCGCGGGTGCGGCCATGGGCGCCTTGCTGGCTGGCGCGCCGGCATTGGCACAAAATAATGCCGGCACCTCCGAAACGGTGGTGGTCACCGGTTCGCGCATTCCCGTCGCCAACGCACTTAGCCCAAGCCCGGTCTCGACGGTGTCCGCCTCCGAGATTCAATTGACCAGCGCCTTCAATGCCGAAGATGTTCTGAACAAGATGGTGGGACCCGACTCCACCGCCGGCATCACCAATGCCAGCAACAATGGCGCCAACGGCCTGTCGGAAGTGGGCCTGCGCAATCTCGGTCCCACGCGCACGTTGATACTGATCGACGGCCAGCGTCTGGTGCCGATTTTCAGCAGCCAGATTTCGGTGCCCGATCTCAACTCCCTCCCGATCTCGATGATCGACCGGGTGGAGGTGCTGCGGGATGGTGCCTCCTCGGTCTATGGCGCCGACGCGATCGGCGGCGTGATCAACTTCATCACCAAGAAAAATTTCGAAGGCTTCCAGGTCGACGCCAATGCCGGCGCCAGCGAGCATGGCGGCGGCGACCTTTACAGCATCACCGGCACGATGGGATTCAATATCGATAAGGGCAATCTCACCATCTCGGTGGTCAACGAGCATCAGAGCCCGGTGGACATGAAAGACCGCGCCTGGGCCATGGATCCCCATATCGGTCAGGGCGATCTGGAAGGCGGGTCCACCTTCCGCAATCAGCTCAACATCCTGCAGGACGAGAATTCCAACACGGTCTGGAACGGCGCGGAAACCTCGATCGCCGATCCCGCGTTGGGCGCCATCCCCTGTCTCACCTATTTGCCGATAGCGGGCCGGGTGAAACTGAATGCGGGTTGCCCGTCCGTTTCGCCCAACGCGACCTTGTCCAGCAGCCTGGGCCGCACCCAGATGGCATGGAACGGTCATTACGACCTCATATCGGACCTGACCTTCGTGTTGAGCGGTTTCTTTACCCGCCGCGATTCGGAGCAGCGCATCCGTCCGGAACCGCTGTTGGGCGATTCCATCGCCTCGACCGATCCGCAATCCGGTGTGCCGGTGTTCGGCGGATTCATGGTGCCGACCAGCTTCCCCGGCTATAGCGATCCCCTCGGCACCGCTTCTCCGGTCACCTGTCCCGACCCTACGGGCGCCAATGCCAACACGGGCGGCCCGCCGCCGACCTGTATCGCCGCCTTCTTCACTCCCAACAATTTCGGGCCGCGCGACTATCGCCAGGTTTCGACCACCTATCGCGTGCGTGTCGGGCTCGAAGGCAAGATATTCGACGACTATAATTGGGAGTTCGGCTATGTGCAGCAGCGCAACGACGCCACGCTGCGCACCTACAATTCGGGCAACTGGTACAATCTGGCCCAGGCCACGGCGCAGATGCCCTGTGTCAACGTGCCCGGCGGCTGCAGCTTCAACCCGCTGTTCGGCTACAACACGCCCACCACGCCGTTCAATTTCTTCAACGGCGCGGACACGCTGACGCCGGCGCAGGTCAAATATCTGACGACGACCTTGACCGAAACGCAGTTCACTTACGAAAATTATATCTATGCCGACGTCAACGGGCCGATCCTGGATCTGCCGGCGGGCAAGGTACAAGGTTCGCTCGGCTTCGAGCGGCGTTTCGAATATGCCTCCGACAATCCCGACGCCCTGGTGCAGGCAGGCTATGGGGCCAATCCGTCGGCGCCCACCGCGGGTGGCTATGGCGTGACCTCGGTCTACGGAGAGCTGCGCATCCCGGTCCTGAAGGATCTTCCCTTCGTGGAGTTCCTTACGCTTACGCCCAGCGGCCGCTTCGACCATTATTCTTCGTTCGGCGATGCGCTGACCTGGAAAATTGGCGGCGAATGGCAAGTGATCGACGACATTCGCGTGCGCGGTTCCTATGCGACCGGATTCCGCGCGCCTTCGACCGCCGAACTGTTCGGCGGCCAGGCGGTCAGCTATCTCACGGTGAGCGGCGATCCTTGCGACACCCGCGTCGGTGTCAACGGCAACACCAGCGCGGGTCTGGGCTCGCTGGCGCCCGGATCGGCCTGCTTCACCCAACTGACCGCACAGGGCCTGTCGCCGGCGCAGATCGCGGCCTATCAATCACCTCAGAACAATCTGAAGAACGATCAACGCGGCATCATCATCGGCGGTAACCAGAAGCTGAAGCCGGAATTGTCGCGTTCCTGGAATCTGGGCGCGGTGATAACCCCGACCTTCCTGCCTGGCTTCACGTTCAATGGCGATTATTACGAGATCAAGATCACCAACAGCATCCTGGATGGCGGCATTGCCAGCAATGCCACCCCCGATATCGTCACGCTGGGCTGCTATGTCGATCAGAATCCCGGCTATTGCGGCCAGATCAGCCGCAACGGCAGCGGCATCTTCCAGATCTCCAGCCTGAACGCCAATTTCGGCGTTTCGCAAGTGCGGGGCCTCGACATGGAAGCCACCTACAACACCGACGCGGCGGGCCTCACGCTCCCCGTACCCGGTGTCTTCCAGATCGACCTGCAGGCCGGGCGGGAATTCCTCAACACCACCCAGAATCCGGACTTTACCACCAACCGGTTCGTCGGTTTCTACAATACCGGCAACAACTCGATCCAGCCGCGCTGGAAAGGCACTGCCGCGGTAGATTATCGCCTGGACGATCTGGGGCTGCATTACGACTTGCGCTATATCGGCGGGACGGAGGAGCTGGGCGGCAGCGATACCGGATACGGCTTCACGATCCCCGCAATGCTCTATCACAACATTGCGGTGTCTTATGACCTGCCTGAGATCGGACCGTCAAAATCCACCCGGCTTATCCTGGGAATCAACAATCTCTTCGACAAGGATCCCCCGTTCCTGGTCACGGACAGTATCGGCAAGAGCAATACCCTGGCAGGACCGTATGACGTGACGGGGCGGTTCTTCTTCGCCCGTATCTCCACCAAGTTCTGATCGCGGGATAAGCAGCGGAGCGAGACGGCGGATGGCTTCAGGCCATCCGCAGGTTTCGTATCCGCGATCTTTCAAGGCAATCGGCAATTTGTGCGACGGAGCGGCCGTTAGCGTGCTTGGATAAGAGCAAGAGCTTGTCTCTGCTTCCCTTCCGCATCGAAATTCACCAGGTCCAGCCAGGCGGTATAGGCGCGGGATAGCGCAGGCCAGTCCTTGTCGGTCATGGCGTACCACGCCGTGTCGCGGTTCTCACCCTTGACCACCATGTGTTGGCGGAAGATGCCTTCGAAGGAAAAGCCGAAGCGTTCCGCCGCGCGCTTGGACGGCGCATTGGCGTTGTTGCATTTCCATTCGTAGCGGCGATAGCCCAGCTCCTCGAAGACATAGCGGGCGAAGAGATACTGCGCCTCGGTCGCGCCGCGCGTGCGCGCCAGATCCGGTCCCCAATAGACATGGCCGATCTCGATCACCCCATTGGCGGGGTCGATCCGCATCAGGGTCTGGCGGCCGACCGCCTTGCCGCTCGCCTTGTCGACGATCGCAAAATAGAGCGGGTCTTCGCTGGCCTCCGCCTTCTCCAGCCAGGGCTGGAATTGTGCGCGCGATGCCGGCGGAACCTCCGGCAGCCAGGCGAACCGCGCCGCCCCATCGGCCACCGCCGAGGCGGCATAAAGATCGTCGCCATGCTTGGCGGCGCTCAGCGGTTCCAGCCGCACATAACGCCCGTCCAGG
Organism: uncultured Rhizobium sp.; assembly: GCA_964461855.1. Taxonomy (GTDB): domain Bacteria; phylum Pseudomonadota; class Alphaproteobacteria; order Micropepsales; family Micropepsaceae; genus Rhizomicrobium. The sequence continues at coordinate 9,177 of CAYWWT010000013.1, read as the reverse complement.
TTTTTGCGCGCCGGGCGCGGGCGCGGCTGCCAGTTGCTCAGATCTTCGTTCATGGGAATACGCCTTGGATGCCGCAACAACGATAAGGCGGCAGGGCAATCGCGCCAAGGTGTCCAACGCAAGGCGTAAAAACTCGCGGACCATCGCTTCGTTCCGGGCGCTTCGCCGGTGCGCGCTTTCTTTTTATCTTTCGCAGGTTGCGCGCGCATCGCCGGAACATCATGCGGCGCAAGGAGTTAGGCGGGTAGACTTTACAAGGAGTAACCAATCCATGCGCAGTATCGTACCAGCCGCTGCTCTTCTGTGCCTTTCGGCATCCTTTGCCTTCGCGCAAAACATGCCCGCACAGCAGGGCCCCGCCAATCCCGCCGTCAAATCGATGGACAGCAACAATTCCGCCAGCCCCGTCGCGGGCGCGAACAGCTTCACCATGGACCAGGCCAAATCGCATATCGAAGCCAAGGGCTATACCCGGGTCACGGGTCTGAAAAAGGACAGCGCCGGGGTTTGGCGCGGCACCGCGATGAAGGACGGCAAATCCGGCCCCGTCAGCGTCGATTACCAGGGCAACGTCAATTAGGCCCGCTCTCAAACTGATCAAAGGAACAACCATGACCAAGACACTCACACGCGTTTATAGCGACTATTCGACCGCACAGAATGTGGTCGAAAATCTGAAGAATGCCGGCCTGGGCGACAGCCATATCGGTATCGTCGCCAGCAATGCCGATGGCTGGCACAAGCCGGGCGGCGGCGATGTCGATCCCAGCCATGACAAGGACCGCGACGGCAAGGACGATCGCAGCGAAGGCGCCGTCACCGGCGGTGGGCTGGGCGCGATTGCCGGCGGTGCGGTCGGCGTTGCCACCGGCTTGGGGATGATGGCCATTCCGGGCGTCGGCCCGGTGGTGGCGATGGGCTGGCTGGCCAGCCTGGCGGCGGGCGCGGTCGCGGGCGGTGCGACCGGCGGCATTGTCGGCGCGCTGGTCGAATCCGGCACCAGCAAGGAGAATGCGGAATTGTATGCCGAGGCGCTTCGCCGTGGCGGCGCCATCGTGACGGCGAAAGTGTCCGACGACGACGTCGCGCGTTATGGCGCGATCATGGATACCGCCGCCATCGACGTTCGCGCCCGGGCCAATGCCTATCGCGAAAGCGGCTGGAGGGGTTACGACCCGAACGCACCGGCCTACGATGCCAATCTGGTGCGCAAGGAACGCGAAACCTATCGCGTGCTTTAAAGTGTAATGTGAAAGAGCCCCGGTCCGGACTTTCCGGGCCGGGGCTTTTGCTTGTCCGGAGGCGTCAGGCCGGCCTGCGATAGGTCCAGACATGGGCGGGCGGCAGGTTGCGCCACACCACGCTTTTCTTCACCGCCAGATTGGGGCCGGGCGGCACGGCGGGTTTCCAGCCATAGGAAAGCTGGATGAAGCGTCCCCCCGGGCCTTGGACATCCAACCCACGCGCGATCAAAGCTTCGCGCATCGTGGGCGGAAAATTCAGCAGCGGCACGCCGCAGACAATGGCGGCAATGCGCGCATCGCTCGGCAGATAATCTTCGAAGCAAAAAGCATCGCCCATCACGACATGCGCGGCGGGAAAACGGCGCTTCAAAAGCTTGCAGAAGAATTCGCCGCTCTCCACCACAACGAGCCGCGAGGGCGCGATGCCGCGTTGGACAAGTGCTTCGGTGACCACGCCGGTCCCGGCGCCCAATTCCACCACCAGGCCGGGTCGTTTCAGATCCACCTTGGCCGCGATGGCTGCCGACAGCGCGGGGCCGGACGGCGTCGGCGCGCTGACGCCTTTGGGATCATCGACCAGCCCGCGCAGGAATTCGCCATAAGCCGACATGCGCGGGACCGTTCTTTCGGAAGGTTACCCTTCCGCAACGGGGCAAGGCGATTCCCGTTCCCGGCGCAAAGGTTCAGGCCGGGCCGAAGCCGCGGAAAATCTCGTTCAGCGATTTGGCGGGGCCTTTTGTGTTCAGGCCGTGGAACGATCCGGCCAGCAGCTGCTCGGCCGCATTGCGAACAGCGTTCCAGCCCACCCGCGCCAGCGATCCGCCGACACTGATGCGCCGCACGCCCAGTTCGCCCAGCTGCGCCACGCTCTGGTCGTAATCGAACATCATGTAATTCAGCGGCCTGGGCGCGACCGCCTTGACCATGGCCGCGATCTCGTCCGGCTTGGCCAGGCCCGGCGCGAACAGCACGTCGGCGCCCGCATCGGCAAAGGCTTTGATCTTTTCCAGCGCGGGAGCGAAGGCGCTGCCGTCATGCAGCAGGATTTCGGTCCGCGCCACGAGCATCACGCCTTCCGCGTCCGCCGCCGCCTTGGCCGCCTTGATGCGCGCCACCGCGGTGGGCAGATCGTAGAGACCCTTGCCGTCGGTGCGCGTGTCTTCGATGGAAAGTCCCGCGATGCCGGTCTTCGCCGCCAGCCGCACATTGGCCGCGACCTCTTCGGGCTTTTCCGCAAAGCCGTTCTCGAAATCCGCATTCACCGGCAGGTCGGTCGCGGCGCAAAGGCTCATCAGATGCGCCAGCACCATGTCGCGCGTCACGGCGTAATCGGGGCGCCCTTGCGTCCAGGCAAAGCCGGACGACGTGGTGGCGAGTGCCAGGAAGCCCATATCCTGCAACAGCCGCGCGCTGCCGATGTCCCAGGGATTGGGAAGGACGAAGCAGCCATTTTCGTGCAGCGCTCTGAATTTCGCACGCTTCCCAGCCGCATCCGTCATGGTCCGCTCCCCTGTTTTCGCCGCGCATCCTAACCGCTTCGCCGCGCCGCGTCAGCGGGCGAACAGCCGCCGGATCCAGGCGCCTTTCCACATCCAAAGGCCCATCAGCACCATGGCGGGAAGGAAGACGAAACGCGTCGCGGGGGCGTAATCGGGAATGACCTCGAACGGGCTGTAGATATAACCGATGATCGGAATGGCCAGCACCAGATGGACGGTGCGGAAGATGGCGCGCCTGGTGGTCTCTTTCATTGACGCGCCTTCTTTTTTGCCGCCACCTTGGCTTTCGGCTTGGGCGCGGCTTTCTTCCTGATCTTGGCGGCGTTCAACAAAACAGCTTCGCGGATCAGGGCCTTGAACGCTTTTTCGTTGATCTTGTCGCCGTCGCGAATATCGATGGCGCGGCGCGTGCCGCCTTCCAAACTGGCATTGAACAGCTTCGATGGGTCGCTCAGCGATGCGCCCTTGGCGAAGGTCAGCTTCACCACCTCCTTGTAGGTCTCGCCGGTGCAAAGGATGCCGTCGTGAGAGAAGACCGGCACGCCGCGCCATTTCCACTCCTCCACCACATCGGGATCGGCGGCATGGATCAGGGCGCGCATCCGTGCCAAGGTCGCGCCCCGCCAATCGCCCAGATCCTTGATCCGTGCGTCGATCATCTTCGAAGCGGATTTGCTGTCTGCCATGCCGGTCCCCTCACGCGTCACCCCGTGCGAAGCTAGCAGGGAATCTACGGTCCGGAGAAGCTTAGAACGCGGGCGGCGGCGCGCCGGGGCGGCTCATATCGACGAACACCACCGCCATGGCATCGTTCTGATAAGATTCCACCCGGCCATACAGATTACCGACGCGGATCAACTCACCCACCGGTGGCGCGACATCGGCTTTCAACAGGACGCCGTCCAGGGTGATGTCCTGCACGTCGCAGTCCAAGGTCACGCCGTCCATGGTGCGCACCGTCAGGTGCGGGCGGCCCGGTTCGAGCACGTCTTCGTCGGTGGCGGGCGAAAGCCCGATCTCCACATATTTCGCCAGCTTGGCGATGAGGTGCTGGCGCTCGGCCTCGCCGATCACAAAACGCACACCGAAAAAATTGCTGCCTTCGCGCACCGTGATGCCTTCGAAAGTGCCGAACCAGCTGATGTCCAGCCGGCAGACACGCTCGGCGGGCGGCACATCGCCGTCGATCATCACGCCCGCGCCCGACGCCGACAGATCTGTGACGACGCAAGGCCGCGCGCCTTCGCCGGTCAGGATATTGATGGCGGCGGGGATCGCGGTGGGAATGCGCGGATAGGCACGGCGTTCGGCGGGAGAAGGAATCCGGGTCGCTTCGGTCATGGCTGCCTGGTCACGATTGCTGCGTTGGGGGCTCTGCCTCGAAGAAGACGCCCCATTGGTTGCCAAAGAGTATCCGTCCGGTTCGTGGGTTCCCGGGACGGGCGCCACAAGCCCTGGTACTGGACTTTCCCGCCTATTTGTTCTTCTTTTGTTCTGAACAGATTCCAGGGGAGAACCCGATGTACACGGTCCGCGCCATCCCGCCCGACATCCTGACGGATGCGCGCGGCCTCACCCTGACCGAGGCCTTTACCCGCATCATGGCGCTGATGGGCCGCCACTATGCCTTCGCGCGAACCGCGCGGGTGATGCATCTGATGATGACCGGTGTGGAAGAGGGCGAGCCGGAATTTCTGTCCGAATTCACCACCGACGAAACGGCGCGCAACGCCATCATGGCCCAGGTCTGCGCCTGGGGCTTCGGGCGTTTTTCTGTGATGAGCGACGAGGATTATACGCGCCAGATTTTGGGAAGAGCGGCGTGAATCTCTAGAGCCGTGCCTAAGCTGCGAAGGGCAGAGGGGTTATTCCTTAAGCCTGACACGCTGGCGCCAGCGGGCGGCGGGCAGGATGCGCTGAAGCATTTCATCCTGCCGGATGAAATAGTGATAGAGGACATCGGCGACATGCACGATCGCCACGCCCAGAAGGGCATAGGCGGTCATGCGGCGTATCCCAATCAGATCCGGATACCAGATCGCCGCCACGCTCAGGACAGGCAGAACGACCACCAGCACGTACAGAAGAAGATGCAGCGCGCGGGAAAAATAGCGCTCGGCGGGCCGCACGCGCGGCGCCGGAGCGACCGGGCGGAGCAGGCGTCCGCCAAGCGCCGCGAGAGCCGCGAGCAGAAGGACGACGCCGAGATAGATGCGCCAAGCGCCAAGCTGCGGATCAGCAGGTTGATGTCCGCCCGGCGACATCAGCCATCCCAGGAAAAACTGTGCGGCAAGCAATATGAAGATCAGCCAATGAAGGCTCTTGGCGAGCGGGCCGTAAGCGCGGCGCGGCCGGGTGTTCAACGCGATCTCCCTCGATCGAGACTTGGGCGCCCGCCATTGGACACCCCCGCTGGCGCGAAGAAAAGGCTGTGCAAGGACGGCTGTACCATTCCGGACGACAATTTTACGTTAATTGCGTCCGCGCCGCGTTCGCAACCGGCCCTCTATGGCGCCCGTTAATCATTGAAGTTCGATCGGGCGCAATCTCCCCCGCGCATGCTCAAGCGTGGCGGGGGAGGTGCGGAAAATTACTTATCGTTTTTATGGCGCGGGTCGTCATGGCGCCATGCGCGATACTGGTCGATATGCTTGCCGCGGAAATCGATCGCTTCCGAGCGCGAAGCCCAGGCATGGAACTGACCATCCGTGCCGACATAACCGTCGGAATAGGCAAGGCTGACTTCGCCGGCTTCCAGGGCAACCGCGGCGCCCGCCAGCATCATGCCGGTGACGACGATGGCGGCCGAAACCGCTTTCAAAGAAATGCGCATGAACGCTCCAATCCTGTCGATAGAAATCCCATGCTTATGCATGGGTTGGCCCCGTCTATAGGCCGATTTCATTCAAACGTATCGGGGAAGGAGCATTACTTTTCGCTTATGCACCTATGCGTCGGCGGCGAACCCCTTTCAGAGGGGCTGTGGGACCCCGGCGCGCGCAGGCCGGCGCGCATAAAGCCCGAACAGCAATATCCCCACATAGCAAATGGCCGGAACGATCAGGGCTTGTTTCAGGCCGACATGGTCCGCCGCCCAGCCATTCAGCAGCGGCACGATGGCGCCGCCCACAATGGCCATGCAGATGATGCCTGAGCCGTCCGCGGTGCGCGGGCCCAAGCGTTCGGAGGCGAGCGCGAAGATGGTGGGAAACATGATCGAGTTGAACAGGCCGATGGCCAGCAGCGACCAGCCCGACACCGCGCCGACCGTATTGGCCGAAACCAGCAGCAGCAGCACGACCATGCCGGCATTGAAAGCCAGAACTTTGCCCGGCGACACCAGCCTCAGCACATAGGCGCCGATGAAACGGCCGACCAGCGCGCCGCCCCAGTAGAAAGGCACATGCTCGCCCGCCGGTTCGGCGGCGATTCCCAGCACATCGCTCTGCATCAGGTAATTGACGATGATGGAGCCGATCGCGACTTCCGCGCCGACATAGAGAAAGATGCAGGCGGCGCCGAAGGCGAAGCGCGGGCGCGCGAGAAGGTTGAAGGCGCCCAGGATATCGACTTTCTCGAAAATCATTTCCTGAAGCCGGTCGCGCCGCCAGAAGACCAGTGCCGCGATCCCCGCCAGCACCAAAGCGAGACCCAGATAGGTGCGGATCATCATCTGGGTTTCGGCGCGGCGGAAAGCGTCGAGCGCGGGCCCGGACAAGGTCGCAGGATCGATATGCGCCAGCGAGCCCAGGATCAGGATTGAGCCGACATAGGGAAAGACGGTGGTGCCCAATGAATTGAACGCCTGCGCGAAGGTCAGGCGGCTATGGGCGGTTTCCGGCGCGCCCAGGATCGAGATCAGGGGATTGGTGACGGCCTGGATCACGGTGATGCCCGTCGCCAGCACGAACAGCGCCAGAAGGAACATCGCAAACAGCGCCGACAGCGATGCGGGAACGAAAAGCAGGCATCCCGCCATCATGGTGAGAAGCCCGATCACGGCCGCGCGCATATAGCCGAAACGCTTGATCAGCGCGGCGGCGGGCAGGGAGACGATGAAATAGGCCGCGAAGAAAGCCGACTGCACCAGCATCGCCTGGGCGTGGCTGAGCGTGAACAATTCCTTCAGCTTGGGAATCAGGATGTCGTTCAGGCTGGTGATGCCGCCGAAAATGAAGAACAGCGCGAAGACGAACAGGCGAAGATCCGGGATGTCCTGGCCAGGGGTTCCCTGACCGGCTTTAGCGTGCTGCATGCGGCAAATATCCCACTTATGATCCGGCGAACTGCACCGCCGTGCCCGCCACGATATACCAACTCGTGACGATTCCAGCGATCACCGCGCCCGGCAGGGGGCTGTTGGTGCGCCGCCAGGTGAAGACCGCGATCCCCGCGATCATCGACATCAGCGGCAGGAATTGAATGGAGATGATGGCGTTCAGCGCCTGTTCCGGAATGAGAAGCCGGCCGGTGAGAAACAGCGGCGCGTATTGCACCACCAGGAACAGCAGAAAGCCGCCCCCCATCACGCCGATGGCGGTCGCATATTGCCTGAACGTGCCATCGCCCTTCACCGCCAGCCGGAGCAGCGCGCGCAGCAGGATCAGCATCGCCAGCGTGAAGGGAATGACATAGGCAAGGAACCAGCCGAACTGGCGCGGCGACAAAAGCTTCAGCCCCACCACCCAGAAACGGAAATCGGTCTTGAACAGGAAATCCGACAGCAGCAACGCGAGATAACCCGTCGCAGCGGTGAGGATGGCGATGCGGATCGCGCCCCGGCTGGAGAAATTGTAGAGCAGGCGCGGCCCCTGGATCAGCCGCCCGGCGATCAGGGTGATGAGGGCGTTCAACGCCGCCCAGACCAGGACCTGATTGGTGATGCTTTGCGGAAGATAGCGCGACGGCGGCAGGATCGACTGGCCCAGCGCCATGAAGGGATAGAAATCGATCACCGGAATGAGCGCAAAGGCGGTCGCCAGCAGCCACCAGCCCGGCCCGCGGCTTTCGCGCACCGGTTCGGGCGTTTGCGGCAGGTCCAGGAACAAAGGCAGGCGCAGGTAAAGATCGAAGGCGCCCAGCATCAGGAACACGAAGCCGATAAAGGCGATGGCTGTTCCGGCCTCTTTCCACAGCCAATAGGAATCCGATTTCGCCGCCCCGCCTTTCAAGGTCCTGCCGAACCAGTCCACCGCATTGGCGATGGCAGTGGGGGAGATGTGATCGCCGGGATGGGTGGTGACAGGCGTATAGAGCCGCCTCGCCGTGCCGTTGGCGATATCGCCATAAAGCGTACCGGCAACCACATCACCGGCGGTGCCGAAAAGCGCTTTCAGCTTTTCGCTTTTGCCGACATCGGCGCCGCGCGGCACATTCCACATCAGGTTGGAGAATTCGTCATAGCGGCTGAACACCACCGCAAGGTTGCGCGGAAAATCCGGCGTCCCCGGAGGCGTGCCGAAAATACCGGTGCCCGATCCTTCCAGCACCATGGCTTTATATCCGTCCGGCATCGCGGCAGCGGCGCTCAAAGCGGCCCATCCACCCATCGAATGACCTTCCAGACCGACATTGGCGGGATCGACGACATCGAGACTGCGCAGGTAGCGCAATCCATCGGGCCCGCCGAAGCCGTTGGCGGCGACGGTGCCGCCGCTATAGCCGTGGCCGGTCTGGTCCAGCGCCAGCACGACATAACCGGCGCGCGCAAAGGCGATGGCGAAACCGTCCTGGGTCTCGCGCGAATTGATATAGCCATGCACCGCCAGGATGCCCGGCGCGGGATGGGCCTGTGTCGCGTTGCGCGGGATATAAAGCAGGCCGCTCATCGGCATGCCGCCGGTTCCGGCGAAGCGCACATCCTGCACCTGCACGCCGCCGGCGGTTTGAACGTAGTGCGCAATCGCGCCGCCGCCCAGGATGAGCGCCCAGCCCAGCAGAAAGAATTTCCAGCCCCGCCGCATGCTTCCCCGCATGCTTAACCCGGGTTGATGATAACCGTCCGGTATTATTGTGCAAATGGCATGGCGCGATATACCAGCCGATATCATGCAAGCGGCATGTGCTTTGACCCTGATTATGCTAGCTTTTGTGCACCGCCGCGCCGCAGGAAATTGGAGGCCGCATGATCACCCTCAAGGTCAATGGCGAAACCCACAATCTCGACATCGAAGACGAGATGCCGCTGCTCTGGGCGATCCGGACCGAGATCGGGCTGACCGGGACCAAATATGGCTGCGGGATCGCGCAATGCGGCGCCTGCACCGTGCTGCTGGACGGAAAGGCCGTCCGCTCCTGTTCGCTGCCGGTGTCCGGCGCCAAAGGCCGCGAGATCACCACCATCGAAGGCCTGTCGCAGAACGGCATCCTGAACAAGGTGCAGAAAGCCCGGATCGCGGAAGACGTGCCGCAACGCGGCTACTGCCCGTCCGGCC
>CAYWWT010000012.1:15136-26718 GCA_964461855.1 uncultured Rhizobium sp. | reverse complement strand
CCAGAGCGCCGCGCTTTCCCCCAGATGGGAATAGCGGGCGGTAAAGACCGGCATGTAAGTGAGGATGGCGTAATAGGCGACCGTCCAGATCACGATGATGCCGCCCGCCTGCACCGCCAGCCGCAGGCCGGCACCGAGCGCGATGGGCTTGCTTTCCTGTGCCACGAAGACCGGCGTCTCCTCGACATAGCGCCACATGTAAAATCCGATGGGAATGATCAGGGCGCCAAGCAGGAACGGGATGCGCCAGCCGAAATCCGCCATCTGCGCCTTGCTCAACATCGTCGCAAACAGAGCGGCAATGGCGGAACCGAGCAGCATGCCGCCCGCCACACTGGATTGCTGGAGGCTTGAGAAAAAGCCGCGGCGATGGCGGGGCGCCCATTCGTAGATGAACGCGGTAGAACTGCCCCACTCTCCGCCTGCCGAAAAACCCTGCAGCAGGCGGCAGAATACCAAGAACCAGGGCGCAGCGGCGCCCGCCACATCGCGGCCCGGGACCAGGCCGATGCCCGCCGTTCCCACCGCCATCAGAAGGATGGTGAGCAACAGCGCCGCCTTGCGGCCTTTGCGGTCGCCCAACCGGCCGATGACGATTCCGCCCAGCGGCCGGACCACAAATCCCAGACCGAAGGTGGCGAACACCGCCAGCAATCCGGTCAGAGGATCATCCTGCGGAAAAAATTTCTCCGCGATATAGGGCGCCATATAGGCGTAGACGGTGAAGTCGTACCACTCCAGCACATTGCCGGCGGCGGCGGCGAGGACGGAGCGCCACAGGCCGGGCCGCGCCTGCTCCTCTCTCTCCGTCCCCTGCATGATCCCGCCCCGCATGGTACCGGCGGCGACCCTAACCCAGCCCCCGCCCCTCACAAAGGCGCCAAGCCGTCACCAGCCCGGGCCCGCCACCTGCCGCGTCGCCACATTGAGCCGGTTGAAGACATTGGTGAGCGAAATCACCAGCAACAGCGCCGCGAGGCCTTTCTCATCGAAATGTTTCGACGCCTCGTTCCACACCGGATCAGGCACCGGATCGCTCTGATCGGAAAGCCGGGTCACCGATTCCGACAAGGCGAGCGCGGCCCGTTCCGCGTCATTGAAGTATGGCGTATCGCGCCAGGCCGCGACCGCGAACAGCCTCTCGTCGCTTTCGCCAGCTTTCTTGGCATGCTTGACGCCGCCATCGATGCAATAACCGCAGCCATTGATCTGGCTGGTCCGCAAGTGAACCAGATGACCGATGGCCTGGGGAACTCCACCCTTGGTCGCGGCGGCGTAAAGCGCCTGGATCGGCGCCATCGCGTCGGGCAGCACCATCACGGGATTTGGCATTCTGGCTTGCATGACTTTTCTCCTTTTGCATGCTGGGACGCCGTCACATCGGGCGGCCCGGTTTCGTCATGCTCCTGACGGACAGGCGAGGAGAAATGTGACCGATGGGCGAAAATAAAATTCTGGCGGAGGAATTCGAGGCCCAGCGCCCCCATCTGCGGGCCGTGGCGTTCCGCATGCTGGGGTCGCTGGCCGAGGCAGATGACGCGGTGCAGGAAGCCTGGCTCCGCCTGCAATCTGCCGCATCCGGCAGGATCGACAATCCGGCCGCCTGGCTGACCACCGTGGTGGCGCGGATCTGTCTGGACATGCTCCGCAGCCGCAAATCCCGGCGCGAGGAACCGCTGGAAACCGAAGAGCGGATTCTTCCGCGTGCCGAACCCGACCCCGAGCAGGAAGCCCTTCTGGCCGAAGCGGTCGGCCTGGCGCTGCTGGTGGTTCTTACCCGGCTCGATCCTGCCGAGCGCATCGCCTTCGTGCTGCACGACATGTTCGCCCTGCCTTTCGAGGATATCGCCCCCATCGTGGATCGTTCCGTGGACGCCGCACGCCAGCTTGCCAGCCGCGCCCGGCGCCGGGTTCGGGGCGGCGAGCCGCCCGCCGCCGAATTGCCGAAACAGCGTGCGGTGATCGATGCCTTTCTCAGCGCGTCTCGTGCCAACGATCTCGGCGCCTTGATCGCGGTGCTGGATCCCAATGTCGCGTTCCGGAGCGATGTCACCGCGATACGCATGGGCGGCCCACAGGAGGTGCGCGGCGCCGAAGCGGTGGCGCGCCTGTTTGCCGGACGGGCACAGGCGGCGCGCGCGGCACTGGTGGATGGCGGCTTTGGCGCCATCGTGGCGCCCAAGGGCAAGCTGCTGCTGGCCTTGCGGACCACCATCGCGGATGGCCGCATTGTCGCGATCGAAGCGGTCGCCGATCGCGCGGTCCTGCAGGGACTGGAGCTGACGATCCTGTCTTAAGGTCGGGACAGATAAGCGTCGAAGATCGGCGTCACGTCCTTGGGCGAAGCGGCCCCAGCCGCATAGGTGAATGTGCCTTTGCCGGACATTTCTTCGGCGGCGCGCAGGAACGCCCCCAAAGCCGCACGCTGCAGCGAGCTTCCCACGCTGATGCGCTTCACGCCGATCTTCGCAAGTTCCTCCAGGCCGAGTTGCGCGCCGACCAAGCCCATCACCACATTCACGGGCCGGTCCAGCGACGACACCACGGACGCGATATCCTCGCGCGTCTTCAGGCCCGGCGCATAAAGAACGTCCGCACCGGCGTCCTGATAGGCTTGCAGCCGCTTGATCGTGTCGCCGAGATCGGGGCGGCCCCAGAGAAAATTCTCGGCGCGGGCGGTAAGGGTGAATTTGTACGGCAGAGCCCGCGCCGCTTCGACGGCCGCCTGCACCCGCTCTTTCGCCAGACCGATATCGTAGATCGGCGCGGCGGCATCGCCGCTCGCATCCTCGATAGAGCCGCCGACAATGCCGCTCTGCTGCGACAGACGTATCGTTTCGGCCGCATCTTCCGGCCGGTCACCGAAACCGTTTTCCAGGTCCGCACTCACCGGCAGATCCGTTCCAGCCACGATGTCGGCGGCATTGGCCAGGGTCTGTTCCCGGGTCAGGCTGTTGTCCGGCTGACCGATGGAAAAGGCATACCCCATGCTGGTAGTGGCCAGGGCCTTGAACCCCATATGGGCCAGAAGGCGGGCCGAGCCGCGGTCCCAGGGGTTGGGGATGATGAAGGTTTCGCGGTGAAGCGCATAAAAAGCCTCGGCTTTTGCTTTCGTCGCGGCGGAAATGCTGGCCATGCGTGATGTCTTTCGGGCTGACAGGGAAGCGCTTTCGGCGTATGGGAAGCGCGAATTGAGACCGCAGCCGACAGGTTAACCGCTTGAGCCTTCCGGGAAAAGTCTTTGCCATCGCGCCGATGATGGACTGGACGGACACGCATTGCCGCGTGCTCCATCGCCTTCTGAGCCGGCGCGTGCTGCTGTACACCGAGATGGTAACGGCGGACGCGGTGTTGCGCGGAGATCGCCAGCGGCTTCTGGGCTTTGACGCGCAGGAACATCCCGTGGCGCTGCAATTGGGCGGATCGGATCCTGCCGCACTGGCCGATGCGGCCAGGATCGCCGAAGATTTCGGCTATGACGAAGTGAATCTGAATGTCGGCTGTCCGTCCGACCGGGTGCAATCGGGCCGCTTCGGCGCCTGCCTGATGCGCGAACCCGCGCTGGTCGCCGACTGCATGACGGCCATGCGAAAAGCCGTGTCCATTCCCGTCACCGTCAAATGCCGGATCGGCGTGGACGACCAGGACCCGGCGGAAAGTCTGCGCGCCATGATCGGCCGATGCGCGGACGCCGGCGTGCGCCGCTTTGCCGTGCATGCGCGCAAGGCGTGGCTGGAAGGCTTGTCGCCCAAGGAAAATCGCGATGTGCCGCCCTTGGATTACGATCTGGTCTACCGCGTCAAACAGGAAAATCCGGAGCTGGAGATTTTCCTGAATGGCGGCATCCAGACGCTTGCTGAAGCAGAGCGTCACCTCGCCCATGTCGATGGCGTCATGCTGGGCCGCGCCGCCTATCAGAACCCTGCCCTTCTGGCCGAGATCGACACGCGCTTTTTCGGCGATATCCCGCGCGACATCGATGTGGCCCTCGCGAAATGGTGCGATTATGTGGAGCGCAAATTGTCCGAAGGCGCGCGGCTGAACAGCATGACGCGCCATATGCTGGGCCTCTTCAATGGGCGGCCCGGCGCACGCGCCTTCCGCCGGCATTTAAGCGAAAACGCGGTGCGCGACGGCGCCGGCATCACGGTCCTGCGCGAGGCGCTCGGCCGTCTCGAAACCGGCCTGCGGGCGGCATGACCCGCCTTCTCCCCTGGGGAGAAGATCTGTGGCTCGCAGAGGGTCCGGTCGTCGGTTTTTTCGGCTTTCGTTATCCCACCCGCACGGCAGTGATCCGGCTTTCGGATGGGGACCTTTTCATCTGGTCACCGATCGCCGTCGAACCCGCGTTGAAGGCGGAGATCAATGCGCTGGGCAAGGTCGCGCATCTGGTCTCTCCCAACAAGCTGCATCATCTCTATCTGCGGCAATGGAAGGATGCCTATCCTTCCGCGCGGCTTTACGCGCCTCCCGGGTTGGCGAAGAAGCGGCCGGACATTCGCTTCGATGCGGCATTGGAAAACGACGCCCCGCCCGCATGGGCGCAAGAGATCGACCAGGTCTGCTTCGGCGGCAGTCCCATGATGACCGAAATCGTCTTCTTTCACCGCAAAAGCGGGACCGCCCTCTTCTGCGATCTGATCGAGCATTTTCCCCGCAGCTGGTTCACCGGCTGGCGCGGCTGGATCGCCCGGCTGGACGGCATCGTCGAACCCGATTTCGGTGCACCGCGCGAATGGCGCATGACATTCTTTGATCGCGCGCAGGCGCGAATTGCCTTGGCGCATATCCTGGCCTGGCGGCCCCGCCGGGTCGTCATCGCGCATGGCGACGGCGTCACGGCAGAGGGCGAAGCCTTCATCCGCCATGCCTTTCGCTGGTTGGCCTGAACGCTACTTCCGCGCCGCGATCAGGGCATCCAGCAAGGCGGGCGAACCTTCCACCCGCTCCAGATGGGGATAGCGCAGCCCGTCATGATACGGAATCGCGACCGTGCTGAAGCCATTGTTGCGCTTGATCAGAAGCTGAATCGGCGCCTGGTCGCTCTTGGCTTCGGTGATCGCATCCTTCAATTCGTCCGCGTCGTAATCTACTCCGTTCACGCCTACAATCTCGGTGCTGAGGGTAATGCCCGCTTTGAAAGCCGGGCTGTCCCAGCTCACGTCGATCACCCGGCCATTCCGGTCCACGGTCATCCCCAGCGAATAGGAAAAATTGTCCTGCTTGCGGCGGCTGTCATTTTGCTGCGTCCGTTCCGATGGCTTGTCGGTATAGACCAGACGGTAGCCGCCACGCGTGACGCCATCGAGCGGCGGCTTGGGCGCCAGATCGGTATGGGCATGCAGGAACGTTGCCCAGTCATAGGGCATGACGTCGTTCAACGCCTTCACAACATCGTCGAACGTATAGGTGACGGTGACGAAGCTGCCGTCATTGATGCCGAAAAACGCCTTGGCGAAATCGTCCAGCGATTTCTTGCCGTTTGTCTTCTGGCGGATAAGCGAGTCCGCATCCAGCCACAGCAACAAGCCTTCATTGTAATAGTCCTCGCTGCGCTGATAGTTTCGCCAGGGAATGGGCTGGCGGTTGGCGATGATGGGATCGAGCGTGGTGTCCTGCATCGGGCGCCATTTGCGGCCCGCCATGGTGCCGTAATAGGCCGCCTGGTCGGCGAAGGCGTCGAGCGCCTGCTGCTTGTTCCACAGGCCCGACCGGGCGGCGAGCACAAAGCCCCAGAATTGGGTTTGACCTTCATAGACCCAGAGCAGGCTGCCGCGCATGGGCACATTGTAGTTCGGCGTCCACAAATCGGCCGGGCGGCGGAATTTTCCGTTCCAGGAATGGGTGTATTCATGCGCGAGCAGATCGCGCCCGGATGCGGTCTTGTCCCATTGGGTGAAATATTTCTCGGTGGTGACGTCTTCGCTGGATTGGTGATGCTCCAATCCTTCGCCGCCGACATGTGCTGAAAGCCCCAGCAGGAAGTCGTAATGGTCGTAATGATGCGAGCCGTAGAGCTTGTAGGCTTGCTGGACCAGATTTTTGTGCGCCGTCACCTGCTCCGGCGTGATCTTCAACTGGCTGGCGCGATCCGCCACAATATCGAGATGCACCGGCACCTTGGCGCCGGGATCGATATCGACGCGCTTGAAATATTTGCCCGCCAGCAACGGGGAATCGACCAAGGTGTTGAGCGTGGTGGGCTTGAACTTGCCGTTTTCGCCTTCCAGCGCGGTGCCGATCTGCCAGCCGGGCGGCAGTTTCACTTCGGCCTGCACGGGAATCTGGCGCGAATAATAACCCGCCGGATACAGTACCACCGCATTCCATTCCAGATTGACGATCACATCGGTGGAAACGACGCGGCCTTCGCGGCTTTCGACCGGCGACAGATACTGGAAATCCAAAGCCACTTCGCGCGCGCCTTCCGGCACGTCGATATGAAAGGCATAAACGTCGGCGGCATCGCGCCGCCATGGCACCGTCTTGCCGCCGGCCTGCACGGTCAGCCCTGCGAATTTGTTGATCGGGCCGTTGGGCGCGTGATTACCAGGCAACCAACGGGGATAGAGCAATATCATCGGTCCGGATTTGGCGACCGGGATGACCTCGTGCACCCGCATGATCCCTTGGGCGGGCTCAGTGGCATCGACCGACAATTGGATGGTGCCGCCGGGATAGGGAATGTCCTGGGGCGCGGGGATCGGCGGCGGCATCGGGACCGGTTGCGGCCCGGCAGCGGGCCCATTGGTCTGGGCGCTTGCGCCCGCCGCCATCACGGACAGCAGAAGAACCGGAAGAATGCGCCGCATATCGCCCCCAAATCTATTTTTCTGCACCTTAGCAAGCCGGGGGCGGTGGTGAACAGGCCGTTTCATACGTCAAAGAAGAGGAGCGCATGCAAATCGACGGAGCCCCTATGTCCAGACGCCTGATCCTTGCCCTGACCGTTTCTCTGTTTGCGACCTTGCCCGTAGCGGCGCAGGACAATTCCGGACCCGCCTATGGCGCCATGCTGGAGGGTTTCGCTTATCCCCATCCAGTCCAGCATTACCGCTTCACCTCGCAAGGCCAGGCGATGGACATGGCGTACATGGATGTGAAGCCCGCATCTCCCAATGGCCACACGGTCCTTCTCCTGCACGGAAAGAATTTCTGCGCCGCGACCTGGGAAGGCACCATCGCCGCGCTCACGGGCGCAGGCTATCGCGTGATCGCGCCGGACCAGATCGGCTTCTGCAAGTCCACCAAGCCCGCGCATTATCAATACAGCTTCGAGCAGCTGGCATCGAACACGCGGGCCCTGCTGCATGCGGCAGGCGTGACCAAAGCCGTGATCATGGGCCATTCCATGGGCGGCATGCTGGCGACGCGCTATGCACTCACCTTTCCCCAAGAAACCGAGATGCTGATTTCTCTCGATGCGCTCGGCCTGGAAGATGGCCGCGCCAAGGGCGTGCCGTGGACCAGCGTCGATGCATCCTACCAGTCGTCGCTGAAGACCACCGCCGACAGCATCCGCGCCTACGAGAAGAACGTCTATTATGGCGGCGAATGGAAGCCGGAATACGACAAATGGGTCGAGATGCAGGCGGGCATGTTCCGCGGCAAGGACAAGGAATTGATGGCCTGGAACGCCGCGCTGACGTCCGAAATGATCTACACCCAGGCGGTGATCCATGAACTGGAGCGGCTGAAGATGCCGGTGCTCTTCATCGTCGGCGACAAGGACACCACCGGCAAAAGCAACAAGGTCTCACCAGAGGTGAACGCGACCCTTGGCAATTTCGGCGCGATGGGAAAAGCGGCCGTCGCGCGCGTGGCACATGGCCAGTTGATCGAGTTTCCCGATTATGGCCATTCGCCCCAGATCCAGGCGCCGGACGTCTTCCACAAGGCGCTGCTCGCCGCTTTGGAGAAGACGCTGCCGAAGCTTTAAATCTTCTGGTCGTATTCGCCGACTTCGGGGTGCTTGGCCAGCCGCGCGTCGATGTCGGCGAAGATGGCGCGCATATTGGCTTCCGACACCGGGCTTTCCACCACGACGACCAGCGAAGGCTTGTTCGAAGAGGCGCGCACCAATCCCCAGGTGCCGTCGGCGAGCGTCACGCGCACACCATTGACGGTGACGACGGAGGCGATCTTCTGGCCCAGAAGCGTCTCGCCCCGCTCGGCCATGGCGGAATAGTCTTTTACCAGCGCCTCGACCACGGCGTATTTTTTGTCGTCGGGGCATTCGGGCGCCATGGTCGGCGAGCCATAGGTTTTTGGCAGGCCGTCATAGAGCGCCGACAATTTCTTGCCGCCCGCGCGGTCCATCATTTCCAGCACCTGAATACCGGCCACGATGCCGTCGTCATAACCGTGACCGACCGGCGGATTGAAGAAGAAATGGCCGGACTTCTCGAAGCCCGCCAGCGCCTTCAATTCGGCGGTGCGGCGCTTGATATAGGAATGACCGGTCTTCCAGTAATCGGTTTTGACGCCCCGCTCTTTCAAGACCGGATCAGTGAGGTAAAGGCCGGTGGACTTCACATCCACGACGAATTGCGCGTCCTTGTGCTGGGCCGACAGATCGCGGGCCAAAAGCACGCCGATCTTGTCGGCGAAAATCTCGCGGCCCAGATCATCGACCACGCCGCAGCGGTCGCCGTCGCCATCAAAACCCAGGCAGATATCGGCGCCCTGCGCTTTCACCGCATCGCCCATGGCGTGCAGCATATGCAGGTCTTCCGGATTGGGATTGTATTTGGGGAAGGTGAAATCGAGGTCGGTGTCCATGCCGATGACTTCGGCACCGATGCGGCGCAGCGCTTCCGGCGCGAAGGCGCCCGCCGTGCCATTGCCGCAGGCCGCGATGACCTTGATCGGGCGCGACAGCTTGTGCCCCTTGGTGACGGCTTGCAGATAAGTCTCCCGCATGTCGGGGACCGCGACGTAAGCACCACCGGGGCGTTCCTCGCCCAGTCCTTCCAGCACGATCTTCTTGATGGCGTTGATTTCGTCCGGCCCGAAAGTGAGCGGCCGCTGCGCACCCATCTTTACGCCGGTCCAGCCATTTTCGTTATGGCTTGCCGTCACCATTGCCACGGCAGGGCAATCGAGCGCGAATTGTGCATAATAGGCGACCGGCGACAGCGCCAGGCCGATATCGTGCACTTCGCAGCCCGCCCGCATCAGGCCGATTGTCAGCGCCTGCTTGATGGAGAGCGAGTAGGAACGGAAATCGTGACCCGTCACGACCTTCGGTTTCACACCGATCTGGTGCAGATAGGTTCCCAGGCCTAGGCCCAGTGCCTGGACGCCCAGCAGATTGAGTTCCTTGCCGAACAGCCAGCGCGCATCATATTCGCGAAAGCCGTTGGGCGTGACCAAAGGCAGATTCTCGAAATCGGCGGTGTTGGGCTTCAGGTCGGAACGGGGCTTGATCATGAGATATCCGTGACAAGGGCGCGAAGGTTCTACCGGTCCCGCCGCCCCGCCTCAACCCGGCTCGTGCGGCCCCAGGCTGCCGTCCCGGCGCTCGAACCGCGGATTGGCGATATCGAAAGTGTCATACCCACAATTGGGGCAGGGCTGGATCAGCGCGCCGCGCGTCATATGGGTCACCGTGTGACACTTTTCGCAACGATAATCGGCACTGTCGCGCACGGTTTCGCCTACCTTCTCACTCATCATAACCTCGTCCAGCGGGTCGCATCTGGGCAACGTCTGCTCGCTTTTCGCGTTCCGCCGGGACATGTGTTTCGGCGTCCGCATTTTGTATAATCGGGCATGGACAGAAATTTCGCCGATATCGCCGCCGCATTGGAATTGCCGGAATTTCTGCCCGGCTGGGTCTGGCTGGTGGGGGCGGGACCTGGCGATCCGGGGCTGATCACTCTTTTAGGTCTTTCCGCGATCGCGCAGGCGGACTTCATTGTTTACGATGCGCTGGTCGAAGAAAGTCTGTTGGCGCTGGCCAAGCCTGGCGTCGGGCTGATCTTCGCCGGCAAGCGCGCGGGCGTGCGTACCTGCCGGCAGGAAGACATTTCCGCCCTGCTGGCGGATCTGGCGCGCGAGGGTCATCGCGTGTTGCGCCTGAAGGGTGGTGATCCTTTCGTGTTCGGCCGGGGCGGGGAAGAAGCGCAGGAACTTGCGCGTGGCGCCATTCCTTTTCGCGTCGTGCCGGGCATCACGGCTGGCATCGGCGGCCTCGCTTACGCCGGTATCCCGCTCACGCACCGCGACACGAATGCGTCGGTGACGTTTCTCACCGGCCATTCCGGGGCCACGCGTGCGGACGGCGGCCTGCCGCCGCATGATTGGCAGGCGGTGGCGAAGGCTTCGCCCACGCTCGTCTTCTACATGGCGCGCAAACAGGCCGGTCCCATCGCGCAGGCCCTTATGGCGGCGGGACGCGCGGCAGACGAACCAGCCGCGATCCTAGCCAACGCCACACGCACCGACCAGCAAACCATCGTCACAGATCTGGCGGGCCTGGCCGAAGCGGCTGCGCGCAGTCCCGAGGTTGCGATCATCGTGGTGGGTAAGAATGTCCTGTTGCGCGCGGAATTGGACTGGCTGGGCGACGCAGCGCGCGCGCTCAATCCTTCCTGAGTTTCGCCAGGCGTGCGGGAAGCTCCGCCATGATCCTGCGCCGCTCGTCGTCCCGCATCGCTGCCCATCCGGCAATCTCCGCCAGGGTGCGGCCGCAGCCCGAACACAGGCCCGCGCCCGGTTCGTAGGTGCAGATTTTCACGCAGGGACTGTCCATGGCGCATCTTCCAATACCGGCCTGACCGGATAAAGCCCGCAAATCCGGCCGGTTTTCTCAAAGGCCGGGAATGACCTTAACCGGGGTTTAACAGCGCTTTCCTTACTCTGGGCATACCTGTCGGGAAGCATCGCATGGCCAAGGCCCAATTCCATAAGAACCAGCGCGTCTATGTGAGGCCGGTCGGCACCTGGGCGCTGATCGAGCATGTGGTGCCGCATTGGGCCAAGGGCATCGATGAGCCCATCCGGGTGCATTACGATGTCGGCCTGGGCCGGGAATTCTCCGCCGAGGAATTGCAGAGCGAAGAACCGATGGCCGATATCGCGATGGCTGAGGGACCGCGCTGGCGTGTGGTGCGGGCCCGCAACAAATGGCAGCCCGCCGAAGACTGCGCGCGCCACCCGGTGCCGGGCACCTATCCGGTGGTCATCACCGGTGAAGCGGAATGGGGCGGCTGGCGCGTGCCCGGCGCGGAATACGACCTCAACCCGCAGAATATCGAGATGCAGGCCCGCCTGATCTCCAGCGCGCCGCAGCTGGCAGCCTTCGCCAACAGTCTGGTGGATTGGGCGCGCAAATCGGGCGAGGAAATGCCCAGCACGCTGGTCGAATTGGCGCACAATGCGCAGGACATTCTCGCGCATGTGAAGGGTCAAGGCTGAAGCGGGCTGCGCTGTGGCAATCCGACCGCGGGCGCGCACTCAACAATCCCCATTTGTCGCGGTTGTGGACCGAAAACCGCTACACACTTTTCCTGGAACCGCTGTCCTCTTTTGTCGCGGTCCCGGACGGAAAACCGCTACACACTTTTCCTGGAACCGCT
>CAYWWT010000012.1:0-15036 GCA_964461855.1 uncultured Rhizobium sp. | reverse complement strand
CTCTTTTGTCGCGGTCCCGGACGGAAAACCGCTACACACTTTTCCTGGAACCGCTGTCCTCTTTTGTCGCGGTCCCGGACGGAAAACCGCTACACACTTTTCCTGGAACCGCTCTAACCTCCGGACCTTCCGATAGAGGTCCTCATGCGCACCGAAGAACCCCGCGCCGTCCATCTTGCCGATTACCAGGCGCCCGATTTCCGTATCCAGACGGCCCATCTCGATTTCGTCCTCGATCCCGAGGCCACCCGGGTCAAGGCGAAACTGGCGATCGTGCGCAAGAAAGCGGGCGCGCCCCTGGTGCTGCACGGCGAGGAACTGAAGCTTATTTCCGTCGCGCTCGATGGCCGCGCTTTAGACAAGAGCGATTATGTGCTGGACGGCAAGTCGCTCACCATTGCCAACGTCCCCGACAGTTTCGTGTTGGAAACCGAATGCGAAATCGCGCCCGCCGCCAACACTGCGCTTGAGGGCCTCTACCAGTCGAGCGGCATCTTCTGCACCCAATGCGAGCCCGAAGGTTTCCGCCGCATCACCTGGTTCCTGGACCGGCCCGACAATCTTTCCGTCTTCACGGTGCGGATGGAAGCCGCCAAGGAACAGTATCCGGTGCTGCTGTCCAACGGCAATCGCATCGAAACCGGCGATCTTCCCGGCGGACGGCATTTCGCGGTTTGGCATGATCCTTTTCCCAAGCCCTCTTATCTCTTCGCCCTGGTGGCGGGCGATCTGGGCTCGATCCATGACCGTTTCACCACCCTGTCGGGACGCGAGGTGGCTCTCGCCATCTATGTCGAGCATGGCAATGAGCCGCGCGCGACCTACGCGATGGGCGCCCTCAAGCGGGCGATGAAATGGGACGAAGAGGCGTATGGCCGTGAATATGATCTCGACATTTTCATGATCGTCGCCGTCTCGGCCTTCAACATGGGCGCGATGGAAAACAAGGGCCTCAACATCTTCAACGACAAGGTGCTGCTGGCGTCGCCCGAAACGGCGACCGACGACGATTATGCCCGCATCGAAAGCGTTGTCGCCCACGAATATTTCCACAACTGGACCGGCGACCGCATCACCTGCCGTGACTGGTTCCAGCTTTCGCTGAAAGAAGGTCTCACTGTTTTCCGCGACAGAGCTTTTCCGGCGACATGCGCAGCCATGGTGTACAGCGCATCCAGGATGTCCGCGCGCTTCGCGGCCGGCAATTCCAGGAAGATGCCGGGCCTCTCGCCCATCCGGTGCAGCCACAGGCCTATATTGAGATCAACAACTTCTATACCGCCACGGTCTACGAAAAAGGTTCCGAAGTCATCGGCATGCTGAAGACGCTGGTGGGAGCGGACGGTTATCGCAAAGCGACCGACCTTTATTTCGAGCGCCACGACGGCCAGGCGGCGACGGTCGAGGATTGGGTGAAGTGCTTTGAAGAGACCAGCGGCCGCGATCTTTCGCAATTCCGCCTCTGGTACCGCCAGGCCGGCACGCCGCGTATCGCGGCCGAAGGCTCTTACGACATGAAAGCGCGCACCTACACGCTGGCATTGTCGCAAACCCTGGCCGCCACGCCCGGTCAACCCGAAAAAGCGCCCCTGCATGTGCCGGTGCGCATCGGGCTTGTCGGCCGCAGCGGGACGGCACTCCCCCTCACTCTGGAAGGCGAGAATGAAACCGGCCCCGACGCCCGCGTACTGGAGCTGACGGAAGCGCGGCAAACTTTCGTGTTTGTCGATATCGCAGAAGAACCGCTTCTGTCACTGGGACGCGGCTTTTCCGCGCCCGTGCGCTTTGACGTGCAACAGAGCGCTAAGGACCGCGCGGTCCTGATGGGGCGCGACAGCGATGATTTCAACCGCTGGGAAGCGGGCCAGGCCTTGGCGGCTGAGATCATGCTGCAAGGCGGCGGCGGCGATCGCGATTACGTAACGGCACTGGGACCGGTGCTGGCGCAAGCGGACGGCGATCCTGCCTTTGCTGCCCAGATGCTGGCCCCGCCGACCGAAAGCGAAATCGCGGCCCTGCGCACTCCCGCCGATCCCGACATCCTCCATGCCGCGCGCACCGCGCTGATCCGTTCGGTCGCCCATGCTCACGGTGCGCGGCTGGCGGATCTCTACGAACATATGCGCGATGCGGGCGATTACAGCCCCGACGCGCCATCGGCTGGCCGCAGGGCATTGCGCAATGCGTGCCTGCGCTATCTCACCGCTGCCGACGACGAAGCCGCTGCGGGACTGGCGGATGCGCATTACCGTACGGCCGGAAACATGACCGACAGGATTGCGGGCCTGGCGGCGCTCACCCGGATGGAGAGCCCGCTGCGCGACAAAGCCTTCACCCACTTCCATGACCGCTTCCGCAGTGACCCGCTGGTGCTGGACAAATGGATGAGCCTGCAGGCGATGGCGCCCCTGCCCGACACAGTGGCGTCGGTGCGCGCTCTGATGAAGCACTCCGCATTCGACATGAAAAATCCGAACCGGGTGCGGGCGTTGATCGGCGCTTTCAGCGCCAATCACTTACGCTTCCACGACAAGTCGGGCGCCGGCTACCGCCTCTTGGGCGAGGTGATCCGGAGCCTCGATTCCATGAACCCACAGGTGGCGGCGCGGCTTACCGGCGCCTTCGAGACCTGGCGCCGTTACGATGCAAACCGCCAATCCCTGATGCGGGCGGAGCTGGAAGCGACCTTGGCGCAGAAGAACCTGTCTCCCAATCTGTTCGAAGTCGCGTCCAAAATTCTTGGCTAACGCAGCGTTAACCAGTCGTTAACCGCGGTGGACAGCGAGTCACCGATTCGCGTACTCCTGGACGAATCGCTGATTCGCATTTTGGGGGCAGAGCATGGCGCGTCTCGGCGCCTTGAAAGGACCATCGGAGCTGGCACGGTGGACCCTCCCCCGCCGCGTCCTGCGCAATGTCCGCCTGATGGTGCCGATCTCGATCGCCCTGATTTGCGGCAGCTTCGCGGCCGCGGCCCTGCTTTCCATGCGGCTCGACCGTACCCATGCCGTGAACCAAGCGGCGCATTTCGAACAGCAGCGCGCCGCGGACCTCGCGACGGTGGCGGGCGCCTCGCTGGACAGGTTGGCGGATGCCGGCCTCCAATTCGCGCACAGCCCAGGCGCCGGGCCGGACGATCCCGCCATCCGCAACATCGCGGTGTTCCAGGGCGGCGCGCCCAGCGCCGTGCTCAAGGCGCAAAGCGCGTTGCCGCCGCAGCCGGGTTTTGCCGGCTCCAAGACTTTGTTCCGCTTCGGCCCCCAAGCGGGCCTGGCGCTGCGCGATGGCGACAGGATCATCACCGTTCTGTTCGATCCGACGGCTTTGATCCCACCCGCTCTTATGCGCAGAGCAGCCTTGATCGCAGACGGCGTGACCTTCGCCGGCACCACCTCCGGCGATGGCATCCAGCAGGAACATGCTGTTCAAGGCTGGCCACTGGTTGCGACCACGGAATTGGACGATGACGGCGCGCTGGCCAGCTGGCGTGGCCTCCTGCCCTTTTATCTCTTCGTCATTCTGGGCCCCGCCATTGCCGGCGGCTGGCTGGCGGCGCTTTTCGTGGGCACCTTCGAGCGGCATGAAAAGGCGGCACACGCCATCCGCGCCTTGAAGACGACGCGTCCGGTTGAAGCGCGATTGATGGTGCGATTGGCCAATGCCGAACGCGCTGCTTTCGAGGCCGCCCGTTCCAAGGCCGAATTCGTCGCCCATATGAGCCACGAATTGCGGACACCGTTGAATGCGGTGATCGGATTTTCGGAAGTGATCTCGCAGGGTCTGTTCGGGCCTCCCGGCCATCCCAAATATGCGGAATATGCCAACGATATCGCCGAAGCCGGACGCGGCCTGCACACCCGCATCGGCGATATTCTGGAGTTCGCCAATATCGAAGCCGGGCGCCACCCGCTCAAAGCCGAATGGATAGATCTGGCGACGCTCGCGGGCGCTTGTGTCGACGAACATAAGGGCCGCGCCTTTTCCCGCCGCATCCAACTCGATATCGGCGTTACCGGGCCCGCACCGGTACAGGCCGATCCCCTGGCGGTCCGCCGCATCCTCTCCAACCTGATTTCCAACGCTCTCGCCTATACAAGGGAAGGCGGGGCGGTTCTGGTCGATGTGCGCGCCGAGGAAGGTGCAGGTGTAGCTTTTGTGCGCGACAGCGGCGCTGGGTTTTCCCGCCAAGAGCGTGACCGTGCCGGCCGGCCCTTCCAACGCTTCGACCGGGCCGGCCATGTCACCGGCGCCGGCCTCGGCCTTGCCATCGCGATGGAGCTTGCCCGCCGCATGGGCGGCGCGATGCGCCTTTCTTCGCAACCAGGCGATGGCAGCGTGATGGAGTTGCGCCTGCCGAAAGCGGCACGCACGAACTGAACCTCAGGGATTGGCGTTGTGCGCCCTCGCCCGCCGCCACCACGGACCGGCGCGCCGTGCCCGAATGCGCTCGGCGACAATTTTGCGTTGCGCCGGCGTCAGCGTGTCGACCATCTCGCGCTGCAACGACACGGATTCCTCTTCCAGCGCTGCATCGGCAGCGCGCACATCGTCCAGCGCGCGCCCAAAATCGGCCGAAGCGTAATCGGGCGCATCCAACACCCGCAACGCTTCCAGCCGGGCGCGGCGCGCGGCCCGGCGGCGATCGCGCATGGCCTCGCGATGCTCGGCCACCAGATCGAGAATTTTTTCCCGCTGCTGTGGCGGCAGGCCGCGGGCGATCTGGCCCGGCCCCATCACGCCCGGCCCGGCAAGGAAGCGACCACCGCTTCGCCCCATGCCCACAACGAGCATGGCGATCAAAGCCACATTGAGGCAAAGCGACAGCACCAGAAGAATGATGCGGACGCGCGAAGCTGTTGTATCGGCCATTTAGAGGTCCTCCTGCGGCAGATCGGACGACAACAGATTGAAGGCGAGAGGCTGCTCCAGCGAGAAAACGGCATCGTCGTCCGCCGCCAGCGGCAGCGCCGTTCCCAGACCAGCGCCGACCAGAAGCGCCGCCGCGAACGCGGCTACGGGCGCCCATGCGGGCACACCCGGCCAGACCAGTTCGGCAAGACGGCGTAAACCCGCTCTCCATGCCGCCCATCGCCCCGACGGCCGGGCCTCTGCCCAGGCGTCATACGCTGCCAGCAACGCCGCCTCGAATCCGGGTGGCATCGCAGTCGGCGGCAGATGCCGGGCCACGCGATCCGCAAAATCCCGATCCGAAATCTCATCGCTCATGTCCGGTCTCCCGCAAATTCGTTCAGATGCGCCAGCCGCGTTCGCAAGGTTCGCCGGCCGCGCGCCAGAAGCGATTCCAAAGCTTCAACGGAGATCCCCATGATCTCCGCCGCTTCGATGTTGCTGCGCTCCTGGAAATGGCAGAGCAGGATCGCGGCCTTCTGCCGTTCCGGCAGACCATCCACCGCGCGCGCGACCTCGTCGGCCTGCACGGTTCCGTCCAGTCCGGTGTCCGGCGACGGCGCGTCATCGGCGATTTCGGCGGCCGCTTCCAAAGGCTGCGTAGGACGGCGGCGCAACCGGTCGTAGCATTGGTTCAGCATGACCCTGTAAAGCCAGGTCTCGAATCTGGCCTGTCCAGGCTGCCAGCGCGCCGCATGGGTCCACAGACGCAGGAAGACCTCCTGCAACGCATCCTCGGCCTCGCCGCCGACCATGCGGCGCGCCACGGTCAGCAGCTTCGGCGCATGGCGCGCGATCAGCCGCGCGGCCGCGTCGCGGTCGCCCCGCCCGGCTCTGGCAACATCTTCGGCATCGGGATCGTGCATTTGCGACCGCTTGAACGCGGGGTTCCCTCCGCTTCCGTCGCACAGGACCTTCGTCCCATAGGAGTGTCAAATCCGCTCGCCGGTCAGCGCGAAAGAATCTGCCGCGCCGCCAACCGTCCGGCCCGGCCCGAAATGGCCGGCAACGGCTCGGCATCCTCGCCTGCCAGAACCAGACCCTTGATAGGCGTCATCACGCGCTGGAGCGGTGTCGACAGAAGATCGGCGAGCTTTGCGCGTTGCCGGCGTATCCGGATCTCAAGTCCCGTCACCGCCGCCGCCACGCCCGGCAGGCTGCGCGACAAGGCGAACACCACCTGTGCGGCCAGCCGCGCGCGCTGCTCCGCGTTTAACGTGGCGGGAACGGGACGCGCGATGACCGCGATCCGGTCCGGCGCCAACATCACCCATTCCATCGGCAGCTTCTCTGCGATGCTTCCCGCGCGCGCCGCTTCATGCGCGTCGGCATAGGCGCCGGGCTGCAAACCCAGAATGTGCCGCGCCGGCGATGGCGCGAAATCCGTTCCCAGCCGCAACAGGATCTGGGCCTCGGCGATCGAAGGCTTGTGATGCGGAATTCCTGCCAGTGCCAGCGTATCCCAGCGCGGCAATGTCGAGACGACATGATCGGCCTCGATCTGCGATCCGTCCGCCAGAATGACTCCTGTTACGGCGCCGGATCTGGTTTGAATGCCGGTCACCCGCATTCCGGTGCGAAGCTGGGCCAGTCCCAATGCGCGTGTCAGCGCGGAAACCAGGGTGCCGGGACGGGCGACCGTAGCGGCTTCCTGCAGCCCCGCGGTTTCCTGGGCCGCACGCCAGACAAGCGCGAGCGCCGATCCCGGTTCGCTCACCGCGAATCCGCCTGCGCTCGCGTCCCACAGAAGGGCCGCCAGAAGCGCGGGCGTCTCGAAACGCGCGCCGAGATAGGCGTCGGCTCCTGAAAGGCAAAGCTTGTGGAATTCGTGCCGCGCGCCCGCACTCCATGGCGCATCGGGCGTGCCGGCATCGGGGGCCGTCCACCACCAGCGCCGGAGCCGGCGCGCTTCCACGGCTAGGCGCCGACGATAGGCAGGCCAGGCCAGCGCATCCGCGTCGCTGAATTTGGCCAGCGCGGAACTGGCGGCGTGAAGATCGCGGCCCAGAAGGAGTGGCGGCTCGCCGCTGACAGCCATGGGAAGATCGCGCGACGCGAAACTGAGCCCGAGCGCCGCAAGCCGCAGCTCCGTCACCATCCTGGGATCGAGCGCTACCAGCGCTTCGCAAGGTTCCGGCGGCGCATTTGCCGCCTCCAGAACCAATGTGTGCAGACCGCCGCGCGCCAGATAGGCGGCAGCGGCCAATCCGCCGGTTCCGGCGCCGATCACAAGCGCTGCGGCGCGTTCGCTCATGGCGCGCCGTCCGCCATCAGGGCCGCCGCCGCCGCAAATCCCGCCGCGCCCGTGCCCAGCGGTCCGGCCTGTGCCGAGCGACCGCCCAGATAGAAGCTTTTAAGCGCCGTGCGGGGACCTGGGCGCAGGCCCAGCATCTGGTCGGGGGCCAGTGCGCCGCCATCCAGGTCGCCGCCCGTTGCCGCCAATCCGTTTTCGATATCCGGCGGCGCGATGATCTTCACCGCTGCCAATGTCGCGAGCGTTCCGGGCGCCGCCTTTTCGATTCGCGCCAGGGCGTGAGCCGCCAGCCTGGTGCGATGTTCCGGTGTCCAGCCGCCATCGATGAGCCGGTATGGAATCATGCTCAAGGTCACCGTGGCCGTGGCGGCGCCCGCCGGCGCAAGCGCCGGATCGCGCCGCGAGACCGGATCGAGCAGAAGCGGCGGCTGGCGCGGCACCCGGCCCTGGCGAAATGCGATTCGCGCGTCATTGCTTCCCGGCAGGAACAGCGGAGCCTCGTTGCGCAGCGGCCGGCGCAGCGCCAGAAGCAGGCGTGCCGTTGCACCCGCCATGCGCCAGTTCCGCGCCTCTTCCGGCATCTGCCCCGGCAGCGCGGCGCGGGGAAACAGCGACACGAAGCTCTGCCGCAAATCCAGGGTCGAGATCACAGCTTTCGCCATGATGCGGCTTCCATCCGCCAAAGCGACGCCTGCGGCGCGCGCTTCGGCGATCACCACTTCGGTCACTTCACGGCCGAGCCGAATTTCCACGCCCGCCGCTTCCGCGGCCTGGGCGAAACTTTCCGCCAACGCACCCAGGCCGCCCGATACGGCCTCGTCGTGCGGTAGCGACAGCAGGGCCAGCGCACTGCCGGCCAGGCCCGGATCGATCGCGCGTCCGGCAAGAGCCGAATCGCGCAACTCCGGCCAGGCGGCAAGTTCCGCAGTGGCGAGATTCTCACCCGGCCAAGGTTCCGGCAACGGCGCCAGCCAGCGGGCCAGAGCACCCGGCTGCGGCTTTTCCATTGCCTGGGCGAAGGCGCGGGCCAGCGCGGCGTCGCGTATGGCGCGCAGGGGCCCCGGCAAGGCTTGCCCGCCGCGCAAGGAAAGCCCCATGGCGCGCGCGATCGCGGGCGGCACTTCGGCGATGGCATCGGCGTAGAGCGAAGCGAAATGGCCAGGATGAAATTCCAAGGTGGCAAGACGGCCGCCCGCATGCGGTCCGCGCTCCAGCACGACCACTTTCAAGCCGGCATTGGCCAGCGTGGCGGCGGCGGTGAGCCCGTCCGCGCCTGCGCCGATAATCGCCGCGTCGTAGCGCAAGCTTTATCCTGCTGGAAATCCTTCGAGAGGCGCAGGATACGCGCATGCGAAAAGGGCGGAAACCATATGTTTCCGCCCTTGGTTAATTCTCGCGAGGTTAAATTCTCGCGCGGTTAATGCGTTAAGCGATCAGACGACGCCGCGCTTGTGTTCGCCGACCACGACACGGCCGGGATTGAAAGCGCGCTTGAAGACGTCCAGCGCCTTGCGGGGCTCCGCGTCGCCGCACATGAACACGTCGAACGCGGCATAACCCTTTTCCGGCCAGGTGTGGACGGAGATGTGGCTTTCTGCCAGCACCGCCACGCCGGAGATTCCGCCACCTTCTTCGAAGGTGTGCAGATGAATGTGGAGAAGGGTCGCTTTCGCTTCCTTCACCGCATCGATCAGCGCCGCTTCGATACGATCACGCTCATTCAGGCCTTCGGCTTCCCAAAGGTCGATGATGAGATGGCTGCCCGCATAGGAGAGGCCATTCTTCGTGATGAAATGATCTTTTTGGTCGTCATTCGAGGGAACAACGACCGGAACGGGCCTCGCAGTTGCGCGGACGCGAGGCGCCCTTGCTTCTTTGTTCGCCGCCACCAGATTAAGTCGAGCCATTCAAGCACCTACCCGTCTTGGAGTTGACACCTGCGCCTTGGCCTTGTGGACTTCCGGACGCGCCTTAAAGAAGAAAGCGACGCACGGGGGTCACCCGGTCGCCGCTTTGTCCCGCTTTTTTTCTCGCGGGGTCGAACGGGAAATAGGGCTTACTGCCCCCCCATGCAAGAAGAAATTGCCCCCGCCACAAAGTTTTTGCACAGGCGTGGCGGCGCTGCCGTCACCCGGCGGCGATAGACATGCGCCAAAACGCGCCCTATACGGCGCGTAATCGCCACAAGATTTAAGGAATGGTTATGGCCAAGGTTTCCAGCATCAAAGAGCGTCTTCACAAGGGCTACGCCCAGACGATGGATGTCACCAAGATGTTGGCGGACGAGAAAAGCCGCTATCAGCACATCCGCATCTTCGACACCGTGTCTAACGGCCGCGTCATGACATTGGACGACATCGTCCAGATCACCAGCCGCGACGAAAGTGCGTATGCCGACATGCTCACCCATCTGCCGATTCTGGAACATGGCAAGGTGGAGCGCGTGATGATCGTTGGCGGCGGCGATCTGTCCATCGCCGACGAAGCGCTGAAGCACAAATCGGTCAAGGAAGTGGTCCTGGTGGACATCGACGGCCGCGTGATCGAGCTCTGCAAGAAGCATTTCGCCGAGATCAACGCCAAGGCATTCAAGGACAAGCGGCTCAAGCTGGAAGTTGCCGATGCCTTCGAATATCTGGGCCGCAAGGAGTCGAAGAACCGTTTCGACCTCATCATCGCCGACCGCCCCGATCCGGTCGGCCCGGGCAAGGCGCTGTTCGGCGAAACCTTCTATGACCGTATCAAAGGCGCCCTGAAAAAGGGCGGCTACGCCACCTTTCAGACCGGCGTGCCGTTCTACCAGCCCTGGGAAATCACCGAGGCGCTGGAAGAACTGTCACGCTTCTTCCCCCGTTCCGGGCTCTATCTCTCGGTGGTTCCCACCTATATCGGCGGCTTCATGGCGCTGTCCTGGGCGACCAAGGGCGGCAGGCCGCTGGGCACAGCCGCCGGCATCGCCAAAGCCAAGGCCGCCTACAAGCGCCTGAAGCTGAAATGCGACTATTACAATCCAGAAATCCACGCCGCGGCGTTCGCATTGCCGAATTGGATTAAAAAACTGGTCCCTTAAATCCCGGTGCGCCTTGGTCGTGACCACCCTCCCCCGCGCATGCGAAGCATGCTGGTGGGGGAGGTGCCCGTAGCTGGCTCTCGAGCCAGCGAAGGGCGGAGGGGGAACATAAATAAGGGGGCTTCACTTTAAGCCCCTGTGCGCCCATCTTTGGACAATCCATAAAGAAAGAGCACAGCATGGCCCTGATCGGTCCCAGCGGAAGGCCCGTCACTTCCACACCCGCCCAAAGCGCGGCCCAATCGGGCGCCGCCAGCCCGCATATCAAGGATTCGGGACTGGCCACATTTGCCGCCGACGTGCTGGAAGCCAGCCGGGAAGTTCCCGTCATCGTGGATTTCTGGGCGCCCTGGTGTGGCCCCTGCAAGCAACTCGGGCCTTTCCTGGAAAAGGCTGTGACGGAAGCGGCGGGCGCCGTCCGCCTGGTCAAGGTCAATATCGACGAGAATCCGGAAATCGCCCAGCAGTTGCGCATTCAGTCGATTCCCACCGTCTATGCCTTCAAGGACGGCCAGCCCGTGGACGGCTTCATGGGCGCCCTGCCCGAGAGCCAGGTGAACGCCTTTGTCAGCGGGCTTGCCGGCGGAGGCCATGGCCATGGCGGCGCCGGGCATGCCGAGGAAGTGTTGGCCATGGCGGCCGAAGCGTTCGCGGCGGGTGACATCGGCAATGCCGCCCAGGCCTACGGCCATGTGCTGCAGGACGATCCGGGCAATCCGAAGGCCGTGGCGGGGCTGGCAACCTGCTATCTCAAAAGCGGCGATATCGAGCGCGCCAAGACCACACTTCAACTGGTGCGCCCCGATGCAGCCACGGACGAAGCGATTCGCGCCGCCGAAGCCGAACTCAAGCTGGCGGAAAGCGCGCAGGCCGCGCCGCGCGGCGAAGTGGAAGTTCTGAAAGCCAAGCTGGCGGCGGATGAATCCGATCATCAGGCGCGCTTCGATCTGGCGATGGCGCTGGATGCCGGCGGCGACCGCGAAGCCGCGCTGGAAGAATTGCTTGGCATCGTACGGCGCGATCGCAAATGGAATGACGAGGCCGCGCGCAAGCAGATCGTCACCTTGTTCGAGGCAATGGGGCCGACCGATCCGCGCACCCTGGATGCCAGGCGCAAGCTTTCCGGCATTCTATTTTCATGAGGCCGGCATGAAGCGAGGCTTTCACGCGCTGTCCGATCTGCCCCAGACCTTGCCGATCTTCCCTTTGACCGGCGTCGTCCTGCTGCCGCATTCGGCCCTGCCGCTGAACGTCTTCGAGCCGCGCTATCTCGCCCTGGTGGACGATGCGCTGTCGGGTAACCGGCTGATCGGCATGATCCAGCCGACCGAAAGCGAAGAATCCGTGCTGAAGCCCAAATTGTCCGAAGTGGGCTGCGCCGGGCGTATCGTTTCCTTCCGCGAGACCGAGGATAACCGCTATCTCATCACGCTGGCCGGGGTCTGTCGCTTCCGGGTGAAAGAGGAAGTGCCGGTCCTGTCTCCCTACCGCCAGGTCGCCTGCGATTTCGCGCCTTTCGCGGCAGACCTGGTGCAGAGTGAAACCGGGGAATTTCCGCGCGACCGGCTTTTGGCCGCGTTGAAACATTATCTTTCCCGCCGCGACATGAAGGCGGATTGGAAGAGCGTGATGACGGCGCCTCCCGAATCCCTGGTCAATGCACTCGCCATGATGTGTCCCTTCGAACCGGCGGAAAAGCAGGCGCTGCTGGAAGCGCCGAGCTGGGTAGAGCGTGTCACCACCTTGGTGACCTTGCTGGAAATTTCGACGGCGCCCGGTCCGGGCTCGTTGAACTGATCATGAACATCGATCCGAAGCTGCTGGAGATCCTGATCTGCCCTCTCACGCGGACAGGCCTGCGCTATGACAAGGAGCGCCAGGAATTGATCAGCCGCGCCGCGGGCCTTGCCTATCCCATCCGGGGTGGCGTCCCCGTGATGCTGGCGTCGGATGCGCGCGAACTCACCGAAGAAGAGCGCGATGGCCTCAAATAGCTGGCCCACCGAGTTGCGCGTCAATCCGGCGCGCGATGCGCTTGCCATCCTGTTCGACGATGGCGCCCGCGCCACCCTCGCTGCGCAAACCTTGCGAACCCAGTCGCCCAGCGCCGAAGTGCAGGGCCATGGCGGCGTCCGCCCGCCGCCTGTTACCGGGAAGGAAGGCGTAAAACTTTCCCGGCTTGAGCCGATCGGCAACTACGCCGTGCGCATCGTGTTCGACGATGGCCATGACAGCGGTCTTTATAGCTGGGCTTATTTGCGCAAGCTGGCCGGACTGTGAACCCGGCCTAAATCGGCGGTTGCACGCCGCGCAGGAACAACAAAGTCGCCGCCGCTGTTGCCACCGCGGGATCGCCACCATCGCGTGCGAGGTTTTTCGCGATCTCCTGGGCCGATGCCAGCAACGCCGCCGCCAAAGCGGACGCGTCCAAAGGCAGAAACAATCCCCGGACGATACCGTCCTCGATATCGGCGCGCAGGTCTTCGAACCCCGCCTGCAGATCTGCGCTTTCCAGTCCCGGCCCGGCTTCGGCTTTCAGCGCAAAGATGGTGCTGAAAAAGGCCGAAAGAAATTCTTCCGCCGTGGATGCATGGCTGCGGCCCTCCGCGAGACGCGGGCGAAGCATCGCGGCCGTTTCGGTTTCCAGCGCCCGGCGCACTTCGTCTTTGGACGTGAAATAATTGTAGAAGGTGCCTGCCGCCAGCGGCGTGGCGTTGATGATGTCGCGCACGGTTGCGGCGTCATAGCCCCGTTCGGCAAAAACTTTGCGTGCCGCCTCCAGAATGAACCGGCGGTTCTGCTGCTTTACACGCTGGCGCCGGGGAAGGACCGCATCCATGAGCTTAGAATGCCCCCTCTGCCCTTCGCATCGCAAGCGCTGCTACGGGCATCTCCCCCGCCAGCGTGCTTCGCACGCGCGGGGGCGACGAATGCCCCCTCTGCCCTTCAATCCATAGGAATCGGAAAAAGGGCTAGACGCTGCGGCCGACAGCTTCGGCGACGGACGAAAAACCATCGCGCGCCAAACAGGCCAACAAATCCCGCTTGATGCGGGCAACCAGCCCCGGCCCTTCGAACACCATGGCCGTATAAAGCTGGACCAGGCTCGCGCCGGCACGAATTTTCTCATAGGCGTCGGCACCCGACGAAATCCCTCCAACACCGATCAAGACGATGTCGCCCGGAACGCGGGCGCGAACCTGGCGCAAGATTTCCGTCGCGGGCGCAAACAGCGGCTTTCCCGACAGTCCACCCGCCTCGTTGGCGTTCGCGCTTTTCAGCGACGGGCGCGCAAGCGTGGTGTTGGAGACGATGATGCCTTCGATGCCGGAAGCGGTCACCGCGACAGCGATGTCGTCCAGCGCATGCCCGTCCAGATCGGGTGCGATTTTCAACAAAATTGGTTTATGCGTTTGTTTCGCGCGCGCCTCTACCAGAACCGACAGAAGGCGCGTCAATTCCTCCTTATTCTGCAACCCGCGCAGCCCCGGCGTGTTGGGCGAAGAAACATTCACCGTCACATAATCCGCATATGGGCCGAGCAACGTGAAACCGCGCGCATAATCGGCGATGCGGTCGGCACTCTCCTTGTTGGCGCCGATATTGATTCCGACAACGCCATGCTTGCCGCGCGCCGAGAGCCGCGCCGCCGCCGCTTCCATGCCACGGTTGTTGAAGCCCATGCGGTTGATCACGGCGCCATCTTCGGGCAATCGAAACAAGCGCGGGCGAGGATTGCCCCTCTGCGGCAGCGGCGTGACGGTGCCGCATTCGACAAAGCCGAAGCCCAGCTTGAGCATCGCGTCCGGTACTTCGGCGTCCTTGTCGAAGCCGGGCGCAAGCCCCACCGGATTGGGAAAGTCCAGGCCCAGCACCCGGATGCCCAGCCGGGCATCGTCCGGTGCGCTCCGAGGCAAAGCGGGCGCGAACAGCCCGGTCAGGCGGATGGTGGCGCGGTGGGCTGCTTCGGCGGGCAAGGCGCGAAGCGCACGCGCGGCAATATCCAAACTCATTTCGCTCCCCTGCCCGGCGCGCTGGACGCCCAGGCGCAGCTGTCCTTAAATAGGAATAATTACCGCAAACCGGACTGCTTTCTTATTCGCAATGGTGACACATCTCCAAATCTGGCGCGCCCTGGACACGCTCGCCGCCCGGCACGGCCTGTCGCCGTCGGGATTGGCGCGTCTGGCGGGGTTGGACCCAACCACTTTTAACAAGAGCAAGCGCGGCGCGGCCACCGGAAAGCTGCGTTGGCCTTCCACCGAAAGCCTGGCCAAGGTTCTGACCGCGACCGGCGCCAGCCTGGATGATTTTGTCGGCCTGACGATGGAAGAACGCTCGGAGCAGCCGCGTTCTTCCCGGCCTGTGCCGCTGATCGGTTTCGCCCAGGCCGGTCAGCAAGGCTATTTCGACGATGCGGGTTTTCCAGCCGGCAGCGGCTGGGAGGAAATCGTTTTTCCGGCGATTGCCGACGACCGCGCCTATGCTTTGGAAATTGCGGGCGACTCCATGCTGCCGATCTATCGCGACGGCGACCGCATCCTGGTTTCGCCGTCCGGCAATCTGCGCCGTGGCGACAGGGTCGTGGCGCGGACGCGGGCCGGCGAAGTCATGGCCAAACAGTTGGGACGCCTTAGCGCCCAGCATGTCGAACTCAAAAGCTTCAATCCCGCCTATCCCGATCGCAACCTTGCCCTGAACGAGATCGCGTTCCTGCACCGGATTGTTTGGGTAAGTCAGTAATTCCCACCCCCATCTGTCTGCCACGGCCGCAAGCGGCCTAGCAGACATCTTCCCCCGCTAA
>CAYWWT010000011.1:0-27790 GCA_964461855.1 uncultured Rhizobium sp. | reverse complement strand
CGACGCTGGCGCTAACGGCTGTCGAAGGATGAGGATCGCACAGGCACTCGAGCGGCCTCACCCTTCGACAGGCTCAGGGTGAGGCAATGGAAAGTCGAACTATTCCGGCATCGGGACCGACATCACCTTGCCGGTGCCGCGCTCGGTGAACCACAGGGTGTCGCCCGCGGGTTCGACGCCGGTCGGTGTCTTCAGCCCGTCTTTCACAATGGCGACATGGGCGGTGTCGTCCGTGATGGTCAGCGCGGCGATGGTGCCCGATCCGCCATTGGCGACGAACATCTTGCCGTTCGCGGCACGCATGCCGTCCAGCCCGCGCATCGGCGCGTCGAACCAGATATCGACCGGCGCGCCGGGCTTGCCCGACGCATCGACCGGAATGCGGTAGAGCTTGTTGAAGACGACATTGTTCACATAGAGCACGCCGTCCAGGAAGGTGAGGCCGTCGATGCCGTTCAGCAGGCGGTGCTCGGTCCAAAGATCGGGTGTCTGCGCGCCGGGCGCCAGGCGAAAGATCCTTCCCGTCGCGGTGTCGGAGATGTAGAGCGCCTTGTCGGGCCCGACCACGAAATCGTTGCAGGTGGTGTTGTCGCCGGGAAGCGTCCAGCGCAGTTTCTCCCTGGCGGAAGAAAGATCGAAACCGCGCAGCATGGTGCGGCGCGCGGCGGGCGTGGTGTCCGGCACCGGCGTCAACTGGCACGCCCATAAGGTGTTCGCGTCGACCAATTGCCCGAGGAAGAATGTGCCCGCGCCTTCGCTCGATGCATCGACAAAAACATCGGCGGTCGTGGCGCCTTGTCCGACACGATAGATGAAGGGCGAGCTGGCGCTGCCCGCGAAGATGCTGCCGTCGGCGGCGACCGCCAGGCTTTCGGGCTGGGACTTGTCGTCATGGATCACGATCTCGGCGGCCGTCGCGCCGGTTGCGGGCAAAGCAAGCAGGGCGAGCAAGACGGCGGCGCGGATCATGGTCTTCCCTCGTGATATCGTTATGAATATAACGGATCGGGCGGGATGGAAAAGGCCCGGCGACGCGATGATAGCGGGCCAAACCGGCTGAGGAAAAATCAATTGCAGGCTTACGCCACGCAACCTATTGCGCCGCGCCGCATTGCCGAAGGGCGAGGGAAAATTCGTGAAGATCGCCACTTATAACGTCAACGGGATCAATGGCCGGCTGCCGGTGCTGCTGCGCTGGCTGGGCGCGTCGCGGCCCGACATTGTCTGCCTGCAGGAATTGAAAGCGCCGCAGGAGAAATTTCCGCAAAGCGCGATCGAGAAGGCGGGCTATGGCGCGATCTGGCACGGCCAGAAAAGCTGGAACGGTGTCGCCATTCTGGCGCGGGGCGCGGTGGCGGTGGAAACGCGGCGCGGGCTGCCGGGCGATCCCGACGACGCGCACAGCCGCTATATCGAAGCGGCGGTGCACGGGCTGGTGGTGGGCTGTCTTTACCTGCCCAACGGCAATCCCGCGCCGGGGCCGAAATTCGATTACAAGCTCGCCTGGTTCGCGCGGCTGCTGACGCATGCGAAGAAATTGCTCAAGTCGGGCCATCCGGTGGTGCTGGCGGGCGACTACAATGTCATGCCCACCGATCTCGACGTCTACAAGCCCGAACGCTGGCGGGACGATGCCCTGTTCCGCCCCGAAGTCAAGAAAGCCTATGCCGCGTTGGTGAAGCAGGGCTGGACCGATGCGCTTCGCACCAGGCATCCGGGCGAGACGATCTATACCTTCTGGGATTATTTCCGGAATGCCTATGCCCGCGATGCCGGGCTGCGCATCGATCACCTGCTGCTCACGCCCGACCTGGCCAAGCGGTTGAAGAAGGCGGAGGTGGACCGCGAAGTGCGGGGCTGGGAAAAATCCAGCGACCATGCGCCCGTGTGGATCGAGTTGGCGGATGCAAAGAAAAAGGCGGTGACGCGAAAGGCGGGGCGCTGATGGCGCGAAAGCTGAAGGTCTACATCACCAATCTGGGTTTTTTCGAATTGGCGCTGGCGGCGCCGTCGATGAAGGGGGCGCTGGAAGCCTGGGGGTTGGGCCACAATGCCTTCCATCACGGCTTCGCCAAGGAAACCGACGATCCCAAGATCGTGGCGGCGGCGATGGAAAAGCCGGGCGTGGTGCTGAAGCGTCCGGTGGGCAGCAAAGGCGCGTTCAGCGAGGACGCCAAACTGCCCAAGGACTGGTCGGTGCCGGCGGACGGTGTATTGCCGAAGCCGAAAGCGAAAAAGCAGGCCAGGGCAAAGCCCGCACGAAAATCCGCAAAGAAGACGAAGGCGGCGGAAAAAGCCGACCGTGCCGCCATCATCTCGTTCGAGAAGGAAAAAGCCCGGCGCGAAAAAGCGCGGGAAAGGGAAGCGGCGGAAGAAGCAGCGCGGGAAGAAAAAGACCGCGCCCGCCGGGAAAAGGACGTGGAGAAGGCGCAGGCCGCCTTCGACCGGGCCGAGGCGCGGCACGAAGAAACGATGGCGAAGATCGCGCAGGAACAGGACAAGCTCGAGCGCCGCGCCGGGATCGAACGCGAGCGCTGGGACGAAGAGCGTGAAGGCCTGAACGACGCGCTGCGCCGGGCGCGCGACTAGGGCACCGTCGCGGTCACGCGCAGGAAGGTTGCGGGAATGGAGGTGGCGCCGGATTTGCTTTCATTGACCCGGGCGAACAGATCTTCCATCTCGCGCTGCATGTCGTCGCCCTTGCCCGCTTTCTGCGCCGCCTCGAACGCGTTCATGGTCGGGCCGTAGTAATCGCGGAACACGCCGACATAGTCGTTGGGCGTTCCCGGGAATTCGAAGCGGTAAATGTCGCGGAAGAAGGCGATATTCTCTTTGGGCACGCCCGCCGCGCCGAAGCGCTCGATCACATGATCCTCGGCGCCCCAGGTCATCGGGCTGACAAAGCCTTGGGGCGGCGGCGGCGTGTAATTCGCCGCGATCTTCAGGATCTGCGCCACCAATGTGGGATCGCCCGGAATCCAGTTTCCCATCACCACCCGCCCGCCGGGCCTGGTCACGCGCACCATCTGCCTGGCGACATCGAAGGGGCGCGGTGCGAACATGGCGCCGAAAATGCTGACGGTGAGATCGAAACTGTCATCCGCGATCCCGTCGAGCCGCGAGGCGTCGCCTTCCTCGAAGGTGATGTTGGAAATTCCCATCGCCTTGGCGCGGCGCGTGCCCGCTTCCACCAGATTGCGCGCGATATCGACGCCGCGCACCGTGGCGCCGGCCTGCGCTTCAGGAATGGCGGTGGTGCCGTCGCCGCAGCCAAGGTCCAGCACCTTCATGCCCGGCTTCACGCCCAGTTGCGCCACCAGCTTTTCGCCGCTGGCGCGCATGGTGTCGGCCAGGCGCGTGAAGTCGCCTTTCTCCCAAAGTGCCTTGTTCGGATTCGGTGTGCTGTCCATGTCGTGCCCCGGCTTGAACGCCTGGGAACTGTGCCGGAAAAATTCCGCGCGGGATATCGGATTATCTTTCCGCCGGGGAACGAAAAGCGCGATTTACGCGGGCGCGCGATGCTCGGTCGTCTTCATCGACGGGCGCTGGCAGAAGACGTCATACCAGGCAGACAGTTTCAGCCGCGTCGCGCGCCAGCCGGTGCCGGGAAAACGGAAATCCAGATAGCCGATGAAAGCGGCGGTGGCGATGTCGCCGATCAGGGGTTCGCCATGCACGGGCGCGTCTTTTTCCAGCGTGTTCAGCGCCGCATCGATGGCGTCGCGGAAGCGCGCCTCCATTCCCGGATTGCGCTCCGCGTCCGGCTTGCGCTGTTCGGCGAACAGCCGGCCCGCCGCCGCCGCCGCGCCATCGGCCAGGCCTTGGCGCAACAAGGTCTCCCAGCGCGCCGCGCCCGCCGGCGGATACAGATGGGGCGCATCGGCATGGGCGTCGAGATATTCGCAGATCAGCGCGGATTCATAGAGCGCGCGGCCATCATCGAGCACCAGGGTCGGCACCTTGGCCAGCGGGTTCAAGCTTCGCAGCCGGGTGTCGGTCCAGGGATCGGCCTTGAGCAGCCCGATGCGGTGCGACAGGCCCAGCTCATGGGCCGCGATGCGGACTTTGCGGGCGAAAGGCGAGGTGGGCGCGTACCAGAGTTGCATGGGCTGAGAGTGATGAATCGGGGCGCGAAAGCAAGTGCGAAGAGCCCGGCGCGGCCTTGCCAAAGGGGCGTTGCGGGTTTTGACTGCCGCTTTCGCGCACGGAGATTGCCCATGACCAGGATTGCGGGGTTTGCGGCTTTTCTGATGGCGGCGCTGATGGTGGCCTTGGCGGGCGGCGCGGCGGTGGCGCAGACCGCTGGCGATTATGGCGCTATCGCCTCGACCAAGTCGCAATACCGGATGGAATATGGCACCGCCTTCGGGCAGCCGGATGCCTCCGCTGCCACCGATGCGGCGATTGCCGATTGCGAGATGCGGGCGGGCATGCGGGGCGTTTGCGAAAAGCATGTCGCCTTCCGCAATCGCTGCGCGGCGGTGGCCATAGGCGACGATCATACCGGCGCGGCGCAGCAGGGCGTGTCGCTGGCGGCGGCCGAGCGCCTGGCGGTCGTTCAGTGCCAGGCGGACAGCGCGCGCGTGTGCAAGGTCGTCAAATCCTTTTGCAGCGGCTGACGCGTTCGGCCGCAAGACATCATGAGCACATTTGCGAACCGCCCCAACACCGCGCTTCTGGTCGTCGACGTCCAGGCGGGCGTGGTCGCGGGCAATTTCGAACGCGACAATGTCGTGGCCAATATCGCGCGGCTGGTGGACAAGGCGCGGGGATCGCGGGCGCCCGTAATCTGGGTGCGCCACAACAGCCAGGAATTCGTGGCGGGCACCGATGCGTGGGCCATCGTGCCGGAGCTTTCGCCCGCGCCCGGCGAAGCCATCATCGACAAGCGCTATGGCGATGCCTTCGAAGCGACCGGTCTGGAAGCGGTGCTGGCGGAACGCGGCATCGGCAAGCTGGTCGTGGCGGGCGCGCAAAGCGATGCCTGCATCCGCTCCACCTTGCACGGGGCGCTGGTGCGCGGCTACGACACCATCCTTGTCGGTGACGCGCACACCACGGAAGACACCACGCAATGGGGGGCGCCGCCACCGGGCCAGGTGGTGGCGCACACCAATCTTTACTGGAGATATCAGACCGCGCCGGGCCGCATGGCCGGCGTGGTGACGACGGCGGATGCGGCGTTC
The DNA here is from genome assembly GCA_964461855.1 of uncultured Rhizobium sp. Taxonomy (GTDB): domain Bacteria; phylum Pseudomonadota; class Alphaproteobacteria; order Micropepsales; family Micropepsaceae; genus Rhizomicrobium. Next base: position 22,604 of record CAYWWT010000011.1, on the reverse strand, counting down.
TGACAGGCGCAAGGCCCCGCGCGGGGATCGCCGGGGCCTTGTCCTGGTTTTGGAATCACGCGGTCAGGCGTAGCGCGCCGGAACCGTTCGCCTTCGCCGCAGCATGACCCCCAAGCCCGCAAAACCGGTGAGGAACAAAGCCCAGCTTGCCGGTTCGGGCACGGGCGAGGGCACGGAGACCTGGCCGACATTGTAGGCCAGCGTGCCGGTCGTCGTTCCCATATTGCGGACCGCCACGGCGCTGAAGGAACCGAAGGCGGAGCCACCATAGGTGGAAAGCGCCGACAGCCCCGCGAGCGTGGTCAGGGTGGGAAAGGGACCGCCGCTGGTCTGAAAATCCGGCCCGTTATAGGTGAAGACCAGATCGGGGATCGCGGCATCGTCCATGAAGCCCGGCGTCAGCAGCAGGTCGCCCGGCAAGGTGTTGGAGACCGCGGCGGAGACATTGGCGAGCGTGGACATCACGCTGCCCGGGACATAGCCCGCGAAATCCACGATCACCAAAGTGCTGCCCGCGCTTACGCCCTGGTCCGGCGCCAACTGGGCGCTGTAGTGGAAGCGAAAGTCGGATCCTTCGGTGGTGATGGAATCCAATGACGGTATGATCGAAGCGTGCGCGGCGCTGGACAAGGCCAGCGCGGCGGCGGCGCCAAGCAATAGTGATTTCATGCGAAAAAGCTCCCCATACGGATGTGACGAGACATAACGGCGCTTTTCGTTACGCCGTTCCAACACCACGCGCGGGTTTCACCCATACCTGCGATTATTCCGCCGCTCTGTCACGCATAGTCCACAGCAAATGTTTGGCGAGAGGGAACTCAATCCATTCGTATGTGCGCTTTGGCGCAGTTGCGCGGGTGACGCGAGTTTTGCGAAATGCGCGCCGACGATCTGTCGTTTGCGTGACATTGTATCGGGCATGGAACTTTCACTCCGGCATTCTTTGGCAAAGTGTTTACCGGGGTGGACATTTGCTGATGCTGGCGGCGCGCAATTGCCGCTAGTTTCGTGTTGCGTATCGAGAGTGGCGTTGATGCAGGGCCGTCAGAAACTTGTCGGGATTCCCTGGTTCGGGGCCGACACCTATCAAGCCTGCCGTGCGGTGATGACCGATGGCGCGGGCATGCCGGATTATTATCCCCATTGGCTGGCCCATGCCGAAGCGCTGTTGGCGGAGGTGGAAGCGGTGGGCCATCGCGCCTTGCGCGTGCCGGTCGAGGCGAAGGACTTCGTCGCCTGGTGCAAGGCGCGCAATCTTGTGCCCGATGCCAAGGCGCGGGTGCGCTTCGCCAACCAGATCGCGTTTCAGGAAGCGGGCTTCACCAGCGGCGGGGGCGGCCCGCTCCGGACCCTGCGGCGGTAGCGCTGGCGATCCAGCACGCTCACCCTTCGACCCCTTCGACAAGCTCAGGGTGAGGGCTCAGGGTGAGGACTGGTTCGGTCGCCCGATCTCCTCATGGTGGTCGCGCTACGCTGACGCTAGCGACTGTCGAACCATGAGGCTGCGCAAATGCGCGCTCTCAGACGATCATGTCCAGCAGCTTGCCGATGCGGGGATTGTCGATGCCTGCCTTGGTCAGCGCCGCCTTTTCCAGATGGTTGGCGGACTGTTGCAGCTTCTGCGCAAGTTCGGGCGCTTCCGTCATCTTCGCCTGGCGGCGCAGATCGCCGGAATAGGCGAGCATGCTGGAAACGGTATCGATGGTCTGCCCCATGCGCGAATTTTATGCGCCCGCATTTGGTCTTCGCCAGCGCGGGCGGCGGTTGCAGCTAAGGAACGGTTAATCCGTTACCGCACCACGATCCGCTTGACCCGGGCGCGCTTGGCGGCGGGCGCCGCGGCGGTCTCGGCCCCTTGCTGGGCGGCGTCTTCGGCCTCCTGGCGTTCTTTTTCCAGGCGCAGCGCTTTCAAGCGGATGGTCTTGGCATCGTTGGCGGCGCTGGCGGCGGCCATTTCCTTCTTCACCAATTGCGTGCGCTGTTCCCACACTTCGCGCTGCGCGGTCTGGGTGCGAATAGCGGCTCGAGGTTTGGAATCGGTCATATAATCTGCCTCGCGATGGTATTGACGGCGCATGCGCCGAGGGAGCGGCCGTGCAACGAATTACGGGCCGAAAACGTGACGCGGGGGACCCACACGCGGCGGGACCTCAGTGCGCAACCACAATATAGTGATGCGGGCGCGATATTACAAACAAGAGCAGGTATCCCTAGGGAACTTGCGTGAATTGTTCCGCGCGACCATTGCAAACACTGGGTATCGCACTTATTGTGGGGGTACGTGGTTCTTGCGTCCCTGTCAGACGAAGTTCTTCTGTCTTTCTGACTCGCGTTGAGCGCGCCGGACGAACCGAAACCTTCCTACAGATACAGATGTTCTTGTTTCCACGGCCGGTAACGCATTTTGCGCTGCCGGAACCCGATGACAAAAGGACATTTGTTATGACCATCGGAACCGTGAAGTTTTTCAATTCCACCAAAGGCTTTGGCTTTATCGCGCCGGATGATGGCGGCAAGGACGTGTTCGTCCATGTCTCCGCCGTCGAAGCGGCCGGCATGCGCAGCCTGAACGAAGGTCAGAAGATCTCGTTCGACATCCAGCCGGATGCGCGCGGCGCCAAGGCTGCGAACCTCAAGGCCGTCTAAGCCAGACGCGTTTGACGTTTAAAGACAGGCGGGCGCTTTTCAAGCGTCCGCCTGTTTTGTTTTGCAGGCGGCGCGGCGTCTAGTCGGCCAGGCGTTTCAGCGGCATCGCCAGCACGATCCTGAGGCCCGAACTTTCCCAGTGATGATCCAGCGTGCCGCCGAACTGGCGCGTGATGGTGTCGCTGAGCAATTTGCTGCCGAAGCCGCTATTGGCCGGCGCCGCCGCGGCATCGCCCTGTTCTTTCCATTCCATGCGCAGATCGTCGCCCGCGGCATCCCACAGGATGGCGATGCGGCCGGCCTCGCTCTTCAGCGCGCCATGCTTGGCGGCGTTGGTGGCGAGTTCGTGAAAGACCAGCGCCATGCCGTTGATGGCATGTTCGCCCAGCGCGACGGCGGGCCCTTCGATCTGAAAGCGTGGCGCGCCGGTCTTGCGCTCATGCGGCTTGACGATGACGTCCAGAAGCGAGGCGAGATCGGAGACGCGCGCGGCATTGCTGTCGCTGGAGAAGCTGCGCCGGATCAAACTGTGCGCACCCGCCAGGGCATGGAAACGGCCGATCAGGGTCTTGGCCATCTCTTCCTTGGTTTCGCTGCTGCGGGCGCTGACCCGCACCAGCCCTTCGGCCACCGCGAACAGATTCTTGACCCGGTGGCTCATTTCCTTGGACAGGGTCTCCTGCTGCTCCAGCGCGATCTCGAGCGAGCTGCGCGTCTGCATCAGATGCAGCGCCACCGAAACAAAGCCCGCAAGCTCGGTCGCGACCCGGGCATCGCCGCTGTCGAAATGGCCTTCGGTGTCCGAGACGATCCACAAGGTGCCGTTGGGTGCATCGTCGCCGACCGTGAGCGGCACCAGCAGCATTTCGGGAAGTTCCAGCTTGGCGTCGGAAATCCAGCTGTAAAAGCGTTCGGAATGATGGGTGAGGACGGCGCGGTTCTGATCCATCGTCACGCCGCAGGGGCTGTAATTGCGCGGCATGGTCGCGTTCTCGAACGCCGCCAGGCTGCCGCGCAAATGCCGCCAGCGGAACACGCCCGCGCCTTCGTCCGGCTCGTACAGGCTGAGCCCCGCCGCGACGCCGCCGGTCAACTCCATCGCGATGTCGACGAAACGGGGCAGCACATTCTCGGAGGCATCTTTCAGGCTGGCGACCAGTTCCTGCAGCGCGAGATTCTCCAGCCGGTAATCCGGTTGGCGGGCCGGGCGGCGGGCCAGTTCGTCGGTGATAAAGATGTCGCGCGGGGCAACGCCCCGGGCTTCTCGCCCCTGTTCCATGGCGGGAGCGTAGCGCGTTTTCGGCGCGGTTCGCTAACATTCGGTACTGCTTGCGCTGTAAACCGCTGAATATGCTGGAGAATTGTACCCTATCGCACTGTGTTCCAGGAACCGGCAGTGGATTCCCCTTCGACAGGCGCAGGGTGAGGCGCGGCGCGGTGACCCGATGTCCTCGTGGTGAGCCTCCTCATCCCGAGCCTGTCGAGGGACGAACCATGAGGATCGCACCGGCCCCCGATTGAGCGCGGATAAATAAGCTCACCCTTCGACAAGCTCAGGGTGAGGATGGAGAACAATGGGTGCTTGAACCGCGAAGCCTTATCGCCCCGCTGCCGGAAACACGTCCTTCACCAGCACGTCGCGCAATTGCATGCGCAGGTCGGTGGCGGGATCGGGTTCGGTGTTGGATTGGGCGTGGCTGGAATCCGATGGCGGCTGGCCGGTATCTGTGGTGTTCGACATCACGATGCTGCCGCTTTTGCCCATCGGATCGACCATCAGTTCGGCGGTGAAGCCGGCCTGATCGCCGTCGTGATAGACATATTTGTGCCCGCCCACATCGAGCGTGAAGAAGCCGAGGCCCATCATCGGCACGGTGCCGCCCGGGCCGCCGGTATAGGCGGTGGCGGCTTCGCCCGGTGTGCCGGTCGGCACGATGCCGGTCCAGGCTTCTTCCAGGCTGCTGCGCTTCAACACGACGTCGTAATTTGCGTTCTTCGGATCGCCGATCAGGAAGCGCAGATATTTGCGCATGTCGCCCAGGGGTGCTTTCAGTCCGCTGTTCGACACGGTGATGCCGCTGTCGAAATTGAAGGGCTGCACCGTCAGCTTGGTGCCTTCGCGCAAATATGAGTCCGCGACATTCTTTTCGAGATAATAGGGCGCGACGTCGAAATAGCTTTCCGTCATGCCCAGGGGCATCAGGATGTTCTTGGTGACGTAGCCTTCGAAATCGTCACCCGACAACCGCTCGATGATCTGGCCCAGAAAGACATAGCCGACATTGGAATAGCTCCAGCGCGAGCCGGGCCTGAAGGCGATGTTGGTGAAAGGCAGCATCGCATTGATCTGCGCCCAATGGGTCGGCTCGAACGGCACCCAGGAACAATCGGGCGTGGAGTCGCATTCCCACGGCCAGGTCGGATTGCGGAAGCCCGCGCTGTGCGACAAGAGCATGCGGATGGTGATGGCGTCGATGGGGCCGAAACTGTCATGCACCTGGCGCAGTTCGGGCACATATTTCACCGCCGGATCGTCCAGCGACAATTTCCCGTGATCGCGCAATTGCAGGATGGCGATGGCCGCCATGGTCTTGGTGATCGAGGCCCAGTTGTACGCCGTGGCCGCCACCGTCTTCTGGTGCAGCTCGCCGCGCGCATCGCCGAAATAGAATTCAGTCGGCTTGGCGCCCGCATGCTCGAAGGCGAACGCGCCCCCGACAATGCCGTGCCTGGTGAGCGTCGCGTCGAAGGTCTTGTGGAAATCGTCCAGCGGCGCGGCGGATGCGGCGCCCACAAACGCAAAGGCGGCGGCAAGCCCGAATTGAAGAGCGCGTGCAATCGTCATGACAGTCCCCCTGTTGGCCGCGACGGTAGAGCGGCGGCGGCAGGCTTGCCAAGGGCCGGCGCTTTCCTGCTAAGACCCGGCTATGGACACGCTGACCCTGTTCGGGCTTTTCGCCGTCACCGCGATGCTGGTGACCTATGCCCTGGAAAAGCGCAGCCCCTGGTTCATTCTGGGCTTTGCGCTCGCCTGCTGGCTGGGCTCGGTTTACGGCTTTCTGCAAGGCGCCTGGCCATTCGGGGTGGTCGAGGCGATCTGGGGCGTGGTGGCGCTGCGCCGCTGGTGGGGCGTTTCGCGGGCCTGATGCCGCAAATATTTCGCGTTCGGGGTGTCGGATGGGCGCCGGTTCGTGCGTCCTTGGGCCGAACCAATGAAGGAGCAGCCATGGCAGACAGCCCGAATCCTCCGCCCAAGGGTGGACTTACCCCCTATCTCAGCCTGGACGGCGCGCTGAAGGCGGCGGAGTTCTATAGACAAGCCTTCGCGGCGGAAGTCGCGGCCTCGCATCCGCCGGATGAGAAGGGGCGCACCATGCATGTGCATCTCTACATCAATGGCAGCTCGCTGATGCTGAGCGACGCCTTTCCCGAACATGGCCATCCGTTGCAGACGCCGGCCGCGTTCAACCTCACCTTGCAGGTCGCCAATGTGGACGAATGGTACAACCGCGCCACCGCCGCAGGCTGCAATCCCGTGATGCCGCCGCAGGACATGTTCTGGGGCGACCGTTACGGCCAGCTCAAGGACCCGTTCGGTGTCCTGTGGGCGGTGAACGGTCCGATCAAGAAGTGACACTTATATAAAGGGCGGGCGGCGGCGGCGGGCTGCCGCTCGCCAGCCCGTGCGCGATGGGTCTAGACTCTCCCCGACTCGGGGAAGGGGACGTGCACATGACCAATCTGATCGCGGCGGCGGCGGTATTCCTGGGCATCCATCTCTTCATTTCGGGCACGCGGCTGCGCGATGCGCTGGTCGCCGCGATGGGCGAGAAACCTTACATGGGCGCTTTCTCGCTGCTGTCGCTGCTGGTGATCGTGTGGCTGGCGATGGCGTTCAACGCCGCGGGCGCGATGCCGGGCAGCGAGGCCGATCCTTATCTCTACAATCTTGGCGTCGGGGCACATCATGCCGCGCCGCTGGTGGTGATGATTGCATTCCTGATCGGCGTGCCGGGGCTGCTGACGCCCAGTCCAACAGCGGTCAACCGCGAAGGGCTTGCGGGCAAGGCGGGCGTGGTCAAAGGCGTGCTGCGCATCACGCGCCATCCCTTCCTGTGGGGTGTGGCGTTGTGGTCGGCGGATCACCTCACCACCAATGGCGACATGGCCGGCGTGATCTTCTTCGGCTGCTTTTTCCTGCTGGCGATTTTCGGCACCGTTTCCATCGACGCCAAACGCAAGCGCAAGCTGGGGCCGGCCTGGGACGCGTTCGCGGCGGAGACGTCAAATGTGCCGTTCGCCGCGATCCTGTCGGGGAAGAACCGCTTCAGCGCGCGCGAATATTTCGACTGGCGTTTCGTGGCCGCGCTGGTGTTGTTCGTGGGCCTGCTGTTCGCGCATGTCCATATCTTCGGCGTCTCGCCCTTCGCATAGGCGAAAATCCTTTGCGGCCGGTGGGATGCGACGCGCGCATTTCTTTGCGATCTCAAGGCGCGTTCGAAGCGCCATTGTTGGTGGTTTCACCCGCGCCGTTCGCGGGTTTGGAATTGGTGCCCGCCGGTTGATCGTAAGGCGAGCCGTTTGTCGGCGTGCCGGCGCTGCTGCCCACGGTGGCCGAGCCGGTCGGTGCGCCGCTGGCCGGGGCGGTCGAACTGGATTGCGCGTTGCTTGAGCCGTTGCCGGTGTGATTGTCGCCCGGGCCGCAGGCGCTGAGACCAAGCGCGAGAGTTCCCGCGATCATCAGAAAATGTCTTGTCATGTTTTCCTCCATGTCACGGAAGATCAACGGCTGCGCGGCGGGGCGGTTGCGAAACGCAGCGGATTATCGCGCTTTCCTGCGAACCTCGACCGCTTGCCAGGCCAGCAGCACCGGAACCGCGACCACCAGATCGCGCGCGCGGCGTAGGAGCGACACCGCGATGCCGATCTCCGGCGTCAGGCCGAACACCGGCGCGAGCACGGCATAACCGGCTTCCTGAATTCCCACCGAGGCGGGAATGAAGACCGTGGCGCTGCGAAGTCCCTCCACCAGCGCCTGCAGCGCGAAGGCGGTCCACAGATCGGTGGAAAGGCCCATCGCGTGCAAGGTCGCCCACAGCCACAGCCCGCTGGCAATCCAGCCTGCAAGCTGCAGCAGGATCGACAACGCCATGCGCGCGCGGCGGCGATAGATCGCGTGGATGGTGTCGCGGAAAATCCTGAGCGAGCCTTTTTGCGCGGGAAACATCCGCTCGCTCATCCGGTTGGCCCAATGGCTGCCGGTGAGCTGGAAGATGGCAAAGCCGATGGCGCCGAAGGACAGAAACAGCGCCCCGCCCAGCATCGCGCCGATGTAAGGCGAGAGGATCTGGCTTTCCCGCAACAAGGACAGGCTGGCGATCACGCCGAGCAGCACATACAGGCCTTGCGCGAAAGTTTCCGCCGTCAGGTCGGCGATCACGGCGGCGGCGGCCTCGGATACGCCCATGCCCGCCAGCACAAAGGCGCGCGCCGCCAGGGCGACGCCGCCCAATTGCGTGATGGGCAAGACATCGGCGCTGGAATCGCGCAACTGCCGCGATGCCACGATCACCCAGAGCGGCATCGGCCTTGGCAGCAGGGGCCAGATGCCCAGGGCGAGGACGAATTCCGCGGCAAAGCCCGCTGCCACGATCAGGACAAAGCCGCCGAAACCCGCGCGGGCGAAGGACGACGCCACCAGGGCGAGGTCGAAATGCGACAGCACCCAGGCCAGCACGGCCAGGCCCAGAAGCAGCGGAAAAAGCAGACGGAATCCCCGTTTCATGCCCCGATCCTAGCGGGGAAGTTCCCGGGGCGGGAATTTTTGCGCTTGGCCTGTCGGATCGGGCGCGGGTGCATCGTCCTTGGGGCAAATGGCGGGCATGATCCGCCGCCACCGAAGGAGAGCGTCATGAGAAAGATCATCGTCTCGACATTCCTCAGCCTGGACGGCGTGATGCAGGCGCCGGGCGGTCCGGAGGAAGATCCCACGCGCGGCTTCACCTTGGGTGGCTGGTCGACGAATTACTGGGACGACAGCATGAACGCGGCGATGGGCGGGTTGATGAGCCAGCCCTTCGATCTGCTGCTGGGCCGCAAGACCTATGAGATCTTCGCCGCGCACTGGCCCTTCGCGGGCGACAATCCCATCACGCACCTGTTCAACAAGGCGACGAAATATGTCGCCACGCGCAGCCTGAAGAAATTCGACTGGGCGAATTCGCAGGCGATCGAAGGCGATGTGGTCGCGGGCGTGAAAGCGCTGAAGGCCGAAAACGGTCCCGACCTGCAGGTGCATGGCAGCGCCAATTTCCTGCAAAGCCTGAACGATGCCGGGCTGGTGGACGAGCACAGCATCTGGATTTTTCCCGTGGTGCTGGGTCACGGCAAGCGGTTGTTCGAGGATGGCGCGCAGCCCAAGGCGCTGGAATTGACCGAGAGCAAGACCTCATCGACCGGCGTGCTGATGAACCGCTACCGCCCCAAGGGCGCCATCGTGCCCGGGACATTCGCGCTGGCCGAATGCTCGCCCGCCGAACTGGCACGGCGCGAGAAGATGAAGAGGGAGGACTGAGCCATGACGAAGGCAATCGAAAATCGCGGGGTTACGGCGCTGCTTCTGGGCGGGCGCGGCATCTTCAGCGGTGTGTTCCTGATGGCGACCGCGTTCAAATTCGCCGGAATGGAAAGCACGGCGTCCTATATCGCCACGGCGGGCTTTCCCTTTCCGCATGCGCTGGCCTGGGTGGCGGCGTTCTTCGAACTGGCGCTGGCTTTCTGTTTCGCCAGCGGCGCGTATTTTCGCCAGGCCTCGTTGCTGGCGGCGGCGTATGTGATCTTTCTCGCCTTTGCCTTTCACGGCCCGGCGCATTGGGCGAAGAACCAGGACGAGTTCGGCTTCTTCGTCGATCACTTTACCTTCGTGGCGGGACTGTTCTTCGCCGCCGCACATGGGCCGGGGCGCTTCGCCTGGACGCCGGGGCTGTTTCATCGCCTGCCGATGTTGGCTTCCGCTACACGCCTCGAAAGGTAGGATTGAGATTGTTTGTCATCCCGGCGGAGCAGCGCGAAGCGATGCGAGGGGAGTGCGCAGCGGCAGCATACGAACGATCCAGGCTAAGAGAGCAGCGCGGTTTGATGAACCTGGATTCCCTTCCCTCGCACTGCCTGCATGGCAGGCAGTACTCGCCGGGAATGACAATTGTGATTCACTGCACTGCAGGCAGGTCTCGCCGGGAATGACAGCTATGGTCGTTTATCGCGCCATTTTTGCCTGCTCGCGCGCGGCCTTGTCGGCGTAGATCGAACAGGCGGCGGCGCGCAGGCCGGATTTGGGTGTCGCGCCCGCCGAGGCGAAATCCATATAGGCGTTGGCGTCGCTGTTCTTCTTCCACACCGGCAGGCCCGGCCCGTTGGGGTCGCCGTTCTTCAGGAAGTTGATCAGATAGGCCTGTTCCTGATCGACCAGCTTCTTGTCGCGCGGCTGGTCGGCGGCGCCTTCGGTCCAGCCGAAGACATACATCATGTCCCACAGATGCACGCCGCCCAAAGGCTCATAGCCGTGGGAGAATTCATAGCGGTAGGTGGGGGCGGTGCGGGCATGCCAGCTTGCGGTCAGCGCCGCGCCGCAGCGGAAGAAGATGTCGGTGTTGAAGGCGGTGAGGACATCGCCGTCCACCGGGTCGGTGGTGGAGACATTGGAATAAAGCGCCACCGCTTTCTTCGCCAGGTCGGGATAGGCGGCGTAATATTTCTCGATCTGCTTTCGGCCTTCCGGCGCCAGCGCGGCAACCTTGTGGGTGGCGGCGATGGGGCGCGCCTTGTTCGCGATCATGGCGTCGGCCTTGGTGGTGCCTTTCACGCCCATGTAATCGACATCGCCGTCACGGGCGGTATTGCCCACCATGAAGGGCACCTGCACTTCGCGCCCGTCGCGGAAGACTTGGGCAGGGGATGCGGGAAAGGCATAGCCATCCACCACCGGCCCGCGCGGCTCGACGCCATGGATGGCGTCGCTGGCCATCATGGTCTTGAAAAGATCGTTCGCCGGTTTGGCGCGCAGGGCGGCGATGGCACCCTTGTCCGGTGCGCCCAGGCTTTTGAGGAATTTGGCGCCCGCGCCTTCGGCATCCTTCAATCCGCCCGCGCCCAGGCGGAAATCCGCCACCGTGCCGCTGAAGCCGATGGCCTTGGCGAAGAGCGGCTTCGCCAGCGGCGAGGTCATCAAAAATCCGATGCTGTAGGAGCCCGCCGACTGGCCGCTGATGGTGACGTTCGAGGCATCGCCGCCGAACTTGGCGGCATTGTCCTTGACCCATTTCATCACCGCGATCTGGTCGAGCAGCGCGTAATTGCCCGAGACGTGGTGCGCGGACTCGGCGCTGAGTTCGGGATGGGCGAGAAAGCCCAGCATGCCCAGGCGATAGCCCGCCGTGATCACGACCGCGCCGCGCGCCGCCAGCCTGCCGCCATCGTAAGACGGCTCGATCTCGCTGGCGCCTTTCGCGCCGCCGCCATGATAGGCGCCGCCGGGAAAGAAGATCATCACCGGCAGATTGCCACTGCGCTGCGCGGGCGCCCAGACATTCAGGTACAGGCAATCCTCGCTGCTGGTGGCGGCGGTGCTTTTGTTCCAGCCGAGATCGGCCTGCGCACAGGCGGGCGCGAAGGCCGTGGTCTGGCGCACGCCGCTCCAGGCTTTGACGGGCGCGGGCTCGTGCCAGCGCAGGCTTCCGACCGGCGGGGCAGCGAACGGCACGCCCCGGAACGCGACCACCGCGCCTTCCATTTTGCCCGCGATCCGGCCGCCGGTGACGGCGACGGTGGTCGGTTGCGCGGCAGGCGCCGCCATCGCGGACCATCCCGCCACAAGCGCCGTTGCCGCAAAGCCCGCCAGAACCATCCGCCGCATGATCATCCCCCGTTTCTATTTGTTGGCCGCAGATTAGGACCAATCGCGGGACCGAGGCTATGCTCCCGTCCTGGGAGTCGGGGGGCGCCATGAAACATTTTTGGATCGGGTTGGCCGTGGCCGGGTTGTTCGGCGCGGCGGCCTTTGCGCAAGGCGCGCCGCCCGATATCGCGGCGGGCCCAAACGCCGCCGCGGGCAAAGACCTGTGGGACGGCATCGACACCCAATGCCGGTCGTGTCACGGCGCCAAGGGCGAGGGCGGTTTCGGTCCGCCGCTGGCCGGGCGGGGGATCACCGCCGCCGAATTCCGCCATGCCGCGCGCCGGCCCTGGGGCCTGATGCCCGCCTATAATGGCGATCAGGTCAGCGACCAGGATCTGGCGAACTTCGCCGCCTATCTGGGCGGGTTGCCCCGGGTGGAGACGCCCGGCCCCTGGCGCGCGCCCTTGGTCGCCGACAGCCCCATCGGCCAGAAGACCGCCGCCGCGCTGGGCTGCGCGCAATGCCATGGCGCGACTTTCGACGTGGCGCGCGGCATCATGGGCGGCACGGCCACCGGCTTCGAGCAGTTCAAGCGGCTGGTCTATGACCATATCGTGGAGATGCCCAAGCTGGGCATCGCCGAAGGCAATACGCCGGGCCGCCGCCTGCATATGGGCGACTACAGCCCGCTGCGCATTTCCGAACAGCAGCTGAAGACGATTTATGACTGGTCGAAGAACGATCTGGGCTTTCGCCCCTTCATGGAAGCGCGGCTGACAGCGGCGGGCGGCGCGGACTATGTGCTGAAGGTCGCCAATTCCGGCTTCAAGACAAAAGGTCCGGCGGCGGAAGATTTCACCGTCACGATTGCATTGCCGGATGGCGTCACGGTGGTGCGCGGCGGCGGCGAAGGCTGGCGCGGCGTGACGGCGGATGGCGCGGTCTGGCATCTGGCGAAATTCGCGCCCGAAGAAGAACGCAGCTTCACGCTGACCCTGTCGCAGCCGGTGGCGGCGGGGGTTCTGAAAGGCAACATGGCCTGGGCCAAACCGGCGCCCAAGAGCGGCGCGAAACTGGACAGGATGAATTTCAGCTTGCGCTGAACGCCGCGCCCATCGCCGGCAAAACCGGCGGCGCCGAACGCGCCTTAACGTACCAAGCTTTTCCGGACTCCCGGCTCTGACAGGGGTAGGATGGCCTCATCACGGGCGCATTCATGGCGGCTCGTGACTGTGAGACCACTAGAGGCCCTGAAAAACCAGGCCCGCGCTCCCGCTGAATCAGTGACGGAGCATCGCGATGATGGAATTGCACAAACGCCAACAAATTCACGTCGATCTGGTCTGCCCCCATTGCGCCGCCAAGGGCGCGGCGGTGTGGGAAGAAAACAGCGAGATGAATCCGCTGGGGCCGGAATCGCGCCTGATCAGCCTGGATGGCCGCTTTGCGCGCCAGCCCGGCGCCATCGCGGCCCAACCCGACATCACCTGCCTGTCCTGCGGCGCGGTCCTGACGGACTGAAGGCGCGCTAATAAAGCGGCTTGCCGTCGGCGCCGGAGAGGGACAGGCAGCATCCCCGTACGATGTTGCGAAAATGCGAATGCGGGTCCGGCGTTCCGGCTGGGCCTAGTCCAGCGTCTTGCGGAAGCGCAGCAGCGCCACACTTCCGGCAACGAAGGTGAACAGGAACAGCGGCCAGAGATTGGGCCAGATTTCCGCCAGGCCGTTGTTCTTCAAGAGGATGCCGCGCACGATCCGCAGGAAATGCGTCGCCGGCAGAACCTCGCCGATATATTGCGCCCATTGCGGCATGCCCGAAAAGGGGAAGGCGAACCCCGAAAGAAGGATGGCGGGCAGCAGGAAGAACACCGTCATCTGCATGGCCTGGAGCTGGTTCTGCGCCAGGGTCGAGAAGGTATAGCCCACCGCCAGATTGGCGATGATGTAGATCGACAGCGCGAAGGCCAGGAGAAGCAGCGATCCCATCAGCGGCACGTCGAACACATATTTCGCCGCCAGCAGGATGATGGCGCTTTGAATCGCACCGACCACGATGTTGGGCGCGATCTTTCCGATCATGATCTCGACGGGGGTGAGCGGCATGGCGAGCAGATTCTCATAGGTGCCGCGCTCGCGCTCGCGCGTCAGCGCCAGGCACGTCATCAACACCATTGTCATGGTGAGGATGACTGCCAGCAAGCCGGGAACAATGCTGTAGCGGGTATTGCTTTCCGGATTGTAGAGAAGATGGGTTACGGCATTGAAGGGCGGCGGTCCTTGCGCCCGCGCCGCCAGCGGACCTTTCAGGTCATCCTTCAGCGCCGATGCCGCCAGACCCGTGAAAGCCCCCAACGCGAAGCCGCTGGCGCCGGGGTCGCTGGCATCGGCCTCTATCAAAAGGTCGGGCCGCGTGCCGCGCATGATGTCACGGGTGAAGTTGACCGGAATTTCCACCACGAAAAGAACCTTGCCCTCCTGCAGCAATTGGCGCGCGGCGGCAGGGGAGTTGGTCTGGGCCACGATCTCGAAATAGCTGGAATTGCGCAAGGCCGCGACGACCGAGCGGGCGAAGGTTCCGCTGTCGTCCACCGAGATCGCGGTCGGCAGCGCCTTGGGATTGAAGTTGATGGCGAAACCGAAAAGAAAAAGCTGCGCCAGCGGCAGCCCGACGATCATGGCGACCGTGAGCCGGTCCCGCCGCATCTGCAGGAATTCCTTGAGCAGGACCGCCCAGATGCGCGCCAGCGAGAAGCGCCTGTTCATCTGGCGCTTTCCTGCAGCTGGATGAAAACATCCTCCAGGTTTGGCGGCGCTTCGTGAAGGTTGATGCCGTTCATGCCGCGGTAGCGCGCAAGCGTATTTTCCAGCGCAGTGCGGTCATGGCCGCTGACATGCAGCGCGGCCCCGAAGAAGCCGGCATAATCCACGCCCGGCTGGTCCTGCAATTCCGAAAGCAGCTTGCGCGCGTGATCGCCTTCCAGCACGAAGGTGATGAGGCCGGATTTCTCGATCACGTCGCGGACGCTGCCCTGCGCCACCAGCTTGCCGTTGAGAATGTAAACGATGCGGTCGCAGCGTTCGGCTTCGTCCATGTAATGGGTTGAGACCAGCACGGTCAGGCCCCCGTCGCTGAGGGCATGGATCTGTTCCCAGAAATCGCGCCGCGCCTTCGGATCGACACCGGCGGTGGGTTCGTCCAGCAGCAGCAATTTGGGATCGTGCAGCATGCAGGCGGCCAGGGCCATGCGCTGCTTCCAGCCGCCCGACAGCGCGCCCGCCAGTTGCTGCTGCCGTTCCTCCAGGCCAAGACGGTTCAGGGCATCGTTCACGCGCTGCCGCGGGTTCTGGACCTGATAGACTTTCGCCACGAATTCAAGATTTTCGCGGATCGAAAGGTCTTCCCAGAAGCTGAAGCGCTGGGTCATGTATCCGACCTGCCGCTTGATCGCTTCGGACCTGGTGCGGATGTCGAGGCCCAGGCACGTTCCCTGGCCGGCATCGATGGTCAGCAGGCCGCATAGCATGCGGATGGTCGTGGTTTTGCCCGAGCCATTGGGGCCGAGAAAGCCCCAGACTTCGCCCTTGGGGACGGCGATATCGACATGATCCACCGCGATCTTGCTGCCGAAGCGCTTTGTCAGTCCGCGAACATCGATCGCAAGCTCCGCGCTCATAGCGGGCGCACTTCGACCGGCTGGCCGGGATGCAGTTTCAAACCGCCTTGCGCGCGCGCCTCGAGCTTGAAGACCAGCTTTTCGCGGCTCTCGTTGCTGAAGATCACGGGCGGCGTGAATTCCTGCTGCGCGGCGATGAACGTGATTTGCGCGTCCACGGGCTGGCAGCCATCGCAGCTGATGCGGACTTTCTGGCCCAGATGCGCGCGGGGCAACTGGCCTTCGGGCACGAAGAAGCGCACATAGATGTTGCCGGGCGGCAGGATGGAAAGCACCGGCGTCGAGGCGGGGACATATTCCCCCTCGCGAAAATTGATGTCCTGAACCGGGCCTTCGGTTTCGGCCACGATCTGCCGCTGGGACAAAGAATAACTGGCGGAGCCCAGGCCCGCCTGTGTCTGCGCGATCTGGGCCTGCATCTGTGCGATCTGGGCTTGAAGCTGGGCGATGCGCGCCTGGGATTGGGCAAAGGCATTGCGCGCGGCATCGCGCTGGGTGGGCGTGCCGATATTTTGCCGCGCCAGCCGGTCCTGGCGTCCCAGCTCGGTGCGCGTGTAGGCGAGGTTGGCCTGTTCCTGGCCCAGGCTGGAGCGGGCCTGCGCCAAGGCCGCCCGTGCCGCCTGAAGCGACGCCGCCGCCTGATCGCGCGCCGCCTGCTCGCGGGTATCGTCCAATACGAAAAGCAGATCGCCCCGGTGGATGACCTGTCCGCGCTGCACTTTCATTGCCGTGATCCAGCCTGCCTGCGGCGCCGAAATCAAAGCCTCATCGCCTTCGGCATAGCCGAGCCAGGCGTCATCCGGCTTCTGTTCGCAGGATGCCAGCAGCAGAAATGATGCGAACAGAAAAGCGCGTTTCATGCGTCACTCCCGGCGCGAAGACCGTGCAGCAGGATTTGCAGATGCGCGGCAACCAGACCTTGATAATCGTAAGGTTCTTTGTCGAATTGGGCGAAGGTCGTGCGCCAGATCACGATGGTGATCATGGGGGCGACGCAAAGTCTTGCGACATGCTCGGCTGGAAGGTCGCGAAACTCGCCGCTCTCGACACCGCGCCGGATGATCGCCTGCAGGATGCCAAGGCCCCGGTCGATCAATTCCTGGCGCCAGAATTTCAGCAATTCGGGAAAATTCCCGGCTTCCGCCAGCAGCAATCGCGGCAGTATGATGCGGTCGCTGGTGCGCGCGAACTCCCCAAGGTTGGTCACCACCAGGCGCAGCAGATCGGCGGCGCTGCCCTGGTATTGCGCGATGAAGGCCTGGATTGCTTCCAATCGCGCGCCCATGGAGCCGCGCGCCAGGGCCTTGAACACGGCTTCCTTGCTGTCGAAATAGAGATAGACCGTGCCCTTGGCGATTTTCGCCCGCCGCGCGATGTCCTCCATGCGCGTTGCGGCGAAACCCTTTTTGGAAAAGCACGCAAGCGCCGCCTCCAGGATTTCACCCGAACGGTCTTCCTTGCGGCGCTGCCATCGCTTAGCGGCCATCAGATATAAATGACCCAGTGGTCATTTAGTTGCAAGCGGGTTTCCGGGCTGGCGGCCGCCTGCGGCTTGCTGCTGGGGTGATGGGAGCATATGCTCTGATAAATCCGGAGGCCGCCATGACACATCAAATCGTATCGCGTGACGAATGGCTGGAAGCACGCAAGGCGCTGCTGGTCCAGGAAAAGGCCGAGCTTGCGACGCGCGACGCGGTGAATGCGGCCCGCGCCGCGCTGCCCTGGGTGCGGGTGGAGAAGGATTATGTCTTCGACACGTCGGGCGGGAAAAAGAGCCTGGCGGAATTGTTCGACGGGCGCAGCCAGCTTCTGGTCTATCACTTCATGCTGGGGCCGGACTGGGACGCGGGTTGCCCGCGCTGTTCCTTCATCGCCGACCATATCGGCCAGACCTTGCCGCACCTCAACAATCACGACGTCACCTGGACGGCGGTGTCGCGCGCCCCGCTTTCGCGCATCACGGATTACAAGACGCGGATGGGATGGAATTTCCCCTGGGCCTCGTCGAACGGCAGCGATTTCAATTACGACTTCAACGTCTCTTTCACCGAGGAAGAGCGGGCGTCGGGCGCGATCCATTACAATTACGAAGACCGCAAGATGAACCGCGACGAGCTGTCGGGCTTCAGCGCGTTTTATAAGGACGAGGCGGGCGAGGTGTTTCACACCTATTCCACCTATGCGCGCGGGCTGGAAAGCCTGGCGGGCACTTTATTGTTGCTCGACCGCGCCCCCAAGGGCCGCAACGAGACCGCCTCGCTCAGCTTCGTGAAGCGAAGGGACGAGTATCCGGTAGCGTGACAGGGCGCAAAAAAAAGGCCCGGATCGCTCCGGGCCTTTTGATGGCGGTGTGTTCTTAGTTGCCCGTCGACACCGGCGTGGGTGCCGGAGCCACGGGCGCGGCGGCGGTGATCGGGTTCAGGCTCAAGACCACGGTCGGGGTATATTCATTGTCGGCGCCGCTGGCCGAATCCACGATCGAGGACAGGCCTGCGGTCAAGATCAGATCGGCAGCGACATTGCCGGCGACCATGCTGCTCAGGCCCGATTTGTTGACATATTCGGCCTGGGCATAGCCCGGCTTGTCGCATTTGATGGTGATGTCGTATTTGCGCCGCTTGACCACGATGTTGCCCGGCGTTTCGACCTTGCCGATATTTTCGCCGTGGCGCGTCAGGTTGCAGGTCGCGCCGCTCGGATTGGTCATGATGGCGATGGTCTGCGACGAGCCTTCGCCGACGAGAGAGGCGCAAGCTGACGCGGACGCGCAAACCAGCACCAGAGCGGCGCCGCGCGCCGCCAGTTTGAATGAAATCATTGGATAAATTCCCAGCCCTATAACGAGGCGATCACAGTCGGAAAGATACGCAATTCCGGCGGCAATTCTGCCGCGCCCCCGCACGCAATCTGCTGTGCCCCGGGGTTCCGGTCAATGAATGTTCTGACAGATTTGCGGATTAAGCTTTACGTGCCTGGGTGCAATTTCTGCGTGTTGTGGAAAGGGCCTCGTTTGTTGGGGTTGCAGGCCGGGCACTGGCTGCGCCCCTCATCACTATTGGGCGTATCGCGGCGCGATGCTTGTGGGCCGCGCGCGCTGGCGCGGGGGCGGGCGATGCAAAAAGAAGATTGGGCGCACTATTATTTATTGCCCGTCTTGCTAAAACATCGCTCGGGGAGCGGGTGTTGCGTCTGGCCGCTGGGTTGGGACTACGACGTGAAGCCTTTGCTTGCCGCGTTTCTGACGCTCGCGGCGGCCGCCAGTCTTGGCGGCTGCGCAGCGAAAACCGTGATTCCCGTTCAGATGGCGCAGCCCGGCGACGAGACGCTGGATTGCGCCGCGCTGGCTGACCAGATCGCCCAGAATGAATTGTTGGCTTCCGATTTTGTGAAGAAGGACCAGCAAGTCCAACGGCTTAACACCGCGCGCAATGTCGGCAGCGTTATTCCGGGCCTGGGGCTGCTGCTCGTCATGTCCACCGACCTCTCCAACGACGAGCAAATCCGCGGCCGCGCCCTGGTCGACCGTGACGAACGTCTCCGCTTTCTGGCCAAACACAAACAATGCACGCCTTAACACATGGGGGAATGACATGATCCGCAAAGAAACCATCCGCAATGCCGGCCGTGCCGTGCTTGTGACTGCCGCGTTGGCGCAACTCGCCGCCTGCGCAACCGCCGCCAAGCCGGAAGCCATGGTGGCGACAACGACGGCCGCGCAGGCGCCGTTTCCGCAGACCCTCCAGCATGCCATGTGCGTGCGGGCGGTCACGGGCGGACAGAAGACCAATGCGCTCTGGGTCTCCAAGGTGGACGATCAGAGTTTCAACATCGCGCTTTCTCAATCGCTGTCGAACGCGGGACTTGCGGCACCGTCGCCCGGCTGCTCCTTTCCGGTCGATGTCAATCTGCTCGGCCTGTCGCAGCCGATTGCGGGTTTTGACATGACGGTAACCTCGCACGTGAACTACAAGGTCTTCGATCCGTCCGGCCAGCCCCTGGTTCTGGCGACCATCGACACGCCCTATACCGCCGATTTTTCGGCGGCTTTCGTGGCGACGGAGCGGTTGAGATTGGCGAATGAAGGCTCGATCCGCACCAATATCAGCCAGTTCCTGGACAAGCTGCGTCAGGCGGACGTGAAGGTGGCGGCGGCTCCGGCCGCAGCGGCAAGCGGAAACTAGGATCGCAAAGCCCGGGGCGGTTTCGCTCCGGGCTTTTGCGGCAGATATCAAGGCGCGATCTCGACACCGGTGATCGCGCGGCAAGCGTCCATCAGCGCGTCTTGAAGGTCTTCGCGGCGGGCATTGGCGCTGACGGCTTTCTTTTTCTGGTGGAAGAAATATTCGCCTGTGGCCTGGGCGGCGACATCGTCGCTCACCGCCAGCCAGGCTTGCGTCTCCGCGCCTTTGGCGAGGTCGTCGAGCGCGCCGGGGCCGCCCATCCTGGTCGCGACCCAGCCGGGCTCCAACGCGTTCGACATGACTTCGTCCCAGCGCCGCGCCACGGCAAAGGCAAGCCAGCAATCCTGCAGCTTGCTGTCGGAATAAGCCTGCATCCCATTCCAGCGCCGATCCTTCCATTGCAGATCGCCGAGACCGGGATCGCCGCTTCTGTGCAGGCCCGAACTGAGATAGACCAGCCGCCCGGGCCGTTCGATCAGCGCGGTGAGAAGATAGGGCGCCAGCGTGTTGATCGCGAATAATTGCGAAAGGCCGTCTTCGGTCTCCACCCGCTTGGGCTCCTGATAGCCGATGGCGACATTGTGGATCACCGCGTCATGGCGGCCGATGCGGTTGACCTGATCCGCCACGGCGCGCATCGCCGCGATGGTCGAAACATCGCCGGTGACGATGTCGCTTGAACCATCCAGTTTCCGCTTCAGCGCCTCGGCGCGCTTTTCATTGCGGGCATGGAAGGTGACGGCATGGCCGCGCTCCAGCAGCCATTGCCCGGCCAGGAAGCCCAGCCCATCCGCCGATCCGGAAATGAAAATGCGCGCCATGGCCGATTGAAGCATGGCGCGCGCCGTCTGCGAAGAGCGTCAGGTCAGAAGCACGATGTTCCATTCGAACGCCAGCACGTTCGGTTCGCTGGTCTGGGCAGGCTTGCAGATCGCGTCTTCGGGTTTTCTGTGGCGCGAGGCCAGGGTGGACAACAGCAGGTCATGCGCGTTCAGCGCCTCTCCCGGGAAATACATTTGCGCCACCAGCCGGTAATCGGCATGGGTGACGTCGAAATGGATGTGCGGCGTGCGCATGGTGCCCGACGGTTCGGGATAGGCGCCCGGCTTGACCGTGCGCAGGCGATAGCGCCCCTGTGCATCGACGCCGAAGGCCGTGACGCCCAGGAAATTGGGATCGAGCGGCGCGGTATTGGTGTCCACCGGATTGACGTAACGCCCCGCGGCATTGGCCTGCCAGATCGTCATCTGCGCCTGGGGCAGGGGCCGGCCCTTCACATCGGTGACGCGGCCGGTGAGTTCGACGATCTGGCCTTTCGCGCGTCCGGTGCGGCCGGGATAATGGGTGAGGTCCTGATCGTGCGCCGGCGGCGTGCGCACGGGATAAAAGGGACCGAGTGTTTCCTGGCCGGTGGGAAGCAGCCCTTTGGGCGTCATGGTCTCAGCCAGCGCGCGGCCTGACGCGCCGACCGCTTGTGCGGCGAGCGCACCCGCCATGATCTGACGGCGTGAGATTGTCATGAGACCCCCATCCCGATGCGACGCGCCGACGGTATGGGAGCGTTCGGGCGCGCCGCAATACGCCTTTCGGTCAGGTGGACATTTTTTCACGCCCGCCGGAGGGCGGGTTAGAGCTTCAGCAGCGAGCGGTAGAGATGCGAAGCGATGCGATAGACCACCAGGTTTGCGCGCACGCCGTTGGCGGCCTGGATCGCGCCGGTGGTCGCGGCTTCGGCGCTGGCATTGGGCACCGCGACCAAATCCTGCAGATTGGCGAAGGGCGCATCGGGATTGTAGGCAAGCAGAAATCCCGATGGCGCGACCGGCGCGGGCGCAGCCGCTGTGGCGGGTGGCGTGGTGGCGGCGACCATGGCGGAGGCGGCATTGGACAGCGCCGTAAGATTGGCGCGCACCCCCGCAGCGGCGATGGTCATGGCATCGGACATGGAAGGGAAAATGGCCCGAGTCGGCTTGCCATAGCTTCACCGCCGCTGGTCCATTTTTCCGAAAAATTTATGATAAAGCACACAGCGGCGCCCCGCATGTCGGGCCGGGCGCCGCAAGTGCATGCCGCATTCAAGGCATGGGCTGGTTCAAACTCTCCTTCAAAGGGTGACAAAGGCGACAGGGCCGCCATTGGAGCGCGATATTCCGCTTAACGCTTCGATGGCGCAGTCGGTGTCGTCGCTGACCGCGATATCGCCCAAGGACAGAATGCCCACCAGGCGCTTGTCGCGATCGACCACGGGCAGGCGCCGCACCTGGATATCGGCCATGTTGGCCGCGATCTCGTCCAGTTCCTGGTCTTCGAAACAATATTTGATCTGGGGCGTCATCACGTCCCGGACCTTGGCGGACGGGGTTTTGCCTTCCGCGACGCCGCGCACGGCGATATCGCGGTCGGTGATCATGCCCACCAGCCGCTCCTGATCGCTGACCGGCAGGGCGCCGACATTCAGGGCGGCCATGCGGCGGGCCGCATCCCGCAAGCTTGTTCCCGGCGTGACGGTGGCGACGTCGCGGCTCATCAATTCGCGTATCTGCATGGCGATGTTCCCTGTTGCGATGGTCCGGCTTGGGCCGGACGCGGGTTTCCGGCGGTGCGGCCGCCGCCGCAGCCCGCCCTGGCGTTGCGCGAAAGTTCCTTCGGCGTGCCGGGACAGGACTACTTGTGGGAACGGCGAAGGCGCATGGGCGTTGCGCCCTGTTCGGGGGTTTTTTCGAAAGCGGCTCAATGGGCCAGGCGCGCTTGTTTTACTTGCAGAAAGCGGCGCACGGCCGGATCGATCTCCAGCCCGATGGCGCGGTCGTAAGCGGTGCGGGCTTTGTCCGCCGCGCCGCTCTTGGCCAGAAGATGCGCCCGCGCCGACCAATAGGGTTGGTATTGCGACAGCGTCCCGGCATCGACCCTGTCCAGCGCTGCCAGCCCGGCCTGCGGCCCTTCGGTTTCCGCGATGGCGATGGCGCGGTTGATGGCGATGACCGGCGATCCGGTCCGCTCCCACAGCGCATCATATAAAGTGACGATGGCGCGCCAGTCGGCGGTGCCGGCGCGGCAGCGTATGGCATGGGCCGATTGCACCGCCGCTTCCAGTTGAAAGCGTCCGATAGCCTGCATCGCGGCGGCGCGGGCGAGAAGGCTTTCGGCTTCGCGCATCATCGCCCCGTCCCACAGGCCGGTGTCCTGTTCCGACAGGGGCACGAATTCGCC
>CAYWWT010000010.1:25572-27944 GCA_964461855.1 uncultured Rhizobium sp. | reverse complement strand
GGATCATAAGTCCCGACGCCGCAGACGTCGGACTCGACTTTCGTCAGATACGCCATCTTCGGTTCGATCAGCCTGGTCGCGGGATTGAACCAGGAATAATGCAGTTCGCCCGGTCCTGCGGCGGCGTCCAGCATCGCCTGGCCCAGCATCTTGCCGGAAGAATCCTTGATCAGGTCGGCGGACTGGCCGATATATTCGCGATATTCGCCATCGGCGGCCAGCTTCTTGTCCGGCCCGATGCAGAACACATACAGCGTGCGGTCCGAAAATGGCGCTTTGCGCTTGTTGAAAGCATCGAGCGCGTCCTTGCGGCCATGCGCCTTGTAATAGGCCACCGCCTTGTCGAGCATGGATTTGGCTTCGGCGGGGGTGGGCGTGTTCGCAGGCGCCGCCGCGAAAGCCGGAGCCGCCGCCGGAGCGGCCAGAAGCATCAAAGAGATGGCGATGGAAGACCGTGCCGCCATTGGGGACCCCCTGCGTGAGACCCGCAGAGATTAGCCCCTTTTCGTGACGGCTCCAATTCGCGGGTGCGTGCCCCGCGATGGCACAAGGATCAGGCTGCGGCTTCGCTCGGCCCTTCGATCGTGCCGGCGGGATGGGGCAGATAGAGCAGCAACGTCGCCGCCACATAAATCGACGAGAAGGTGCCGACCGCGATGCCGAACAGGATCGGCGCGGAGAAGTCGAACAGGTTCGGCCCGCCGAATATCAGCAGCGGGATCAGCGACAGGCTGGTGGAGACCGAGGTCAGGATGGTTCGCGTCACCATCTGGTTGGTCGAAAGATTGATCATGTCGGGCAGGCTCATGCGCTTGTATTTGCGCCGGTTCTCGCGGATACGGTCGAACACCACCACCGTGTCGTTGATCGAATAACCCGCCAGGGTCAGAAGCGCGGCGACCGCGGTCAATCCGAAATCCAGATGGAAAAGCGAGAATAGTCCCGCCGTCACCAGCACGTCATGGCCGGTGGCGATGGCCGCCCCCACGCCATACTGCCACTCGAACCGCACCGCGACATAGATCGCGATCATGACGATCGCCAGGATCGTGGCCTTGACGCCATCGCCCAGCAACTCCTCGCTGACCTTGGGACCGACCACCGAAGTGCTGCGCACCGTGAAGTCATTGCCCAGCTTGGTCTTGATCGCCTGCATCACCGCCTGGTCGGCGGCATTCTGGTCTTCGCCCGCCTTGGCCTGTTTCGGCTGCACGCGGATCAGGACGCAGCTGTTGGCGGGACGGTCGCATTCGCCGCCGCCGAAAAATTGCAGCTGGGATTCGCCGAAGCCCAGCGTGTTGATCTCCTCGCGCAAGGGACCGATGTCCACGGCATGGGCGGCCTTCGCCTCCATCAGCACGCCGCCGGTGAAGTCGATGCCCAGATTGAAGCCGTGATAGGCGATGGAGATGATCGAGATCAGCAAAAGAATCCCGTCGATGGTGAATGCGATGTAGCGCAGGCCCACGAAATTGACGTGGGTGGACTCAGGGATAAAGCGCAGCAGCGGCATGACGGACTTTCGGGTAGGAAATGCGGCGGGGCCGAAACTTACAGACCCGGGCGCTCCCGAACAAGGCCGCCAAAGCCACGGATTTATTGAGCTTTTTGACAGAAGACGCCCTTTTCCGTCTTGCGGGCCTGTTGGGGCACCTGCCGGACGGGGCTAATATCGGCGCCAAGAGGGAGAAGGGAATGCGCAAATTCGCGGGCAAGATGGTCGGGGCGGCGATCCTGGTGCTGGGACCGGCAGCCCATGCCCAGCTCGGCGGCGGGCCGGACCAGACCGGCGTGCCCGTGCTGGCCAGCCAGGTCATCGACAATGATCAGGTCACCGTCTGGGACATCACCTTGAAGCATGGCCAGCAAGGACCGGCCACGCCCAAGGACCAGGATGCGGTGATCCTTTATCTCGAAGGCGGCACCATCGAGAACGAAACCGTCACCGGCAAGACCACCGTCACCCGAAAATTCGGCGACGCCGTCTTTGTGCCCAAGGGCAGCAATATCCGCGAGACCCTGACCGGCAACAGCCCCGCGCATGAGGTCGTGGTCTGGCTCAAAGACGCAAAGCCCAAGACGATTCCCAATCCCACCGAATATCCCCCAGCCTGGCCCCGGCCCGGTGCGGTCAAGACGCTGGAGAATGACCGGGTGATCGCCTGGCATTACAGCTGGATCAAGGACCACCCCGCACCGATGCATTTTCATATCCATCAGCAGGTGATCGGCGAACGCTTCAGCGGCGCGATCAAGACCATCACCGAAGACGGCAAGAGCAGTCAGCGTCCCGTCGAAGCCGGCCATATCAGCTTCACCCAGCCCGGCGCCCTGCATTCCGAGGAATGGGGCGCGGGCAAGGTGAGCGCGGT
>CAYWWT010000010.1:7678-25472 GCA_964461855.1 uncultured Rhizobium sp. | reverse complement strand
CCCAGCCCGGCGCCCTGCATTCCGAGGAATGGGGCGCGGGCAAGGTGAGCGCGGTTATTCTGGAATTGAAATAGGAGCATCAGCCAGGAAAAGTGTGGAGCGCCCGTTAGGGCGCGTAACGGTTTTCCGTCCGGCTGTGCGACCATAGAGAGGAAGCGCGCCGACCCCATGCTTCGACGCTCAGCATGAGGATACGCAAATTGTCATCCCCGGCCGAGCGAAGCGAGGGGAAGGGGATCCAGGTGGAGAAGCGTTAGCCGATTAAGAGGCCTGGATTCCCTTCCCCCTCCCGCCGCCGCCGATGCGGCGCCGGTCGGCCGGGAATGACAATGGAGATCATGCTTCAACAGGCTCGCATGAGGGCCCGCAAAACTCCTCACCCTGAGCCTGTCGAAGGGCGCAGAGCGTTTCGCGGGTCCCGCGAACGTGATGATCCTGTGGATCATCACGAGCGATGCGCGCCGCGAGCGCAAGCGAGCGGCGGGAGAGCTCCCTAATGATCGCGGTGATGGCCGCGGCCGCGGACATGATTGAAGCCGTTGCCTGCATCGCGGCGGAAATGGCGGTCATTGTCGCGGTGCCAGACCCGGTCGCCGCCCGAATACCAGAAATAGCCGTCATTGCCCCAATAGCCGTCATTGAACGGGCCGTAATAGCCATCGTAATAACCGTCATAATAGCCCGGTCCGCCGACGGCCACGCCGACCCCGACGCGGTTGCGGGTGGCACAGCCCGCCACAAGCATAAGTACCAGCAAAGGCAGGATAAATTTGCGCATGGACAATCCCCGATTTCGCGCCACATGACGGAAACGCAATACTGCCCATCGGGATGCCGACGCTGATGACTTAAAGGTGCAACTATCCTAGTTTATAGGCGTTCTAAAGACGATTTTTCCCCCCTTTATTCGAGGTGCCCATGGCCAAGAACAGCAAACCCGCCAAGCCCAAAGCCACCCGCCGGCTCTCCACCCAGACTGATTTGTCGGACAATGCGGTGCCGGAGATCGCCGATGCCCTGAATGGCTGCCTGGCCGATGCCTTCGCGCTCTATCTCAAGACCAAGAATTTCCATTGGCACGTCTCGGGTCCGCATTTCCGCGACTATCATTTGCTGTTCGACGAACAGGCTGCGGAAGTCTATGCCTCGACCGACGAGTTGGCCGAGCGCGTGCGCAAGCTGGGCGCCAGGACGCTGCATTCCATCAGCGAAATTTCCAAGCGCCAGAGCATCAAGGACAATGACCAGGACTTTGTCAGTCCGGCCGACATGCTCAAGGAGCTGATGGATGACAACAAGACCGTCATCAAGGCCATGCGCAAGGCGCACGACATCGCCGACAAGCATGAGGACGTCGCCACCGCCTCGATCCTGGAAAACTTCATCGACCAGGCCGAGAAGCGCAACTGGTTCCTGTTCGAAGCCAGCCGCACAGGCGATCAGTCCGGGCATTGATTTTCTGCCCCCATCTGTCTCTTTCGCGCAAGCGCTCAGAAACATCTTCCCCCGCCAGCGGCTTGCCGCACGGGGGAAGGATTTTCCGACCAAGACGCACTGCCTAAAAGGCCCGGTGATGAACCGTGGGATATAAGGATTGCGAGCAGAAGTCCCATTTCCAAATTGGGACTTCTGCTCGAATTCTTTATAAATTTGATTCCACGTGATTGCGCTGGACGGCATGCTCAAGGCGCGTCGCCATGCTGCCGGGCTTAGCGCGTTGCACCCGATTCCTCTTGTCTATGACTTGATGGAGCCGCTGCGCCCGGTGGTTGATCGGAAAATACTGGAATTTGCTCTCTCACATACGTTCACGCCGGGGGACTTCACTATCAATAGCAATGGTGGATGCAGATTAAATCCGCAATTGGCCAAGGTGTCGCCAAGAAGCTGGCGACAATGCGCGCGGTCCGGGCGTGACGGATACTCTCAGGCAAGTACACTGACCGGTGCCTGGTAGTCTGCTTCGCGCCGGCGGCGGACATTCCGTCTGCGCGCCGATAGTAAAAAAGCCCCGCCGGTTCGCACCGGCGAGGCTAAGTCGTCATGAGCGATGCGAATTATTGATTGGCGTTCGCGCCGGCGGACACGCCGCCATTCACACCGACATTGGCGTTGGAGCCCGCATTGGCGGCCTTGCCCAGCGCATTGTTGCCTGCCGCTTCCGCACGATTTGCAACATTGTTGGCGGCTCCAGTGGCGCGCGATGTGGCGCTCGCGACCGTACTTGATGCCGCCGAACTGTCGACGCTACCCCCGACCGTGCCATTACCCGTCACGCCCAGTGCATTCGTGCCGCCGCCAAGGTTTCCTGAAGCCGAAGCCGAGGGCGCATTGTTTATCGCGCTCTGCCCCATCGCCTCGCCCGAAATGACGGCATTGTTGGTGCGATTTTCGATTGCCCCGGCCGCGGCGGGCACGTGCGACAGATTGGGAGCGGCGGCATTAAGCGCGCCTCCACCGTGCGTCATGCCGCTCATGCCGCTGGTGCCGAAGTTGCCCGCGCCGCCAAAACCGCCATTGCCGCTGATCGGGCCGGCCACGCCATGACCTCCCAGCCCGATCCCGCCGCCGCCGCCCAGAAGCTGGGCCGAAGCCGGCGCGGACAAGGCCATCGTTCCCGATAGCAAAGCCGCAACCATTGCAATGTGAAGCTTGATATTCATGGCAAAAATCCTCCTGGGTTCCACGGGGCCACTCGGCCCTTCCATTCCATCAACGGCGCGGAATGGAATTTCTTCCCTCGTCGGAGAGATATTTGCGTTTATTTCCAGCCACGGTCGCGGGCCGCTTTTTCAGCGACCGCATCGAAAGGCTCGCCCTCGATGCTTGCACCGACGGCGGCGCGGACCGCGTCAGCCATTTCCGCACCTGCCATACGATAATCCCCACTGGACTCAGCCTGCGGATGCGCAGTCATGAGCGCGACTGCCCAGCCTCTGTCGCCATGGCACGCATATCCACTTTGGGCGTCGGCATCGAAGGTTCGGCAATAACGTCCTTCGCGATTGCGGAAGCTGATGCCGATGCGTGGGCCGGTGCCCGCATAGCTGTCCGATGCCAGCTTGTCGTTTAACGCAGTGGCCAGCTCGCCTTGCGCGACTATCTGCCCACCTCGACTTGCGAAATCCTCGCTGGGCTGCAGCACAATGCCGATCACCAGGCCCAGCGCCAATGCCGCACCGGCCGGTGCCCAGACGCGTGGCGCAGTGAATTGTCGCAGGTGCCAGCGCCACGATATGGGAGCCTTGTTGGCCGTCTGCACCAGACGTGCAGATGGCGGCGCGGCCATCAGCTCGGAAAAAGCGCTCTTGATGCCGGTGCGCAAGGCTTCCTGGCTACGCACCCAGGCGTCGAGGTCCGGGCGTTCGGCCAGACGCGTGGCAATGAGCTCCATCTCCGCGGGCGGCAATTCGCCATCGATGTAGAGGGTTAGGGTCTCAGGTGTGAGTTCGGGTTGCATTCAACCCTCCGGCGCAAGCGGCGCCAGCGTCTCACGGGCGCGCGCAATCCGGCTGGTAAGTGTACCGATCGGAATTTGGAGGATATCCGCCGCGTCGCGATAGGACATTCCTTCAATTGTTACCAATACAAGCGCCTCGCGCTGCTCCACTGGCAAGTCTCGCAATGCGCTCAGCGCATCAGCCAACATCAGCCGCGCATCAGCCGCCCGCGCACCGTCGCTGGCGACGGAGGGCGCATCCTCCGGCACCTCCGCCGCGATCACGCCGCTGCGCGTGTAGCTGCGCCGGGTGTCGATGAAACGGTTCTTGGCAATTCGAAACATCCAATTGTCCAGGCGTGTGCCAGGCTCCCATTGATGTAGGTTCTTCAGGGCCCGTTCGACCGTATCCTGCACCAGATCGTCGCCATCGGCGACCGACCCGGTTAGCGCGGCCGCAAAGCGGCGCAGCCTTGGCAACAGCTGCACCACTTGGCCGCGGATATCTTCGGCGGACCTGTCCATATCCGGGTACTTAACGGCAGTGGCGCCGGTTTCTTCCATATGTGGGACAAAATTTCGTCGGAGTTGAAAGCCAACCTTAAACGTTGACGCAGGATAGAATGCACCGGAAAGACAGAAAATGGCTCTGCGCAAGCTCCTTGTAGCCCTGACGATCCTGGCGGCGACCGGGGCGGGCGCGCATGCCCAGCTCTTGGGAGGACGCGGGGTCGGCGGCCTGGGTCCCGGGAGCCTGGGCGGGCTTCCTTCCAATGTCCCCATCACTACAGTGCCCGGCGGCATCGGCGCGCCTTCGGTTCCCCCACCTGCGACGATTCTCTCAAATCCCGTCGGCACGGCTACCGGGCCGCTTTCCAATGTGGCGCCGGCCGTGACGGGCGCTATCGGCAGTACCGCAAACGGCCTCGTCCAGGACACCGGCACCATCGCTGCCACTGTCGGCCGTGACATGGTCGGGCGGCCACTAGGTCAGGCCGTTCTTGGCCGTGACGAGCGTGGCTTGCCCATCGTTGCCGGCGAAGTGCTGGCGGTGTCGCCCACTCCGGAAAGCCTTGCCGTGGCGCGGCGGCTGAATTTCCGCATCTTGCGGCAGGACCAACTGGGTGCGCTCGGATTTTCCAGCGCTGTGCTCGGCACGCCGGACGGCATGGATGCCGTCCAGGCACTTTCGGCACTGCGCCAAGCCGATCCGGCGGGAACGTACGATTACGCCAATATCTACAATCCCACTGGAGGCCCGTCAGTCGACACTCAGTCTTCCAGCGGAAACAGCTCTTCAGTTCCGCTTTCGCCGCGAATCCCCACGCAAGCGCTTCGCATTGGCATGATCGATGGCGGCATCGAAGTTCATCACAGCGCCTTTGCCACAATCCATATCGTCAGTCGCAACTTCGCGAGTGAGGGAACCGCACCCGCATCGGCGCATGGCACGGCAATCGCCTCGTTATTGGCTGGTATGGACAAGGGATTTTCCGGTTATGCTCCCGGCGCCGCCGTATATGCCGCCGATGTATTTGGCGGCGAGCCCAATGGCGGCAACGCCGTCGAGATCGCGTTGGCCCTAAATTGGCTGGCCGATAACAATGTCGCGGTCGTCAATATCAGCTTGGCAGGACCGCCCAATGCGCTGCTCGGCGCGGCGGTCCGGGCATTCATAGGGAGCGGCCACGTTCTGGTCGCCGCAGCAGGTAATGACGGACCCGCGGCGCCACCCAACTATCCGGCCGCCTATTCCGGCGTGATAGGTGTTACCGCCGCCGACGCTGCGCGCCATCTGGCGCTCGACGCTAATCACTCCGCCGCCCGCTTTGCGGCGCTGGGCGTCAATGTACGCGCGGCGGCGCTTCCCAGTGGATACGGCACAGCAAGTGGCTCCTCCTATGCAAGCCCGCTGGTAGCGGCGCGCTTCGCGCTTCTGGTGGCAGCGCCCGGCAGAGATGGATGCCAAGCGGCGCTGGCCACGCTGCTGCGGGAAGCAGTTCCCATCTCCGATGGCGGCATCGCCTATCTTTCCGCACCATCCAACCACTTAGCAGCGCGATAGCGGGTTAGAAATCATAGACCAGGCTCAGTGTGCCAGAGAGAGCGCTTAGGCCCTTGCCGAATTGTCCGTCACCACGCACACCATAAGAAAAGCCGCCACCGCCTTGCAGCTGCACCCCGGCCCCGACCAACGCCGAGTCTTTGGCGGGCGCCAGGCCGCGGACCTGAAAGTTCGAGCCGGAAAGCTCCGCAAACGCCACATCGATCACTGGCGATCCGCTCATCTGATGCGCCCAGGCAGCATCTAAGCCAAACGAAACGCTATCGCTTGCCAAATTGAAGGTGCGAGCCAGATGCAGGCCCGCCTCGATATGTTGGTTGGTGATGGTGTTTGAGTCGTAGGTGAGGGCAAATGTTGGTGCACCTGCCACCGCCGTCTCCCCATAATTCGGCGTCGAATAAGTATCACCACCGAAAGCCAGGAATGGCGCCAGCACGGCGCGGTCCGGCATTGCG
This sequence comes from uncultured Rhizobium sp., assembly GCA_964461855.1. Taxonomy (GTDB): domain Bacteria; phylum Pseudomonadota; class Alphaproteobacteria; order Micropepsales; family Micropepsaceae; genus Rhizomicrobium. The sequence goes on along the minus strand of CAYWWT010000010.1, from coordinate 19,513 downwards.
AAACGCCAACCAGCCTCAATCCGTCCGCTGAGATCGTGGCCCGTGAATTTGCCCTCGAGAATGTCGGTTCCCGACACAGTAAGGGTGCGGCTGGTGGTGGTGTCATGCCAGCCATAGGCGATGGCACCGGCTGCATAGCCCTGACCGAAGAGCCCTTGGCGTCCATAAAGCGCCAGTGTCACGTCATTGCTTTTTGACGCTCCACCCGTTCCCGCCCGCGTACTTTCATGCGCGACCGCCGCGCTCGCGCCCAGGATCGCCTCGTCGCCGATGCGGGTCTCGAGTCCAGCGGCGAAGCCCGCTACACCGGTCGAAACGTGCTCCGCCCCGCTGACCGCGTCGCCGGAGATATTGCTGTGGCCCCCGAGGGCGGATGCCCAGGGCGTCACGGTGGGCGGAAAAGTAGACGAACCGCCCGGCGCTTCGGGCAGCGCGACCACACCGCCGCCACTTCCCAACCGCTGCATCAGCGTATTGAGCAAGGGCGCGTTGGCCTGATCAGCAATGGTGCCCAGATCTGCGCCGACGCCGCCCGCCAGCTGATCCAATCCGCCGGTAAGGGTCGCAACCGGTAAACTTGACAGTGCAATGAAACCGGCCGGAGGCGCAGGGCTATTTTGCAGTGCGGAATTGATGGCGCCAGCTGCGCCAAGCGGGTTAAGCGGCGTGGAAAGCGGCAGGGGTGGCAAGGAAGGAAGGGCAAAAGCAACTGAACAAGGGAACGTGCAAGAAAACGCAGTGCTGACAATGCCAACTGCCCACTTCAACCGCCGCTGTTTCGTCCACGTTTTGCGCGCCGTGTTCATCCATTCTCCAACATAGATTCTCGAACCTGTATGTCTGACAACCGAAGAATATTGGAAAGTTAACATTCTCGCAGAATATGCCAAATGCATTTGTGCGATTTGGTACATTACCAAATTTCATGTGAATTCGCTATTTTGCCGCCGAATGTCACGTTCACGCGCTGAGGCTATCCCCGGTGATGAACCGGGCCTTTTTCTTTCCAACCTTCTTACCATACAGTGGATGAACATCAGATGGGCGACGTGGCAATCGCCGCGCCAGCGGTCTCAAGCACGGTATTCATCCCGCCTTTTCCACCAGGGGCCCTTCTCTTCGTTGCGGCCCATCGGCGCGCGGTCGAGCCATTGATAGGCGCCCCAGAGTCCATCCAGTCCCCGCGCATAGGTGGAATAGGTGTGATAGATCGCGCCGTCCTGAATCGCAAAAGCGCTCATCCCGGGCAAGTCCCGCGTGTAGGTGGGAAGGTCGGTGCCGCACATGGCGGCGAATTGCGACGCCGGGCTGTCCGAAACCGGCAAACTTTCCCCCGCGCGGTTCTTGGGCGCACGCTCGCCCTGCCGGTAATTGTAATCGACGTCGCCGTTGCGTTGCTGCTCCGCGCTGAACCAGACATTGAAGTCGGCATTGAAGTCGCTGCCCGCGGATGAAGCCCAGGGGAAACTCCAGCCCATGCGCTTTTTGTAAGCCTGCAATTTCGCCAGGGGCGCCCGCGACACCGCCCACAGCATCACGTCGTGATGGGCAAGATGGGTCTGAAAGCCGTTAAAGCCATCGGCGATCATGGAACAGGACGGGCAGCCGCCCGTGTAATCGGGCCCGAACATGAAGTGATAGACCAGAAGCTGCGAGCGGCCTTTGAACAGATCGGCCAGCGAGACCGGGCCTTCATCGGTCTCGAGTTTGTAATCCTTGTCGATGCGGACCCAGGGCAATTCCTGGCGTTGTTCCGCCAAGGCGTCGCTGCGTTTGGTGAGGTCCTTCTCGGCTTTCAGCAGATCGAGCCGCGCCTTCAGCCAGTCTTCGCGTGTTCCTGTCTTGTGCATCTTCGTCTCCTTTAGGATTTGTGTGATTTGCGGCGCGCCATCCGCTTCAGCCAAGGCGCCAGATGGAACAGGCTCATCATGAGATACATGGCGCTCATGCCGGAAAGCGCCGACAGGCCGGACATGGTGCAGAGCATGTCGCCGCCGCCCGCCGTCGCGAGTGCCATCAAGGCGAAAGCCGGCGCCGCCAGCAGGCAAAGTCCGTCGGCCATGCGTCTGGCGATTTGCCCGCGCTCTTCATATGGTTCCGTCATGAGGATCGTCATGTCTTCCGTTCCTGTCCCGGCATGGCTTGAGAGATAACGCCGCAAACGCGGCTTGGTGGGAGTTACAAGTTTGGCGGGATTTGCATGGACTCGCTGATCAATGCCGCTGCGCGCGCGCTGCAGAAAGGCGATCCCTTGGGCGCCCTCAAGCGCGTGGCGCTGCGCGAGGATCCGCCGGCGCTGGCGCTGCGCGGCATTGCGATGGCGCAGCTGGGCGATCTGCCGCGCGCCCGCCTGCTGCTGCGGCGCGCCGCGCGAAGTTTCGGCGCGAAAGAGACATTGGCGCGCGCCCGCGTCGTCGTGGCGGAAGCGGAGATCGCGCTGGTATCGCGCGACCTTGGCTGGCCGCCGGCCAAGCTCCATGCGGCGCGGGCGGCCTTGGAAAAGCATGGCGACACGCTCAACGCCGCCTATGCCCGGCATCTGGATGTCCGGCGGCTTCTGCTGCTGGGGCGCCTGGAGGAAGCCGAGCGCCAGCAGGCCAAACTCGATCCGAAATCCTTTCCGCCCGCCCTGGCGGCCGCGCATGAACTGACCTGGGCCGGCATCGCGATCCGCCGCCTCAAGATCAGAACCGCGCAGGCGGCGCTGGCCCGTGCCGCGAAGGCCGCGCGCGCCGGAGGGGTCCCTGCGCTGAAGGCCGAAGTCGAAGCTGCGTCAGGCGCGCTCGCCGCGCCGGCCGCGCGCCTGATCGCCGATGGCAAGGACCGTCTTCTCACGCTTGGAGAGGTTGAGACTTTGCTGACGTCCGGGACGTTGGTGGTGGATGCCTGCCGTCACGCGGTGCGGGACAAAGGGCTCGCGGTGTCGCTGGCGCGCCGGCCGGTGTTGTTCGCGCTGGCCCGCGCCTTGGCCGAAGCCTGGCCACATGATGTGCCGCGCGGCACGCTTGTGGCACGCGCCTTCCGCGCCAGGCACGCCGACGAATCCCATCGCGCCCGCCTCCGGGTGGAGATGGGGCGGCTGCGCGCGGCGCTCAAAACACTGGCGGAGGTGCGCGCAACGCCGCTGGGTTTTGCATTGGCGCCCAAACGCGCGGCCAGGATCGCGGTGCTCGCGCCGCCGTTCGAGGGCGAGCATGCGGCGGTGCTGGCCTTTCTCGCCGACGGCGAGGCCTGGTCGAGTTCGGCCCTGGCGATGGCGCTGGGCCTTAGTCAACGCACGGTGCAGCGGGCGCTGGATGCACTGGCAGCCGAAAACAAGGTGCAGCCTTTGGGCCAGGCGCGGGCCCGGCGCTGGATGACGCCGCCGCTTCCCGGATTCGCGACGGCCTTGTTACTCCCAACGCCGCTGCCGGACGGCTAGGATGCCTTAACGGGTCGCGGCTCCGAAAAAACCGCTGCACACTTTTCCTGGGACCGCTCCGCATGAAAAGAAACAAAGCCGAAATCGTCCGGGAATATGGCCCGTTCGAAAACGTCACCAATGTCGGCGGCGTGACCTTTGACGGTAAAGAGGTCTGGTTCGCCGGGGGCGACAAGATCAGCGCCTTCGATCCGGCAACGGGAAAGATCAAGCACGCGCTCGACGTGCCGGCCCATGCCGGCACCGCCTTCGACGGAAAGCATCTGTTTCAGATCTCGGAAGAGCGCATCCACAAGATCGATCCCGCGACCGGCCGCATCCTGGCCACCATTCCCGCGCCGGGCGGCGGCAAGGATTCCGGCATGGCCTGGGCGGAAGGCACGCTGTGGGTCGGCCAGTACCGCGAGCGCAAGATTCACCAGATCGATCCGCAGACCGGCAAGATCCTGCGCACCATCGAATCCAACCGCTTTGTCACCGGCGTCACCTGGGTGGACGACGAGCTATGGCACGGCACCTGGGAGAATGAGGAAAGCGAAATCCGCCGCATCGATCCCAAGACCGGACAGGTGCTGGAGGCGTTGGAGATGCCCGAAAGCATCACCGTCTCAGGCCTGGAAGCCAGCGGGGACCGTTTCTATTGCGGCGGCGGCAACAGCGCAAAGGTCCGCGCGGTCAGACGGCCGAAGCGCTAGAGCGCCTCTCGCGTGGCGAAACATTAGCGAAGAAAGAAAAAGGCCCGGGAATGAATCGGGCTTTTTTTTCAAGCACGACTCCGGCGCGCAGGATTTTGGCATCTGGCCAGGAGCGTCGCCCGGAGCGTGCGTTAGCACGTGAGGACGCGCGACGCCGCCAGAGGCCAAAAGACCAGCGCCCTTATTTATCTCGAAGCGTGTTTTTCGGCGCGGGAGGGCTGTATCTGGGTAAACTTGCCCAGCGCGCAAATCTCGCCGGACCGGATCACCCGGATGATCTCCTCATTGTCGCAGACCGTTGCGCCGGGATTGCGCACGGTCCAGGCGAAGCCGTTGAACTTCAAGTCCGGGCAGCGGCCTTTGAGATCGTTGCGCCACACCGAGCCGTCATTCATCTTAAAAGTGATGGACGAGCCGTCATTGGCGGGGGTGGTGTCGCGCATGTTGCGGGTGGAGAGGCACACTTTCGCCGCGTCCGCCGGCACCACCGTTGCCACAGTCATCAATGCGGCGAGCAATGCCGCACCGGATAAGACCTTTTTCATCGGTACCTCCGTGCAAATGCCCTCACCCCTTTAATTTCGCAGTTGGCCAAAGCGGGTTCAAGGGGGGTGCAAGGGCAGGACCCGGCAAAAGCGCCGTAAACCGATGGCCTCGCTTGACGTGCGGCGTTTCCTGGGTCCAATGACGCCTCCCCAAGCCGTTTTCAGGAGAAATTCCCGTGTCCGCAGCCCCCGCCCAAGTGACCATCACCTTGCCCGACGGCAAGGCGATGACGTTCGCCAAGGGCGTCACCGGCGCGGAGATCGCCGCCGCGATCGGGCCGGGCCTGGCCAAGGCCGCCCTGATCCTGGAACTGGACGGCAAGGAATGGGACCTTTTCCGCCCCATCGAGGCTGACGCCCATATCCGCATCGTCACCAAGAAGGACGAGAAGTCGCTGGAGCTGATCCGCCACGACGCGGCGCATCTGCTGGCGATGGCGGTGCAGGAATTATTCCCGGGGACCCAGGTGACCATCGGTCCGGCGATCGATGACGGCTTCTATTACGACTTTGCCCGGGCCGAGCCTTTCACGCCCGAAGACCTGCCGCGCATCGAAGCGAAGATGCACGAGATCGTGAAACAGGCGCGCCCCACCCGCCGCGAGGTGTGGCCGCGCGACAAGGCGATCCAGCATTTCCGCGACATCGGCGAGACCTACAAGGCCGAGCTGATCGAAAGCATTCCGGCAGGCGAGGATGTCTCGATCTATTGGCATGGCGACTGGCACGATCTGTGCCGCGGCCCGCATTTTCGCACCACCGCCGAAATCGGCGACGCCTTCAAGCTGACCAAGATCGCGGGCGCCTATTGGCGCGGCGACGCCAGGAACGCGCAGCTGCAGCGCATCTACGGCACCGCCTGGCGCGACAAGAAGGAACTGGACGCTTACATCGAGCGTCTGGCCGAAGCGGAAAAGCGCGACCATCGCAAGCTGGGCCGCGAGCTTGAGCTTTTCACCTTCTCGCCCGATGTCGGCGCGGGCCTGCCGCTCTGGATGCCCAACGGCATGGTGATCCGCCAGGAACTGGAATTCCTGGCGCTGCAGGAAGAGCGCAAGGACGGCTATCGCCGCGTCGCCACCCCGCACATCACCAAGGAGGCGCTGTATTACCGCTCGCGCCATCTGCCCTATTATGCCGAAGGCATGTATTCGCCGCTCGATATCGATGGCGAGAATTATTATTTGCGGCCGATGAACTGCCCGCACCATCATCTGATCTATGGCGCGACCCGGCATTCCTATCGCGAACTGCCCTTGCGCATCGCCGAATATGGTCAGGATTACCGCTACGAAGCGTCAGGCGGCCTGTCGGGCCTGATGCGGGTGCGCGGCTTCTGCATGAACGACGCGCATATCTATTGCCGCTTCGACCAGGCCAAGGACGAGTTCATCAAGGTGATGCGCCTGCATGCGCGCTACTACGACCTGATGAACATCAAAGAATATTACATGCGCCTCAGCCTGCCTGACCTGGACAAGCTCGACAAATATGTCGACCAGCCGGACAAGTGGATCGCCGCGCTCGACATCATCAAGGAAGCGATGAAGGAGTCGGGCTATCCCTATGTCGAAGGCAAAGGGGAAGCTGCCTTTTACGGGCCCAAGATCGACTTCATGATCAAGTCGGCGATCGGCACCGAATACACCATCTCCACCAACCAGCTCGACTTCCTGGCGACCCAGACTTTCGACCTGAAATATATCGGCGAGGACGGGGCGGACCATCCGGTTTATGTCATTCATCGCGCGCCCTTGGGGACTCACGAACGCTTCACCGCCTTTTTGATCGAGCATTATGCCGGCGCCTTCCCGGTCTGGCTGGCGCCCATTCAAGTGCGCGTCATCCCGATCAGCGAAAAAGCCGCGGATTATGCGCAAAAGGTCATGGATCGGCTGTTCGAGACCCCGGTGGTCAACGGCACCGCGGGCCTGCGCATCGATGTCGACACCTCCAACGAGCGCATGCAGAAGAAAATCCGCGACGCCCAGCTGCAGAAAATCCCCTATATGCTGGTGGTCGGCGAGCGCGAAGCCCAAGAAGGCACCGTCGCGGTGCGCCTGCGCTCCGGCAAGGACCTGGGCGCCATGCCCCTGGAACAATTCATCGCCCGTATCAAAAACGAGGCGGAATCCCGGAAAGATGTGTCCGAATAGCCCTTTTCCGGAGGCGCTTTACCGCTTATCTTGATGGGAATCCCGGCCTCCCGGCCGGGTGCGCGTCCTCCGACGCGTCATTGAAAGGCCCCCGATTGCGTCCATGAACGAACCTCGTTTCGCTTGGCCCCAACGGACCGGCGAGATGCGATGGCGCGCGGATCACTGTAGGAGAGAGTCATAGTCCCCAGACGTTTTCAGGCGAATACGCCCCCACCCGCCAAGGATGGGCCGCGCATCAACGAGGAAATCACCGCCCGCACCGTGTTTCTGATCGGCGACGACGGGCACAAATTCGGCGAAATCGGCACCGATGAAGCCCGCGCTGTTGCGGAGGAAAAAGGCTTCGACCTGGTCGAAGTCTCGCCCGACAACAAGCCGCCCGTCGCCAAGCTGATGGATTACGGCAAGTACAAATACGAACAGCAGAAGAAGGCCAACGAGGCCCGCAAGAAGCAGAAGGTCATCGAGATCAAGGAGATCAAGATGCGCCCGACCATCGACGATCACGATTACGACGTGAAAATGCGGGCGATGAAGCGCTTCTTCGACGAAGGCGACAAGGTCAAGGTCACGTTGCGCTTCCGCGGCCGTGAAATGGCGCACCAGCATCTGGGCATGGAACTTCTCACCCGCGTCCAGAAGGACACGGAAGTGATCGCCAAGCTGGAACAATATCCGAAGATGGAAGGCAGACAGATGATGATGGTTTTGGCCCCCCGGTAAGCGCCAAGCCCGTCATTATTCGCGATCTGCATCCAGAGTGTCGGCCGCGGTAGCGGCCGACGGGGGCCAAAAGCTCGCGCGCATTGCGCGCGAGCGGGCCCAAGCGGCCAAAGGTCGCTTCAGCGCAAAACCCAACAATGAGGACGACCGGCAGGTCGCGCGCAGCTTCGATTTTTGCTACACTCTCGCCATGGACGACAGGCATCCCGACAAGAAACGGGCGCGCCAGGAGCGGCGTCTGGACGAAGGGCTCAAGGAAACTTTCCCCGCCAGCGATCCGGTGGCCGTCGCGTCGATCGACAAGCCGGAACCGGACGCTTCCGATCCGCCGCCCAAACCTTAAGCCGCCGGCATCAAAATCCGTTCGAGCGCCGGATTGCGCGCCGTCAAATCCGCCAAGGTGTATTCGTCCAGCACCGCCAGATAGGCGCTCAGGGCGCGCGACAGGGCACCGCGCAAGCGGCAAGCCTTGATGATCGCGCAGGTGTTGCTGGCGGGATTGAAACATTCCACCAGCACGAGATCGTCCTCGGTGCTGCGGATGATTTCACCCAGGCCGATCCTGTCGGGCTTGCGCGCCAATCTCAGCCCGCCGCCACGACCCCGCACCGTTTCCAGAAAGCCGTCACGGCCCAGCTGGAATGCCACCTTCATCAGGTGATTGCGGGAGATCCGATAGGTGTCGGCGACTTCCTGGATGGTCACAAGCCCAGGGTCCTTTATCGCCGCGTACATCAGAAGGCGGAGGCTGTAGTCGGAATAGAGAGTCAGGCGCATGCGTCCATTTAGCCCATGAAAAGCGGTGGTTTCAAAGTTGTCATAAAGAAGTATCTATAATACATCTTTCCTGTGGCCGCGAGCCCGGCCGCCGGAGATTTTCATGACCGCGCAAATGCCGCTCAGCCCGCCTTCCCCGTCCGTCAGCGAGGAGATGATTCACCGCCAGGTGCATGCTTTTTACGCACGGGTGCGGGCGGACGAAGAACTGGGACCGATCTTTGCCCGGGTCATCGGGGACGACTGGGACCCGCACCTGGCCAAGATGTGCGATTTCTGGTCCTCGGTCATGCTCACCAGCGGCCGCTACAAGGGCAATCCCATGATCGCCCATATGCGGCTGAAGATGGTGCGCCCCGCCCATTTCGAGCGCTGGCTGGATCTTTTCGCCCAGACCGCGCGTGCCGAATGCCCGCCTGCCATCGCCGACCAGTTCTGCGCCCGCGCCGCCAACATCGCCAGGAGCCTCCAGCTCGGCATGTTCTGGCGGCCGCAGGGCACACCCGCCTCCACCACCAACCTTGGAGAGAGCGATGAGGACAAGCCACGCACGCGTTGAGATCGAATGCGAGGAAACCACCGCCGGACCGGCGGAAATTCATCCCTTTCCCGCAATCCGCAGTGTGATGGACCCGCGAATTTACAAGATCGCCGTCATCTGCTGGATCGGCTTTCTCGCAGTGTTCTGGACGACCTTCTGGATGAGTGCCAATGCGCTTTTCGTGGTCGCGATCAGCACCGTTTATGCCGTGGTCTTTTTCGGCGTGCCCTATGCGATGAGCCGCCAGGTCCGCGACCGGCCCGAAACCACCAAAAGCCTCTTCACCTTTCTCAGCGAGCCTTTCGCCACCCTGGGCGGCGTGATGAGCGGCGGTGAAGTGCTGCTGCAGGTGATCCTGGTGCCGCTCTGCCTCACCTGCGGCGGCATCGCCATCGGCTTCATCATCCACGCCGCACGCGCGGCGCAGCAGATGCCTTAGGCGTCGAACATCATCAGCAGGAAGGCGGCGAACAAGACCACGTGCACCGCCCCCTGCATGATGTTGGTGCGTCCGCTGGAGAAGGTCACCACGCTGACCGCCAGGGTCAGCAGCAGCAGGACCTGATCGGTGCCGGGCAGCCCCAGAAAAACCGGATGGCCGGTGGCATGGCTGATCACCAGCATCACCGGCACGGTCAGGCCGATGGTGGACAGAACCGAGCCCAGGAAAATATTCACCGACAATTGCAGCTTGTTCGCCATCGCGGCCCGCAAAGCCCCGACCGCCTCGGGCGTCGCCACGATGATGGCGATGATCACCCCGCCAAGGACCGCGGGCGCGTGCAGGGTCTCGATCAGATAATCGATGGGATGGGCCATCGCTTCGGCGAGAAAGGCGACCGGCACGATATAGGCCAGAAGCAGCACGGCATGGCGCGGCAGCGCACCCTTTTCATGGACATGCTCCGCAGGGTGCGGTGCGCCGATCACCGCCGTGAAATAGGCCTTGTGACGCCCGGTCTGCAGCGCCAGGAAGGCGCAATAAAGTCCCCCGCACATCAGCGCGATGAAAAGCTGTTGCATTGCCGACAGCATCGGGCCTTCCGTCGTGCGGGTGAAATTGGGCAACACCAGCGACAGCACCGCCAAGGGAATGATCACGCCGAGATAGGAATTGGCGCCTTGCAGGTTGAAGGGCTGCTCGCGGTACCGCCAGCCGCCCAAGAGCAGCGACAATCCCGCCATGCCGCCCAGGATCACCATCACCACCGAGAACAGCGTGTCGCGCACCAGGGTGGGATTGTTGTCGCCATGAAGCATCACCGCCGAGATGCCCAGGACCTCGATGGTGGTCACCGACAAGGTGAGAACCAGGGTGCCGTATGGCTCGCCCAATATTTCGGCGATGCCGTCGGCATGGCGCACCACGTTCAGGCAGGAGCCCAGCACCGCCGCGAACAGCCAGAGAAACAGGAGCGTGAAGCCGCCCGTCTCCGGCAGATGCGCGAACATCGCCTCGCCGCCCAGCGCGAAGACCAGGACACTGAGCAGGCTGAAGCCCAGAAACCATTCCTTCCTGAGATGCTGCAAAATCAAATGGCCCCCCGCCACCCCCGACACGGATAGCGATCCTGACGATCCTGGCCGGAAAGAAAAGCCGGTTTCCGGGGCTTTTCCTGGAATGCTGCACTGCATCTAGCTTTTCCGCCCAATAGGACTAAAGAGTGCGCGCCAATCGCGAAAAAGCAGAGTTCCCTTGTCGTTTCACACCACGCCGACCGCCCTCGCCCGCGCCCTTGCCGAACGCGAATATCACCTGGCCACCCCGGTGCAGGCCGCCGTGCTCAAAGAGGATGCCGAAGGCCGCGACCTTCTGGTGTCGGCACAGACCGGGTCGGGCAAGACCATCGCCTACGGCTTGGCCATCGCCGATACATTGCTGGACGGCGCCGACACGATGGGACCGGCGGGTGCGCCGCTGGCCCTGGTAATCGCGCCGACGCGCGAGCTGGCGCTTCAGGTGCAGCGCGAACTCTCCTGGCTCTACCGTTATGCCGGCGCGCGCGTCGTCGCCTGTGTCGGCGGCATGGACCCGGGCCGCGAGCGCCGCGAATTGTCCGCCGGCGCCCATATCGTGGTCGGCACGCCGGGCCGCTTGCGCGATCATCTGGAACGCCGCGCGCTCAACGTCTCTTCGCTCAAGGCCGCCGTGCTCGATGAAGCCGACGAGATGCTCGACATGGGCTTCCGCGAGGATCTGCAATTCATCCTGGAGACCACGCCGCCGGAACGGCGCACGCTTCTGTTCTCCGCCACCCTGCCCAAGGCCATCGTGAATCTGGCGACGCATTACCAGCGCGACGCCTTGCGCATCGCCACGGTGGGCGAGACCCGCGGCCATGCCGATATCGAATACCGCGCCATCCGTATCGCTCCGGCCAAGGTGGAAAGCGCGGTGATCAACCTGCTGCGCGCGCTGGATGCGCCGGGCGCCCTGGTCTTCTGCAACACCCGCAATGCGGTGCGCCACATGGAATCCATGCTGCTGGAACGCGGCTTTTCGGTGGTGGCGCTCTCCGGCGAACTCAGCCAGCATGAGCGCAACCATGCGCTGCAGGCGCTGCGCGATGGGCGCGCGCGGGTCTGCGTCGCCACCGATGTGGCGGCGCGCGGCATCGACCTGCCCAATCTGGACCTGGTCGTTCATGCCGAACTGCCCAACGACGCCGAAGTGCTGCAGCATCGCAGCGGCCGCACCGGCCGCGCGGGCAGGAAGGGCATCAGCGTGCTCCTGGTGCCGCCGTCGCGCCGCCGCCGCGCCGAAGAGATGCTGGGCCGCGCCCGCATCCAGGCGGTGTGGGGCAACGCGCCCACGCCGGACGACATCCGCAAGCTCGATCATGAACGGCTGCTGCAGAGCGCCATTCCCGCCGAACCGGCAAATGAAGAAGACCTGGTGCTGGCCGACGCGCTCCTGGCGCGTTCGGATGCCCGCACCGTCGCCGCCGCCTTTGTGAAAATGTGCCGCGCCCGG
>CAYWWT010000010.1:4799-7578 GCA_964461855.1 uncultured Rhizobium sp. | reverse complement strand
CGAACACAAATCGCGCGACCAGGAGCGCCGCTCCAATCCGCCGCGCGAACGCGGCCCCGCGCCGGGGGGCATGACGGATGGCGTCTGGTTCCGCCTGAATGTGGGACGCGAACGCAAGGCCGACCCCAAATGGCTGTTGCCGGAAATCTGCCGCCAGGGCGAACTCACCAAAAAGGATATCGGGGCGATCAAGGTCTTCGATACCGAAACCCTGTTCCAGGTCGATGCCAAGATCGCGGAGAAATTCGCAAGCCTGGTGGCCGAGCGCAAGAAAGGTGGCGTGCGCATCATGCGCGCTCAGGACCAGAGCGGCGAATCCCGCGCCCGCCCGGCGGCGCCGCAAGCACCGGCAGACCATGCCGCTCCCGCACCCGAAGCCCCGCGCAAGGAAGGCGGCTTCCATCAACGCAAATTCGACAACCGAAAAGCCGGCGACCAAAAGTCTGACGGCCAAAAACCCGGCGGCCAGAAATTCGGCGACAAGAAGAAATTCGGCGGCAAGAAATTCGCCAAGAAGCGCTTCGACAAAAGCAAGCCCGGCAGCTACCCGCCCAAGCGGCAAAAGCCATCTGCCTGACGCGGCGGATTATTCTCCGGACCGCTCGTACAGCCGCTGCATCTCGATAAAGGTTTCGTCCAACCGGCGGCCTTCGCGATAGGCGGAGAGATTGTCCGGCCGCTCCACACCCGGAATCAAACGCGGGCACGGCTCTTCGGCGCCGATCATCTGGGCAACCGGAATCACGCCCGCCCAGACCGGCGTGGTGTAATCGGCTTCGTCGTCCAGCACATTCTTGGCGCGCACCTTGGCCGAAGCTTCGTCGATCCGCATCCTGACGACCAGAGTGGCCTTGAATTCCTGCGGATCGATGGGACGCAGGGTTTGTGTGCGGCCGGGATAGAAGCGGTCGACCACGCCCTTCAGCGCCTGCATCTTCTCTTCCGCATCCTCGATGAATTGGGCGGTGCCGAAACACATCGCCGAACGGTAGTTGGCGGAATGATGGAAGCCCGAGCGGGCCACCACCAGCCCGTCCAGATGCGAGACGGTGAGGCAGGCCGGCGTACCCGCCTTCAAATGCTTCAGCATCCGGCTGGCGGACGAGCCGTGCCAGTAGAGCACCTCGCCTTCACGCCAGAACAAGGTCGGCGTGCAGAAGGGCTGGCCGTCGATCACGTAAGAGACATGACAGAGCAGCGCCGAATCCAGGATCGCGAACACCGCCGCCTTGTCGTAACTGCCGCGCTCATGGGCGCGCTTCAGCTTGTTGCGGGCGCTGACGGGGAAGGCAGAAGAAACGGGGTCGATGACGTCGCTCACGGCACTTGCATCCTTGTCTGAGGGGTGCAGGATGCGCCATGCGATTGGCTCGAAAAAGAACCAATTATGGATCGAAATTACCGACCAATTCACCCGATTGGTCGGGCTTGGTGCCGGTTTTGCCTGGCGGCGGCCCCCGCTCCCAGGCACTTTACCGGGCCGTCCGCGCCCTGATCGAAAGCGGCGCGGTGCCCCCGGGGGCCAAGCTTCCCACCACCCGCGATCTTGCCCGCCGTTTCGGCCTGTCGCGCGCCGCCGCCATCGCCGCGTTCGAGACCCTGGTGTCCGAAGGCTTTGCCGAGGCCCGGGTGGGCGCGGGCACTTTCGTCGCCCAGAACGTCCCCCGCCTGCGCCCCGCGAATGCCGAGCGACATCCGCCCGATCCCGCCGCGCCGCAGCCCGCCTTGCCGTTGACAGTCGGCGTGACCGCGCCCGACCCGCGCACGACGCGGATCTTCCGCCAATTGATGACGCGCCATCTCGCCCGGCCACCGGCGGAGCTGTTCCGCTATGGCGATCCGCGCGGCAGCCTGGTGCTGCGGGAAGCCATCGCCGCCTATATCGGTGCGGCACGCGGCGTGCGCTGCCGGCCGCACCAGATCGTGATCACGGCGGGCGCGCAGCAGGGCCTCGACCTTCTCATCCGCGCCATCATCCAACCGGGTGACGCGGTGTGGGTGGAAGATCCCTGCTACCCGATGGCGCTGACGGCCTTGCGCGGCGCGGGCGCGCGCGTGTCGGGCGTTCCGGTGGACGAAGAAGGTCTGGATCCCGCATCAGGCGAAAAGCACTGTCCGCAGGCGAAAGCGGTCTATGTCACACCCTCGCACCAATTTCCGCTGGGCGTGACCATGACCATGCGCCGCCGCCTCGCTCTCATCGACTGGGCGCGGCGCAACCAGGCCTGGATCATCGAAGACGATTACGACAGCGAATTCCGCTATGGCGGGCCGCCGCTGACCGCGCTGCAGGGCATGGATGGCAGCGGCCGCGTCGCCTATGTCGGCACCTTCTCCAAGATTCTGTTTCCGGGACTGCGCACCGGCTATCTGGTGGCGCCGGAGCCGTTGCTGGAGGCGGTGCTGGCAGCGCGCGCGCGCAGCGACCGCTTTCCGCCCGTCCTGACCGAAGCACCGCTGGCCGAGTTGATCACCCGGGGCCATTTCGCGGCCCATCTGCGCCGCGTGCGCCGCCGGGTGCAGGCGGGTCGCGATGTGCTGGCCGCAACCTTGCGTGCGCATGCCGGAGAGCGCCTGGACTTCGCCATGCCCGAACAGGGCCTGCACATGGTCGCGAGGCTGAAAAATGAAAAGGCGGATGTCGAGATCGCCGCCGCCGCGAAGAAAGCCGGCATCGGCGCGCGTGCGCTTTCGCCCATGTTCGTCGACCGGCCGCCGCAGCAGGGCCTGGTGCTGGGCTTTTCCAGCTTCACGCCCGCAGAAATCCGCGCCAGCGCGA
>CAYWWT010000010.1:0-4699 GCA_964461855.1 uncultured Rhizobium sp. | reverse complement strand
CACCACTAAGGATATGTCAGTCGAGCGCGGCGGTTTCCGTCGCGCTCGATCTTTCCAGGCTCTTGTGCGTGACATGGCCGGCATGGATCACCAGCACCGCATGCATTTTTGGGCGGCCGGCGAGCGCGAAGCGATACCCCTGGCACCGGTCCCGCGCTTCCAGGCAGACACGCATGCCGGGGTCCAGACTGTCGAAGCCCGTGCTGCTTTCCGTCATCAACTGTTCGACCACCGCCAGATAGGAAAGCCGGTCGCCCCGTGAAAGATCGAAGCCCAGGCGGGGCAATTGCGTGACCGGCGTAAAGCCGGCCTCGAGGTGATCGTAGGCGTAGCGTGTAACCTGAAAGGGACGCGGAGGCGCCGGCTCAATTGGGGGACGGGCAAAGAGCATGATGACGGCTCCCAGCAGAGCGACCAGCAACGCAGCGAAACCGAAAGCGCGCATGCCGCCAAAATAGGGCGGGCCGGCTGCGGGCCTCAGAGCCGGCAGCCGTAAAGCTTAACCGTTAAACCTCGGGATATCGGGAAACGGCATTTTCCACGCTGGCGAAATCGGCATTGCCGCCCGACACCACCAGCGCGACGGTGCCGCCTGCGATCTTTCCCGCCAGCAGCGCCGCCAGCGCGGCGGCGCCGCCCGGTTCGACCAGCAGCTTGAGCCGGAGCGCCGCGAAGGCTACGGCGCGCGCCAATTCTTCGTCATCGACCGCGATCCCCGGCGCCAGCAAGCCATCGGCCAGCGCGAAGACATGATGCCCCGGCACCGGCGCCATCAGCGCATCGGCGATGGAAAGCTTTCCGCCCGGCGCCGAGGTGCGCGCATGCGCCGCCAAGGACCGCTTCATGCCGTCGAAATTCTCCGGCTCGACGCTGTGCACCGGCGCAGCGACCCCCGCGCCCTTCAATGCCAGCGCCACGCCCGACACCAGGCCGCCGCCCGAACAAGGCGTGGCCACCGCATCCAGCGTCACGCCAAACCGGGCCGCATCTTCCGCGATCTCCAGCCCGATGGTGCCCTGCCCCGCCATGATGCCGGGATCGTCATAGGGCTTGATCAGGGTCGCGCCGCGCTCGGCACAGATACGCGCGGCAATGGCTTCGCGGTCGTCCTTCACCCGGTCGTACGTCACGATCTCCGCGCCATAAGAGCGCGTGCCCGCGACCTTGGCGCGTGGCGCATCCACCGGCATCACGATCAAAGCGGAAATGCCGAAAATCTGCGCCGCCGCCGCCACGCCCTGGGCATGATTGCCGGACGAGAAGGCGACCACGCCGCGCGCGCGCTCGGTCTCCGGGATCATCAGGATGCGATTGCAGGCGCCGCGGAATTTGAACGAGCCGGTACGCTGGAGATTTTCCAGCTTGAGAAAAACGCGCGCGCCGCGCGCCGCGCGCAATTGCGGCGCTTCGACCAAGGGCGTGCGCACGGCATAGGGCGCGATGCGCCGCGCCGCGGCCACAACATCCGCGAAGGTGGGAGTTTCAATTGTCATGGCCTACCTTCAAAGCATCCAGCTCCGCGATCAGGCCGGAGCCGAAATAATACAGAAGTTCTTCGCGCGCGCCGTCATAAAGGCTCGGGCCCGCGCCGCTGCAGATCAAGCTACCGTCCGCTGCCTCGTCCGACGCGGTCAGCACACCATGCTCGAAGGTCACCGGAAACAACACACTCACTATTGGTTTGAAGAGATGGTAGTCCAGCCCCTCTTCCAGGCAATAGGCATGGATGGCGCAACCGCGCGCGCCTTCATTGCGAAAAACGCAGGTGCCGCCTTTGACCTGGGTGCGCAGATGTGCCCCGCCGGGAAATTCCGCATCGGCGATGGCTTCGGTGGTGAACCATTGCCCGGCCGGCGCGGCAATGCGGTCGTGAAACGCGCGCGGCAGCCCGGTCAGGCGCTGCGCATTGCCGACATCGATGTCCACGCCATGTTCGCAGCAGGCATCGCGGCAGAAGCTGCAATCCATGCACTGGCTGAAATAGCGCAGAGTGAAGATGCGCGGATCGACCGCGGAAAGGACCGGCCCACCCACCACGCAAGCATAGGAGGCTTTGAGAGCAATCGTCATGGCGTGGCTTCGATAATAGCTTCGATCAAGGCGGGATAATCCATGCCCGCTTCCGCTGCCGCCGCCGCGAAACCGGCATCGGGCGAGATGCAGGGATTGGCATTGATCTCCAGGATCTGCGGCATGCCGTCATCGCCGACACGAAAATCCACCCGCACAAAACCGCTGAGCCCGAAGCGCGTCCATACCCGGTCGCAGGCCGCTCTCAGCCGCGCCGCCAGTTCCGGTTCCTCGCGCTCCACGCCGAAGGCGCGCACGGTGCCGCGCCAGCCAGAGGAATCCTCTTCCCATTTGGCGTCATAGCCGACGATGCGCGGCTTGCCTGCCGGCCATTGCTCGAAGCGCATTTCCGCCATCGGCAGCACGCGCCAATCGTCCCGCGAACCCAGCACCGCGATATTGAATTCCCGGCCCTCGACATAGCGTTCGGCGAACCAGGCGCCGCCGAATTTCGCCGCGCAGGCGGCGGCGCGCGCCAGTACGTCACGTCCTTGCACCACACAGCCATCGTCCAGCCCCAGCGAGGCATCTTCCAGCACCGATTTGACGATCCATTTGCCGCCGTCCAGCCCCGCCCAGTCCGGCGGCACCGCCCAGCCCGGCGTGGCAAGACCGGCTTCGCGCAGCAGGGTCTTGGTCAACGGCTTGTCATTGGTCACCGCCATGGCGCGGGCATCGACGCCGGTAAAACGCGCGCCCAACTCCGCCAGCATCCGGGGCGCGAGCGGCGCCAGCTTGCCCTGGCCATGCACGCCTTCCACCAGATTGAAGACGATATCCGGCACGGTTCGGGCCAGAAGCGCCTTCAGCGTTTCTTCCCGAAACGCGGCCTGCTCCACCGCATGGCCGCGCCCGGCCAGCGCCTCCGCCACGGCCTGCGCAGCGATCAGCGTATCCAGCTCCTCCGGCGGTGCGTTGGCGGCGATATCGGAATGCAGAACCAGAATTTTCATACCGCATGCCGGGCGAGGAAGGAGTCGAGAAATTTCCCGATCAATTCCCGGTAGGAGATTTTCTGAAAGTCCGCGATGAAGCAAAGGTCCGAATAGCCGGGGCGGATGCCGGCCAGCGGATTGACCTCGATGAAGCGTGGGCTCCCATGACGATCCAGTCTTACATCCGCACGGCCGCCGTCGCGGCAGCGCAGGACCTTCCAGGCCGCCAGCGCCACAGCGGCGGCGGCGCGGGCTTCGGCATCGTCCACCGGCACGATGTCGAGCTTGCCTTCCCAGTCCGACTTGTTCTCCAGGCCATAGCCATGACCGACATATTTCCCGGTCGGCACGATCTCGATCACACCCAGCACCGAAGCCGTATCGCCCGTTCCGGTGATGCCGACGGTGAATTCCCGGCCCGGGAGGAATTCTTCCACCAGCACGGGCTGGCGAAAGCGTGCCAGAAGATCGCGCGCCACGCTTTCCATCTCATCCCGGTTTGCCACGCGCGAGCGCGCATCCACGCCCTTGCCCGAGCCTTCCGACACCGGTTTGAGAAACAGGGGAAAATCCATCGACACTTTGGCAATGTCCGTCTCGCGCTCGACCAATGCGAAAGCGGCAGTGGGCACCGCTGCATCACGCAGCACGCGCTTGGTCATCGCCTTGTCCAGGCACAAGGCCAGCGTCAGCGGATCGGAAAAGACATAGGGAATGTCATAAGCCTCCAGCAGCGCAGGCACTTGCGCCTCGCGTGACACGCCTTTCAAGCCTTCGCAGATGTTGAACACCGCGTCCCAGCGCGCGCCCGATGCCAGCTTTTCGGCCAAGGCGCGAATGCCGCCGATGCGTTCCGGCACATGGCCCAATCCCGACAAGGCCTCGCAGATCGCAGCGATGGTTTCCTCGGCGTCGAACTCGGCGGTTTCTTCCTCGCCATAGCCCAGCGCACGATAGTCGCTGCGCAGGTCGTAGGTGACCCCGAACCGCATGTCAGCGCCCGAGCGAGCCGTTCGGATCGGGATATTTGTAAATCTTGCCTTCGAAATTCTTCAGCAGCAGGAAATCGCCCTCGCGCCCCGCCACCGGATCGGGCGCCAGCTGGATCTTGCCGCCGCCGCCCGCATCGATCACAAAGATCGGCGTGGCATAGCCGGTGGTGTGGCCGCGCAGCGCCTTGATGATTTCCAGCCCCTTGTCCACCCCGGTACGGAAATGCGCCGAACCCCGGATGGGATCGCATTGATAGAGATAATAGGGCTTCACCCGGCTTTTCAGCAGGCCGTGCATCAGCCGGGTCATCACGGCGGGATCGTCGTTGATATCCTTCAGCAGCACGGTCTGGCTGCCCAGCGGCACGCCCGCATCGGCCAGACGCGCGGTCGCCTCTGCCGTTTCCCGCGTCAGCTCGGCGGGATGGGTGAAATGCAGGCTCATCCAGAGCGGATGATGCTTCTTGAGCACCCGGATCAGCCCGCGCGTCACGCGCTGCGGCGTCACCACCGGCATCTTGGTGCCGATGCGCAGGAACTCGATGTGCGGAATGGCGCGGAGCCGGCTCAGCAGCCAGTCCAGCTTGTCGTCGGACAAGGTCAGCGGATCGCCGCCCGACAGCAGCACGTCGCGCACTTCGGTGTGCGCTTCCAGATAGGCGATGGCGTCTTCCCATTGCCGCGTCGAGAAATGATATTCGC